>NZ_CP162822.1:5607500-5898871 GCF_054681355.1 Pseudomonas sp. H1_G08
CGCGGAAGATGTAACGGGGCTCAAACCATACACCGAAGCTACGGGTATCATCTTAGGATGATGCGGTAGAGGAGCGTTCTGTAAGCCTGTGAAGGTGAGTTGAGAAGCTTGCTGGAGGTATCAGAAGTGCGAATGCTGACATGAGTAACGACAATGGGTGTGAAAAACACCCACGCCGAAAGACCAAGGTTTCCTGCGCAACGTTAATCGACGCAGGGTTAGTCGGTCCCTAAGGCGAGGCTGAAAAGCGTAGTCGATGGAAAACAGGTTAATATTCCTGTACTTCTGGTTATTGCGATGGAGGGACGGAGAAGGCTAGGCCAGCTTGGCGTTGGTTGTCCAAGTTTAAGGTGGTAGGCTGAGATCTTAGGTAAATCCGGGATCTTAAGGCCGAGAGCTGATGACGAGTTACCCTTTGGGTGACGAAGTGGTTGATGCCATGCTTCCAAGAAAAGCTTCTAAGCTTCAGGTAACCAGGAACCGTACCCCAAACCGACACAGGTGGTTGGGTAGAGAATACCAAGGCGCTTGAGAGAACTCGGGTGAAGGAACTAGGCAAAATGGCACCGTAACTTCGGGAGAAGGTGCGCCGGTGAGGGTGAAGGACTTGCTCCGTAAGCTCATGCCGGTCGAAGATACCAGGCCGCTGCGACTGTTTATTAAAAACACAGCACTCTGCAAACACGAAAGTGGACGTATAGGGTGTGACGCCTGCCCGGTGCCGGAAGGTTAATTGATGGGGTTAGCTAACGCGAAGCTCTTGATCGAAGCCCCGGTAAACGGCGGCCGTAACTATAACGGTCCTAAGGTAGCGAAATTCCTTGTCGGGTAAGTTCCGACCTGCACGAATGGCGTAACGATGGCGGCGCTGTCTCCACCCGAGACTCAGTGAAATTGAAATCGCTGTGAAGATGCAGTGTATCCGCGGCTAGACGGAAAGACCCCGTGAACCTTTACTATAGCTTTGCACTGGACTTTGAATTTGCTTGTGTAGGATAGGTGGGAGGCTTTGAAGCGTGGACGCCAGTTCGCGTGGAGCCATCCTTGAAATACCACCCTGGCAACTTTGAGGTTCTAACTCAGGTCCGTTATCCGGATCGAGGACAGTGTATGGTGGGTAGTTTGACTGGGGCGGTCTCCTCCTAAAGAGTAACGGAGGAGTACGAAGGTGCGCTCAGACCGGTCGGAAATCGGTCGTAGAGTATAAAGGCAAAAGCGCGCTTGACTGCGAGACAGACACGTCGAGCAGGTACGAAAGTAGGTCTTAGTGATCCGGTGGTTCTGTATGGAAGGGCCATCGCTCAACGGATAAAAGGTACTCCGGGGATAACAGGCTGATACCGCCCAAGAGTTCATATCGACGGCGGTGTTTGGCACCTCGATGTCGGCTCATCACATCCTGGGGCTGAAGCCGGTCCCAAGGGTATGGCTGTTCGCCATTTAAAGTGGTACGCGAGCTGGGTTTAGAACGTCGTGAGACAGTTCGGTCCCTATCTGCCGTGGACGTTTGAGATTTGAGAGGGGCTGCTCCTAGTACGAGAGGACCGGAGTGGACGAACCTCTGGTGTTCCGGTTGTCACGCCAGTGGCATTGCCGGGTAGCTATGTTCGGGAAAGATAACCGCTGAAAGCATCTAAGCGGGAAACTTGCCTCAAGATGAGATCTCACTGGAACCTTGAGTTCCCTGAAGGGCCGTCGAAGACTACGACGTTGATAGGTTGGGTGTGTAAGCGCTGTGAGGCGTTGAGCTAACCAATACTAATTGCCCGTGAGGCTTGACCATATAACACCCAAGCAATTTGCTGACCTGAAAAGGCACCAGATTGCGGTGTGTGAAGACGAAACGAACCGAAAGTTCGAAGTTCACAAACACCTAGCTGTCACATACCCAATTTGCTGAAGCGAGGCCATCTGGTCCCGAGTCAGTACCCGAATTTCTTGACGACCATAGAGCGTTGGAACCACCTGATCCCATCCCGAACTCAGCAGTGAAACGATGCATCGCCGATGGTAGTGTGGGGTTTCCCCATGTGAGAGTAGGTCATCGTCAAGATTAAATTCCGAAACCCCAATTGCGAAAGCAGTTGGGGTTTTGTTTTGCCTGCGAGAAAGTTCTTACAAGCTTCGCAGACCTCGTCCGGCTGTCACAGTCGGCCGACAATGCTAAGGTTCTGCCTCGGCTTTAGCGATTTTCCAAGGAATCCATATGTCGGACGCCCAGTCCCTCAACGCTGCATTCATGGTGGTTCAGAGCAACAGTCTCGATGAGCTGCGCAGTCTTGTGGTCAGCATCATGCGGCGCTACCCACTGGCACCCTTGGAAAACGAAATCGCTTTGGTGCAAAGCAACGGCATCGCCCAATGGCTCAAACTCGCATTGGCCGAAGATCCTGAAGACGATGACCTTGGCGGTTGCGGGATCGCTGCGGCGATTGACGTTCAACTACCCGGCAGTTTCATGTGGCAGCTGTATCGCATGGTATTGGGACGAGAAGAAATTCCGGCGAAATCCCTGCTCGATAAAGCTCCGCTGACCTGGCGTCTGATGCGCCTCTTGCCACAGGTAATCGATCGCCCCCATTTCGAGCCGCTGCAACGCTTCCTCACTCACGACAGCGATCTGCGCAAGCGCTATCAGTTGTCAGAGCGTCTAGCCGATCTGTTCGACCAATATCAGGTCTACCGGGCTGACTGGCTGGAAGATTGGGCTGAGGGGCGTCATCAACTGCGCAATGTCAGAGGTGAAATAAAGCCGCTGCCAGCGACCAGTTGCTGGCAGGCAGAGTTGTGGCGAGCGCTGCTGGATGACGTCGGCGAACAAGGCATGGCGCAGAGTCGTGCCGGCGTGCATCAACGCTTCATGGAATGCATCAACATACTCGACAAGGCCCCGGCTCCGCTGCCGCCGCGCGTGATCGTCTTTGGCATTTCTTCATTGCCCGCACAAGTTCTTGAAGCGCTCGCCGGTCTGGCGCGCTTCAGTCAGGTTCTGCTTTGCGTACACAACCCCTGTCGCCATCACTGGGCCGATATCGTTGCCGACAAGGATCTGCTGCGACATCAATACAAGCGCCAACAACGCAAAAGCGGGATGCCCGTTGTACTTGATGCCGAAACCCTGCATCAGCACGCGCATCCGTTGCTGGCCGCTTGGGGCAAGCAAGGTCGCGACTATATCAACCTGCTCGACAGCTACGACGATCCCAACAGCTACCGCGCAGCCTTTCGTGACGGCCGCATCGACCTGTTCAGCGAAGCCCAGCCGCACAACATGCTTAACCAGCTTCAGGACGACATCCTCGAATTGCGCCCCCTCAACGAGACTCGTGAGCTCTGGCCCGCTGTCGACCTGACGCAGGACCAATCGATCCGTTTTCACATCGCCCACAGTGCCCAGCGCGAAGTCGAAATCCTGCACGATCAACTCCTGGCGCGTTTCAGCGCCGACCCGGCTCTACGCCCACGGGACGTGATCGTGATGGTCCCTGATATCGACAGCTACGCCCCGCATATCCGCGCGGTTTTCGGTCCGCTCGATCGATTTGACCCGCGCTTCATTCCGTTCACTTTGGCGGACCAGGGCCAGCGAGGACGTGATCCATTACTGATCGCCGTCGAGCACATGCTCAAGCTGCCGGACAGCCGTTTCCCGGTCAGCGAGATTCTCGACCTGCTCGATGTTCCAGCTCTGCGTGCTCGCTTTGGCGTAGAGGAACGTGACCTGCCAACCCTACACCGCTGGATCGAGGGCGCCGGCGTGCGTTGGGGCATGAGTGCCGAACAACGGGCCGGTCTCGGATTGCCTGAGGAACTGGAGCAGAACAGCTGGCATTTCGGTCTACGCCGAATGCTGCTGGGCTACGCCGTCGGCAGTGCCGATGCATGTGCAGGTATCGAGCCTTACGACGAAATTGGTGGACTTGATGCTGCCCTGATCGGGCCATTGGTTGCGCTGCTGGATGCCTTGGAAATCGCTCATCAGCAACTCACGCAACCGGCTCAACCGAAAGAGTGGGGGCTGCGTTTGCAGGCGCTGATGCAAGTGTTCTTTCAGGCGAGCAACGAGCACGACGACTACCTGCTGACCCAACTCGAAGAGCTTCGCGAGACCTGGCTGGAAACCTGCGAGGCGGTCGGCCTGACTGACGAACTGCCGCTGACTGTCGTGCGCGAAGCCTGGCTCGCCGGGCTGGATCAGGGCCGATTGTCGCAACGATTCCTCGCCGGTGCGGTGAATTTCTGCACCTTGATGCCGATGCGCGCCATTCCTTTCAAACTGGTATGTCTGCTGGGCATGAACGACGGCGATTATCCCCGCGCCCAGTCACCGCTGGACTTCGATCTGATGGGCAGCGATTACCGACCTGGGGATCGCTCACGACCGGAGGACGACCGCTATCTGTTGCTTGAAGCGCTGTTGTCCGCGCGCTCTCAGCTCTACATCAGTTGGGTTGGCCGCAGCATCCGTGACAACAGCGAACGACCCGCCTCGGTGCTCATCGGCCAGTTGCGCGATCACCTCGCCAGCGGCTGGCGTTCAATCGACCCTACCCAGGATCTATTGGAAGCGCTGACCGAAGAACACCCCCTGCAACCTTTCAGTGCCCGCTATTTCCACGAAGGCGAGCAACTGTTCAGCTACGCCAGCGAGTGGCAGGTGTTACATCAAGAGAAAGCGCAGCAAAGCGAAGCGCCGTTACTCGCGCCATATGTTCAAGATGAACCGTTGACGCTGGCATTGCTGCAGGATTTTCTACGTAATCCGGTTCGGCATTTTTTCACCCAGCGTCTCAAGGTCTATTTCGAGGCGGCGCAAGCGCCGTTGGCAGATGAAGAACCTTTCGTGCTGGACGCCCTACAGCGCTACACGCTGAGCGACAGTTTGCTGGAAGCCGCACTCAGCCAGCCGGACAATATCGATCAGGCGCTGCAAGCCCGGGCGCTGCGCCTGCAAAACAGTGGTCTGCTGCCTATGGCCGGTTTTGGCGAATGCCTACAGCGTGAACTGATCGAACCGCTGCCGGATCTTCTGCAGCGTTATCAACAGTTGCTGACGTTATGGCCGTCGCCATTGAGTAGTGCAATCCCGGTCAGTCTCGACTTGCAGGGTTTGCGGCTGGAGGGCTGGCTCGCAAACCTGCATCAACGCGCCGATGGCGGCCTGCTGTCGGTCACGACCATTCCCAATAGCATCGGCTCGATCAAAACTCGCAAGTGGCATCGGCTGACCAAATCGTGGGTTACCCATCTGGTCGCCTGCGCCAGCGAGCATGCGCTGACCACGGCATTGGTCGCCAGTGACGACACGTTGTTGCTTGAGCCAATGGAGCGAGACCGAGCGTTGCGTTTGCTCGGTGACCTGCTTCTTGCGTGGCAATCAGGCATGCGCCAGCCCTTGCCGATTGCGATAAAAACCGCGTTCGCCTGGTTGTCTCAAACTGACCCGGTCAAAGCCGAAGCCGCTGCGCGAAAAGCCTATGACGGTGACGGCCAGACCAGCAACGGCGAGCGGCGCGAAAGCCCGGCACTGCTCCGGCAATATCCCGACTTCGATGCATTGTTGGCAGACGAAACCTTCACCGGCTGGTGCGACGCGTTGTACCGCCCATTATTCGAAGCGCCGTGGCGTTCCTTGTCCAGCGAAGGTGCGCGCGCATGAGTACCAAAACACCGTTGGCTCTGGCCTTCCCGCTGCGCGGCAGTCAGTTGATCGAAGCAAGCGCAGGCACCGGCAAAACCTTCACGATTTCGGCACTTTATCTGCGGTTGATTCTCGGCCATGGCGGCGAGACAAGCGGTTTTTCACGCGAACTGCTGCCGCCGCAAATCCTCGTAGTGACGTTTACCGACGCTGCTACCAAAGAGCTGCGTGAACGCATTCGGACACGCTTGGCTGAGGCCGCGCGGTTCTTCCGCGACGAAATTGTTGCCCCGGACGGACTGATTGCCGAGCTGCGCGATCAGTTCGATCCGCTGCAATGGCCGGGCTGTGCCAACCGCCTCGATATCGCCGCGCAGTGGATGGACGAAGCCGCCGTCTCGACCATTCACAGCTGGTGTCAGCGCATGCTGCGCGAGCATGCGTTCGACAGCGGCAGCCTGTTCACGCAATCCTTGGAAACCGATCACAGCGATCTGCTTGGCGAAGTGTTGCGCGATTACTGGCGACTGTTCTGCTACCCGATGCAGGGCGATGCGCTGAACTGGGTGCGCAGCAATTGGGGTGGCCCCGCCGCGTTGTTGCCTCGGGTGCGCGGCTTGTTTGCCAGCGAGCGTGACACCGATGAAGGCAAGGCGCCCGCGGAGATGATCGAAGAGTGTTTGCTGGAGCGGCGAGCGGCGTTGGTCGAACTGAAAATGCCTTGGCGTGACTGGGCAGACGAGCTGCTTGCTCTCTGCCATGAAGGCGTCGCCAGCAAAACCGTCGATGGCCGCAAAATGCAGGCGCGTTATTTCGAGCCCTGGTTCGAGAAACTCAAGACCTGGGCGGAAGACGAGTCGCTTGAGCAACTGGACATTGGCACCGGCTTCACCCGATTGACGCCCGATGGCATGGCCGAGGCCTGGAAAGGCCAGGCTCCCAGTCATCCGGGGCTGGACGCCATGTCCGGACTCAAGTCGAGCCTGGATACCTTGCCGACGCCCGATGCTGCTGTTCTGCAACACGCTGCCAAGTGGGTCGGCGCGCGTTTTGAAGAAGAGAAGCGCCGTCGCGCAGAAATGGGGTTCGACGACATGTTGCTGCGTCTGGATGCCGCGCTGCAATCGGAGGGCGGCGAGCGTCTGGCAACGCTGATCCGCGAGCAGTTCCCGGTCGCGCTGATCGACGAATTCCAGGACACCGACCCGGTTCAGTACCGCATCTTCGAGAGCATTTACCGCATTGAAGACAATCACCCTGACACCGGCCTGTTCCTGATCGGCGACCCCAAGCAGGCGATCTATGCCTTTCGTGGTGCCGACATCTACACCTATCTGCGCGCACGTCAGGCCACTACCGGCCGTTTGCATACACTAGGCACCAACTTCCGCTCCAGCCACGGCATGGTGACAGCGGTCAATCACGTGTTCGAACGCGCCGAGTCCCGAGAGCAGGGACGAGGCGCGTTTTTGTTTCGCGAAAGAAATGGCGAGAACCCGGTACCGTTCCTCCCGGTCGAGTCTCAGGGACGCAAGGAAACGCTGCGGATTGCCGGGCAAGACGTCGCGGCACTCAATGTCTGGCTACTGCCTAGCGATCAGCCGCTGTCCGGCTCGGTTTATCGCCAGCATATGGCCGCCGCCTGCGCCAGTCAAATCACCGCACTGCTCAATGGCGGGCAAACCGGCAGCGCTGGTTTCTTTCAAGCAGACGACTTCAAAGGTTTACGCCCTTCGGACATCGCGATCCTCGTCCGCGACGGTAAGGAAGCCCAGGCCGTACGCGCCGAACTCGCCGCCAGAGGTGTGCGCAGTGTTTATCTCTCGGACAAGGATTCGGTGTTTGCCGCCCAAGAGGCGCACGATCTGCTGGCATGGCTGAAGGCTTGCGCCGAACCCGATGTCGAACGCTCGCTCAAGGCTGCGCTGGCTTGTACCACATTGAACCTGCCGCTGATCGAACTGGAGCGCCTGAACCAGGATGAAATGGTCTGGGAAGCCCGGGTCATGCAGTTCCGCGGCTATAGAGAGCTCTGGCGCAAACAGGGCGTGTTGCCGATGTTGCGACGCCTGCTTCACGACTTCCACCTGCCGCAAACCCTGATGCAGCGCAGTGACGGCGAGCGCGTGCTGACCAACCTTTTGCACCTGTCGGAGCTGATGCAGCAAGCCGCTGCTGAACTGGACGGGGAGCAAGCGTTGATCCGCCATCTGGCCGAGTTGCTGGCGCTGTCCGGTCAGGCCGGTGAAGAGCAGATTCTGCGTCTGGAAAGCGACGAGCAACTGGTCAAAGTGGTGACCATCCACAAATCCAAGGGTCTGGAATATCCGCTGGTGTTCCTGCCATTCATTTGCTCGGCGAAACCGGTGGATGGCAGCCGTTTGCCGCTGCATTACCACGACGCTGCGGGCAAGGCGCAGATCAGCCTCAAGCCTACCCCCGAGTTGATAGCCCTGGCTGACGATGAGCGTCTGGCCGAAGATCTGCGTCTTCTGTATGTCGCGTTAACCCGCGCGCAGCATGCCTGCTGGCTGGGCGTCACTGATCTCAAGCGCGGCAATAACAACAGCTCGGTGCTGCACCTGTCAGCGCTGGGTTACTTGCTGGGGGGCGGTGCCGCTTTGGGCGAGTCCAGCGAATTGAACCGCTGGCTGCGGGATCTGCAGCAAGACTGCCCGGCCATCGGCATCGGCGAAATGCCTCAGCCCACTGACGAGCATTACCAGCCGCCGCGCAATGAAGCAGTCCTGCGAGCCACGCTACGGCCCAAGCGCAAAGCCAGTGAAAACTGGTGGATCGCTTCCTATAGCGCTTTGCGCATCAGCGACATATTGAGCGTCGGCAGCGATGAAGCACCGGACAGTCCGCAGGCGCAAAAGCTCTTCGACGACGAGCGCCTCGATCCCGACGCGCCACATGAAATCAGCAGCGGTGGCGCCGATATCCACCGTTTTCCTCGCGGACCGAATCCCGGCACGTTTTTGCATGGCTTGCTCGAATGGGCGGGCGCTGAAGGTTTTTCGGTTACCCGCGAAGCGCTGGAAGATGCAATTGCCCGGCGCTGCAATCTGCGCGGCTGGCAAGGCTGGATCACCACGCTGACTGACTGGCTGCAGCATTTGCTCAAGTCACCGTTGCCGATCGCTGGCGGGCAACCGCCGGTGGTTCTTGAGCAACTGACGCAATACCGCGTCGAGATGGAGTTCTGGTTCGCCAGCCACAAAGTTGACGTGCTCAAGCTCGACGAACAGGTGCGCCAGCACACCCACAATGGCGTCGCTCGTGTTGCGGCAGAACCGGTTCAGCTCAACGGCATGTTCAAGGGCTTTATCGACCTGACCTTCGAGCACGCTGGCCGTTACTACGTCGCCGATTACAAATCCAATTGGCTCGGCGTGGATGATCAGGCCTACACGGTGCAGGCGATGGAGCAGTCGATCCTCGACAACCGTTATGACCTGCAATACGTGCTGTATCTGCTGGCACTGCATCGCCAGTTGAAGGCGCGGCTGGCGGATTACGATTACGACCGTCACATCGGCGGGGCGCTGTATCTGTTTCTGCGCGGTACGCGTGCGGAAAGTCGTGGCATGTACTTCGTGCGTCCGCCACGGGAATTGATCGAACGCCTCGACCGGATGTTCCAGGGCAAACCCGAACCCAAGTCCGAACCCGCCTGGGAACAGGGAGTCCTGCTATGAGCCGCACATTCGCCGATCTGCTGCCGACGCCGCTGGAAGCGGACAGCCTGTCGAAACTCTCGCCGCTGACCCGCGCCGATGATTTGCTGTTGTTGCTGAGCCGTTGGGTCGAGCGCGGCTGGCTGCGCGCGCTGGACCGCGCCTTTGTCGCGTTCCTGCATGAACTCGAGCCCGAGACCGATCCGCTGGTGTTGCTCGCGGCGGCGTTGACCAGTCACCAACTCGGCCATGGTCATGTGTGTCTGGACCTGTTTGAAACCCTCAAGGCGCCGGATTTTGCACTGTCATTGCCGCCCGAAGGCGACGTGCAGGGCGGTGTGTTGCTGCTGCCCTCGCAACTGCTCGAAACGCTCGATGGAGCCCATTGGTGCAAAGTGCTGGCAAGCAGTCCATTGGTGGCCCTGGCCGCTGACCCGATTGAAACAGCGCAGACACGTCCGCTGGTGCTGTCCTCGAAACGCCTGTACCTGCGCCGCTACTGGACCTACGAACGCCGCATCGATGCAGCGTTGCGCCAACGCTTGATGCAGCAGGAGCCGACGCCGGATGATCTGCCGCAGCGTCTGAACGAATTGTTCGGCGGCGCGGAATCCGCAGCTGTCATCGATTGGCAAAAACTCGCCTGCGCCATCGCTACGCGCAGCGCCTTCAGCATCATCACTGGCGGCCCGGGCACCGGGAAAACCACCACGGTGGTGCGCTTGCTCGCGTTGCTGCAGGCACCGGCCGTCGAGGCTGGCCATCCGCTGCGCATTCGTCTGGCGGCACCGACCGGCAAGGCCGCTGCGCGTCTGACCGAGTCGATCAGTCAGCAAGTGCAATCACTGCAGGTCGCCGAAGCGGTGCGCGCGGCGATCCCCAGCGATGTGACCACCGTGCACCGTCTGCTCGGCAGTCGACCGGGCACCCGGCATTTCCGTCACCATGCCGGCAACCGCCTGCCGCTGGATGTGCTGGTGGTCGATGAAGCGTCGATGATCGACCTGGAAATGATGGCCAACCTCCTCGACGCCATGCCGGCCCATGCTCGGCTGGTGCTGCTGGGCGACAAGGATCAGTTGGCCTCGGTCGAGGCCGGTGCGGTGCTGGGCGATCTGTGCCGTGACGCCGAGGGCGGTTGGTACAGCCCGCAAACGCGACAATGGCTGGAGTCTGTCAGTGGCGAGTCGTTGCAGGGTAGCGGTTTGCATGAAGACTGCGACGGCACCCATCCGTTGGCGCAACAAGTGGTGATGCTGCGTCACTCGCGCCGCTTCGGCGAGGGCAGCGGTATCGGTCAGCTCGCGCGCCGGGTCAATCAGCAATTGGCCGATGAGGCGCGACAGTTGCTCGCCGCTGGCGGCTACGACGACGTGTATTCGCTGCCGCTCAAAGGCGAACACGATCACAAGCTCGAACGCCTGTTGCTCGAAGGTCACGGCAACGGCCCGCAAGGTTACCGCCATTACCTGAGCGTATTGCGCGATCAGCGTCCACCGTCAACGCGGCCACTTGAGCATGCGGACTGGATCGATTGGGCGCGCGAAGTCTTGCAGGCGTTCGACACGTTCCAGTTGCTGTGCGCGGTGCGCAAAGGGCCGTGGGGCGTTGAAGGTCTGAACCAGCGCATTACCGCTGCATTGCTCAAGGCGCGTCTGATCGAGAGCGATCAGCAGTGGTATGAAGGTCGGCCGGTGCTGATGACACGCAACGACTATGGTCTGGGCCTGATGAACGGCGACATCGGCATCGCCCTGAAACTGCCCGAGCGTGAAGGTGCAGAAATCGGCAAGACGGTTCTGCGCGTGGCCTTCCCGCGTAACGATGGTCAGGGCGGCGTGCGCTTCGTGTTGCCGAGTCGACTCAATGATGTCGAAACCGTGTACGCCATGACGGTGCACAAGTCCCAGGGTTCGGAGTTCGCCCACACGGCGCTGATCCTGCCGGATGCGTTGAACCCCGTGCTGACCAAAGAACTGATCTACACCGGAATCACTCGCGCCCGGCACTGGTTCACCTTGATCGAGCCGCGTGCCGGCGTGTTTGAAGAGGCGGTGCTGCGCAAGGTCAAGCGTCTGAGCGGGCTGATGCTGGAACTGGAAGAGGGCACCGAGCCTCCGGGATGAAGCGCTGAATGACCGACAACGAGTACTGACCAACCGGTCAGAGGCAGGCGCCTCGCTGGTGTTCTGGCGCTGTGCTATCGTTGCGGCATCATTTCGTTACGCTCCAAGAGAATCCCTCCATGAAGGTGGCCGTCTGGGCGACACAGCGTGTGGTGGCCTGCCAGCACGCATTGCTGATCGTTTTGCTCTGGTTGTTCACGGGCAGCGCCATCGCCCAAGCGCAAACCGGGCCGGCCGAGCAACGGGCCAAAGCGGTCACGCAAGTGGTTCTTGGCATCCTCAGTTACGCACGCTGGCCAGTGGAGCCGGCGCAATTGCGTCTGTGCATCGTCGGCCCCACCGAATACACCGATGACCTGGTCAAAGGCACCACCCAAGCCACGGGTCGGCCGGTGGCTGTGCGGCGTCTGCTGGCGGACAACCCGGCCATCGTCAGCGAATGCGACGCGGTGTACATCGGCAAGCTGACCGCCGATGAACGCAGTCGCCTGTTCGCATCGTTGATCGGGCATCCAGTGCTGAGCATCAGTGAAGCCGACGATCAATGCACCGTCGGCAGTCTGTTCTGCCTGCGCGTCGGCGATGAACAAGTGTCGTTCGAGGTCAATCTCGACTCCGTGGCTCGCAGTGGTGTGCGCATTCACCCCAGCGTGTTGCAGTTGTCCCGTCGCAAAGCGGCGGCGCCATGAAGCTGTTCAGTTGGAAGGCTCGCCCGACCCTGGGCTCGGTCATTGGCCGTGGGCATTTGATTGTCGCGCTGGTGGCGGTAGCGATGGCCAGTGTTTCGCTGACCTTGCTGGGCGTGCTCGCGCTGCGGGTGTATGCCGATCACAACCTGCATTTGATCGCCCGTTCGATCAGCTACACCGTCGAAGCGGCCGTCGTGTTCAATGACAAAGCGGCGGCAACCGAGGCGCTGGCGATCATCGCCGCCACCGAGGAAGTAGCGGATGCCCGAGTGCTCGACGCGCAAGGCCAATTGATTGCGCAATGGCAGCGCGTCGAGACCGGCTTGTTCTCCGAGCTGGAAATGCAGATCACCCGCGCTCTTCTGGAAAAACCGGTCAGCCTGCCGATCGAGCATCAGGACCGTGAAATTGGTCGCGTCCTGCTCATCGGCCACGGCGGCAGCCTGATGCGCTTCCTGCTCAGCGGCCTGGCCGGGATTGTGCTCTGCACCGCGATCAGCGCCTGGGTCGCGCTCTATCTGGCGCGGCGGCAGCTGCGCGCAATCATTGGCCCATTGCACAGCCTCGCCTCCGTCGCCCACGCCGCGCGCAGTGAGCGAGCGCTGGATCGGCGCGTGCCGCCGGCGCAAATCGCTGAACTGGATAATCTGGGCAACGACTTCAATGCCTTGCTCGGCGAACTCGAGTCGTGGCAAACCCATCTGCAAAACGAAAACGAAACTCTCGCTCACCAAGCGACCCACGACAGCCTCACCGGTTTGCCCAACCGTGCGTTTTTTGAAGGCCGCTTGATCCGCGCCTTGCGCAACGGCAAAAAACACGATGAGCGGGTCGCCGTGCTGTTTCTCGACAGCGACCGCTTCAAAGGCATCAACGATAACTTCGGCCACGCCTCGGGCGACGCAGTGCTGGTGGCCATCGCCAATCGCGTGCGAGCGCAATTGCGCGAGGATGATCTGGTCGCGCGGCTGGGTGGCGACGAGTTCGCCGTGCTGCTTGCGCCACTGCACACGGTCGAAGACGCTGAGCACATCGCTGACAAGATTCTCGCCAGCATGGACATGCCGATCACCCTGCCCGGCGACAGCAGTGTGGTGACCTCGCTGAGTATCGGCATCGCCGTTTACCCCGATCATGGCGCCACGCCGGGTGCCTTGCTCAACGCAGCCGACGCGGCAATGTACCAGGCCAAGCGCCTGTCGCGTGGCGCGCAATTCACCGCCGGGTCGGAGCGCCCGGTCGATTCCGTTCATACCAGGAGCTGATGTCCGTGTTCACTCTTCCCGTTCGACTTTTTTCCGCATTGCTGATGATCGCCGCGCTGACCCTGAGCGGTTGCCAGACCGCCCCGCAGAAAGGCCTGACACCGGCGCAGGTCGCCGTGCTCAAACAGCAGGGTTTCGAGTTGACCGACGACGGCTGGGAGTTCGGCCTGTCGGGCAAAGTGTTGTTTGGCAGCGATGTCGAAAGCCTGAACGCAGCCAGCACGGAAATCGTCGAACGCATCGGCAAGGCGTTGCTCGGCGTGGGAATCGAGCGGGTGCGCGTCGATGGCCACACCGATGCGTCCGGCAAGGAAACCTACAATCAGCAACTGTCGCTGCGCCGGGCCAAGAGCGTCGCCAACGTCCTCGGTACGGTCGGCATGAAGCAGGAAAACATCCAGCTGCAAGGCCTCGGCAGCAGCGAACCGGTGGCTTCCAACGACACCGCAGCGGGGCGCACGGAAAATCGCCGGGTGTCGATCGTGGTCAGCGCCGACTAATCGGCAAAGCGCATCTCCCGCGTTTCACCCATCAACAACGCCTGATTGCGTTCAGTCACTTCGCGGATGTAATCCCACAACAACGTAATCCGCTTCAACTTGCGCAGATCCTCGCGGCAGTACATCCAGAACTGCCGGGTGATGTCGATTTCCTCCGGCAGCACCGGCAGCAATCGCGGGTCTTGTGCGGCGAGAAAGCACGGCAGGATCGCCAGCGAGCGCCCCTGCTGTGCGGCGACGTATTGCGCGATCACGCTGGTGCTGCGCAAATGCGCGCTGGCGCCGGGCAGCACGTTGGCCAGGTAGAGCAGCTCCGAGCTGAACGCCAGATCATCCACATAACTGATGAATTGATGCTTGCTCAAGTCGGCCGGGCGGCGGATCGGTGGGTGTTTGTCCAGATAGTCCTGGGTTGCGTACAGCTGCAAACGGTAGTCGCAGAGTTTGCAGCAGACGTACGGCCCGTGCTCCGGCCGCTCGAGGGCGATGACGATGTCGGCCTCGCGCTTGGACAGGCTGATGAAGTGCGGCAGCGGCAGGATGTCCACCGAGATTGCCGGGTAGGCGTCGACGAAATGGCTCAGTTGCGGGGTGATGAAAAAACTGCCGAAGCCTTCGGTGCAGCCCATGCGCACATGGCCGGACAGGGCCACGCCCGAGCCCGAAACCTGCTCGCAAGCCATGTGCAATGTGCTTTCGATCGACTCGGCATAACCGAGCAAGCGCTGGCCTTCAGTGGTCAGGACGAAGCCGCTGGTGCGGGATTTCTCGAACAGTAATGTGCCGAGCGCCGCTTCCAGCGAACTGATCCGTCGCGACACCGTGGTGTAGTCGACGGCCAGGCGTTTGGCGGCGGTGCTGGCCTTGCGGGTGCGGGCGACTTCGAGGAAAAACTTCAGGTCGTCCCAGTTCAGCGAGCCTAGCGAGGTGATGTTTTTTTGCATGATGGTCGGGCTTATATGTGCGTTCTTATTAGAAGTTTGCACATCTATACTCCAAAAACAGTCCGACAACCAATTCGCGACACACGCCTCATCTCAAGGCGAACCTTTCGCCTTGGCTCCTACGATAAAAACAAGTTCTGGAGACCAGCATGAACGCATCGCTTACGCCCAACGACACCACGCTGCAAAAGGTCAAACTGCTGATCGACGGCGAATGGGTCGAGTCGCAGACCACCGAGTGGCACGACATCGTCAACCCGGCCACCCAGCAAGTGCTGGCCAAGGTTCCGTTCGCCACCGCCGCTGAGGTCGATGCCGCTGTCAGCGCCGCCCAGCGCGCGTTCCAGACCTGGAAACTGACCCCGATCGGCGCGCGGATGCGCATCATGCTCAAGTTGCAAGCGCTGATCCGCGAGCACTCCAAGCGCATCGCCGTGGTCCTCAGCGCCGAGCAGGGCAAGACCATTGCTGATGCCGAAGGCGATATTTTCCGTGGCCTGGAAGTGGTCGAGCACGCGTGCTCGATCGGCACCCTGCAAATGGGCGAGTTCGCCGAGAACGTCGCCGGCGGCGTCGACACTTACACTCTGCGCCAGCCGATCGGCGTCTGCGCCGGCATCACGCCGTTCAACTTCCCGGCGATGATTCCGCTGTGGATGTTCCCGATGGCGATCGCCTGCGGCAACACCTTTGTCCTGAAGCCTTCGGAACAGGATCCGCTGTCGACCATGTTGCTGGTGGAGCTGGCCATTGAGGCTGGCGTCCCTGCGGGCGTGCTCAACGTGGTTCACGGCGGCAAGGATGTGGTCGATGGCCTGTGCACGCACAAGGACATCAAAGCCGTGTCGTTCGTCGGTTCTACCGCTGTCGGCACCCACGTTTATGACCTGGCCGGCAAACATGGCAAACGCGTGCAGTCGATGATGGGCGCGAAAAACCACGCTGTGGTACTGCCGGACGCCAATCGCGAGCAAGCGCTGAATGCCTTGGTCGGCGCCGGTTTCGGTGCGGCCGGGCAACGTTGCATGGCCACGTCGGTGGTGGTGCTGGTCGGTGCCGCAAAACAGTGGCTGCCAGACCTGAAAGCACTGGCGCAAAAACTCAAGGTCAACGCCGGCAGCGAGCCGGGCACCGATGTCGGTCCGGTGATTTCGAAAAAGGCCAAGGCGCGGATTCTCGAACTGATCGAAAGCGGCATCAAGGAAGGCGCCAAGCTTGAACTCGATGGTCGTGACATCAGCGTGCCGGGTTATGAACAAGGCAATTTTGTCGGCCCGACCCTGTTCTCCGGTGTGACCACCGACATGCAGATCTACACCCAGGAAATCTTCGGCCCGGTGCTGGTGGTGCTGGAAGTCGACACCCTCGATCAGGCGATTGCGCTGGTCAACGCCAACCCGTTCGGCAACGGCACCGGCCTGTTCACCCAGAGCGGCGCGGCGGCGCGTAAATTCCAGACTGAAATCGACGTCGGTCAGGTCGGCATCAACATTCCGATTCCGGTGCCGGTACCGTTCTTCAGCTTCACCGGTTCGCGCGGTTCGAAACTCGGCGACCTCGGCCCGTACGGCAAGCAAGTGGTGCAGTTCTACACGCAGACCAAAACGGTCACGGCGCGCTGGTTCGATGACGACAGCGTCAACGACGGCGTGAACACCACCATCAACCTGCGCTGAGGATTCGATCATGAAAATCGCATTTATCGGGCTGGGCAACATGGGCGCGCCGATGGCGCGCAACCTGATCAAGGCCGGCCACTCCCTGAACCTGGTCGACCTGAACAAAACCGTGCTGGCGGAACTGGAACAGCTGGGCGGCACCATCCGCGCTTCGGCCCGCGAGGCGGCGGAAGATGCCGAACTGGTGATCACCATGCTCCCGGCCGCGGTGCATGTGCGCAGTGTCTGGCTGGGTGAAGAGGGCGTGCTCGCCGGCATTCGCCAAGGCGTGCCGGCGGTGGATTGCAGCACTATCGATCCGCAAACCGCCCGCGACGTAGCGGCGGCCGCCGCCAAACACGGCGTGGCCATGGCTGATGCACCAGTCTCCGGCGGCACTGGCGGCGCGACCGCCGGCACCTTGACCTTTATGGTTGGCGCTACCCCGGAACTGTTCGCCACCCTGCAACCGGTGCTGGCGCAGATGGGCCGCAACATCGTGCATTGCGGTGAAGTCGGCACCGGCCAGATCGCCAAGATCTGCAACAACCTGCTGCTGGCGATTTCGATGGTCGGCGTCAGTGAGGCGATGGCGTTGGGCGATGCGCTGGGGATCGACACCGGCGTGTTGGCCGGGATCATCAACAGCTCCACCGGCCGCTGCTGGAGTTCGGAGATGTACAACCCGTGGCCGGGCATCGTCGAAACGGCGCCGGCCTCGCGCGGTTATACCGGCGGGTTCGGGGCAGAACTGATGCTCAAGGATCTTGGGCTGGCGACTGAAGCGGCGCGGCAGGCGCATCAACCGGTAGTGCTCGGCGCGGTGGCGCAGCAGTTGTATCAGGCGATGAGTCAGCGCGGTGACGGTGGGAAAGACTTCTCGGCGATCATCAACAGCTATCGCAAGCCGCAGTAATCACGATCAGCCCTTGTGGTGAGGGGATTCATCCCCGTTGGGTTGCGCAGCAGCCCCCTACATTGTGTCAGGCAAACCGAGTCCTCAGGGTTTGCGACTGCTGCGCAGTCGAGCGGGGATAAATCCCCTCGCCACAGGGTTCTCTATGTCCACAGGTAACACTGGGGTGTGTTTAAAAATTGCAGCAGGTGTTGCCGGGAAATCACGTCGGGTGATTTCCCGGCTTTTTTGCATCAGGCGAAGACGAAGTATTTGCGCACGGTCTCGACCACTTCCCACGTGCCCTTCATGCCCGGCTCAACCACGAAGATATCGCCGGCGCGCAAGTGGATAGGCGCCATGCCGTCCGGGGTGATCACGCAGTAGCCTTCCTGGAAATGGCAGTACTCCCATTTCACATAATCGACGCGCCACTTGCCCGGTGTGCAGATCCAGGTGCCCATGATCTTGCTGCCGTCTTCGCTGGTGTAGGCGTTGAGGTTGACGGTGTGCGGGTCGCCTTCGAGTTTTTCCCATTTGCAGGCGTCGAGCACTGGCAGCGGGTGGGTGTCGCGCAGAACGGTGATAGGGGCGGTCGCGGTCATGAGGGACTCCGGGCAGGTGGACTTGAGAATTGAAGTCGCACCCTATAGCGCCCGGTCGTCGCTCAGTTGTCTGGGGTCGACATCGGAGTGCTCAGAAACGCGCGCAGCAATAAGTGCTTGTAACAGCGCTTGGGCATAACCCGGCAGCGCGGCGAAGTCTTTCGCGCAGAGCAATAACGCGCGGCGCGCCCATGGCTCATTGAGAGGTGTGCACTTGAACCGTTCCAGCGTCGCGCGTTCGACAGCGGCCAACGGCAAGATGGCCAGGCCGGCGCCATGGGCGACCATACGCATCGCGCCATCAAAGCCATCGGCGCGAATGCGCACCTGCATCCGTGCGCCGCTGTGCAGCGCCTGTTCTTCCAGATAAATCGCCAGTGCGCTGTCGGCGCTCAATCCGACAAAGTCGTGCTGCAACGCGTCGCTGAAACTGACCCCGGCGGCGTCAGACAACGGGTGATCAAGCGGCAGAATCAGCACCAGCGGATCATCACGAAACGCCTGGGTCTGCAGGCCGTTGGTGTCGACCGCGTCGGACACAATCCCCAGATCCGCTGCGCCTTCGCGCAAGGCATGGGTAATTCGCGCACTGGGCAGTTCCTGTAGATCAATGTCGAGATTGGGATGGCTGTGCAGGAAATCCGCGAGCACTTCCGGAAGGTGCTCGGTGATCGCCGTGGTGTTGCATAACAGCCGCACCTGACCTTTGACGCCTTGCGCGTAATCGGCCAGATCCTGCTGCATGCGTTCGGTCTGTTGCAAAAGGGTACGCGCGTGGCGGGCGAGGGCTTCACCGGCCGGCGTCGGGGTGACGCCGCGCCGACCACGTTCGAGGAATTCGGCGCCCAGCGAGGCTTCCATCGCGCGGATTCGGGCGCTGGCGGCGGCGAGGGACAAGTGGCTGCGGGCGGCGCCGGCGGTGATGTTGCCGGTGTCGATGATATGCAGGTAGAGTCGCAGGTCGGTGAGGTCGAAGTGCATGGGGTTTGCCTCTGATTTTTATGGTGTCTGGGCTGGCCCTTTCGCTGGCAAGCCAGCTCCCACAGGTTTCTTGTTGATCTCTAAATGGATGAACAACCGAGATTCTGTGGGAGCTGGCTTGCCAGCGATGAGGCCAGATGCATCACTGCAAATATCAGCCTCTTGCAAAGGAAGAGGCTGCCTAAGTATATGGCAGATTTTCCCCCAGCCCGGATCAGTGCACATTACCCCAATGCACACACTGACCGACTTCTACCAAACCCTCGGCCTGACCCTTTCTCTACTGGTCATCGCCACCTTCCTCCTCGCCGGCACGGTCAAAGGCGTGATCGGCCTCGGCCTGCCCACTGTCGCGATGGGCCTGCTCGGTCTGGCTATGGCGCCGGCGCAGGCAGCCGCGCTGTTGATCATTCCGGCGACCCTCACCAATTTCTGGCAACTGGCCTTCGGTGGTCACCTGAAAAGCTTGATCAAACGCCTCTGGCCCATGCTGCTGATGATCTTCTTCGGCACCGGCATCGGCACCCTCTGGCTCGGCATGTCCAGCGGACATTGGGTGGTGCGCGGACTTGGCGCGGCGCTGTTGCTGTATGCATTGAGCGGATTGTTCTTGCCCACGCTACACGTCAAATCCGCGCATGAATCGTGGCTCGGCCCGCTGTGTGGCCTGATCACCGGCGTCATCACCTCCGCCACCGGCGTCTTCGTGATTCCGGCGGTGCCGTACCTGCAAGCGCTGGGGCTGAGCCGCGATGAGCTGGTGCAGGCGCTCGGCCTGTCCTTCACCGTCTCGACCCTGGCGCTGGCCGCTGGGCTGCTCTGGCACGGCGCACTCGGCGGTGGCGAATTGAGCGCCTCGCTGCTGGCGCTGATCCCGGCCATGCTTGGCATGTGGCTCGGTCAGTGGCTGCGTCAGCGCATCAGTGCGGTGCTGTTCAAGCGGGTGTTCTTTATCGGACTGGGCGCGCTCGGCGCCCATTTGCTGATCAGCGGCTAGCCGACGATTCGCTGAGCATGTCGATCGCGCGGATATCGAAATCACGCTGCAGATACTCCATGCGCCTGGCGAAAAACGCTTTCATGTGCGGCAATGCCGAATGCTCATCCAGATGCGCCTGGCTTGCCCAGATCTCGTAGAAGATAAACAGCGTCGGATCTTCCTTGTCGCGCAGCATGTGGTACTCGATACAGCCCGGTTCGGCGCGGCTTGGCTCGACGTAAGCGCGGAACAGCGCTTCGAATTCGGCGGCTTTTTCCGGGCGGGTCTTGGCGTGCAGGATGAAACCCTGGCGTTCACTCATCACAACTTCCTCAAAAGCAGAAAGCGGCGATGCTACGGCAACAATTGGCGATCGATTCGTGCGTTTTGATCAAATGTATTTTGCGTCGATGTGGCTGTTTTCGCGCGAGATCGATGGTTAATCTGCGGCCATTCCAATTCTTGATTCAATCCAGCCTCAAAGGCTGCGCCGAGGTTTTCCGATGAAGAAAGTGCTGTTGCTTAATGGCGGTAAAAAATTCGCCCATTCCGATGGCCGCTATAACACCACCCTGCACGAAACCGCGCTGAGCGTGCTGGATCGCGGCGGTGTCGACGTCAAGACCACGTTTATCGACGAGGGCTATGACGTTGCCGAAGAAGTGGCGAAATTCCTCTGGGCCGACGTGATCATTTATCAGATGCCGGGCTGGTGGATGGGTGCGCCGTGGACGGTGAAAAAGTACATCGACGAAGTCTTCACCGAAGGGCACGGCAGCCTCTACGCCAGCGACGGCCGCACCCGTTCCGATGCCTCGCAGAAGTACGGCAGTGGCGGTCTGATTCAGGGCAAGCAATACATGCTGTCGCTGACCTGGAACGCGCCGCAGCAAGCCTTCGATGACCCGACGGATTTCTTCGAAGCCAAAGGCGTGGACGCGGTGTACTTCCCGTTCCACAAGGCCAACGAATTTCTCGGCATGACCGCACTGCCGACCTTTCTCTGCGTCGACGTAATGAAGCGTCCGAATATCGACAATGATGTGGTGCGCTATGAGCAGCATCTGACTGAGGTGTTTGGCCTCAAGGCTTGATGGGTTTCGGGCTACTATCCGGGTACAGCAAAAGATCGCGACCTTCGGTAGGTCCCGCAGGGGGCATGGCGATTGGCTGCGATCTTGGCGATTCCAAAGAGGACACCCGTGAAAGCCAGATCCGATGAGTTGCAGATTTTCGTCTGCGTGATCGAGTGCGGTTCGATTTCCGCCGCCGCCGAGCAGGTCGGCCAGACGCCGTCGGCCGTCAGTCGCACGCTGTCGAAGCTCGAAGCCAAGCTCGACACCACGCTGATCAACCGCACCACGCGACGCATGGACCTGACCGAGGAGGGCAAGTATTTCTTCGAACAGGCCAAGTTGATTCTCGACCAGATGGATCAACTCGAAGAACGCCTGTCCTCGCGCCAGCAGACCCCATCCGGGCGCCTGCGCATCAACGCTGCCTCGCCGTTCATGCTCCACGCCATCGTTCCCTACATCGACGAATTCCGGCAGCTGTACCCGGACATTCAACTCGAACTCAACAGCAATGACCTGATCATTGACCTGCTTGAACAAAGCACCGACGTCGCCATCCGCATCGGCAACCTCGCCGATTCGACGCTGCACGCGCGTTCGCTCGGTTGCAGTCCGTTGATGATTGTTGCCAGCCCCGCCTATTTGAAAAAGCACGGTGCGCCACGACAAGTGGCGGATTTGAGCGAACACACGTTGCTCGGCTTTACCCAGAACGAAGGCCTCAACCAATGGCCGCTGCGCTATGTGCATGGCGACCGCTGGCCGATCACCCCGGCAATCAGCGCTTCCAGCGGCGAGACCGTGCGCCATTTGGCACTGGAAGGGCAGGGCATTGCCTGTCTGTCGCATTTCATGACCATCGACGACATCCGCGCCGGACGCCTGAAAGTCCTGCTCGGTGAATTCAACAGTGGCTATCGCCAGCCGATCAACGCCGTGTACTACCGCAACTCGCAACTGGCGTTGCGCATTCAGTGTTTCCTCGACTTTATCCAGGGCAAACTCGCCGCCTACGCCAGCGCCGAATTCAAGGGCTGATTCGTGATCCCTGCGCAAGAGTGAATTGGCCGAGGGCGGGTTTTTCGCCGGGTTTCATCGGCCGATACTCGCTGCATCACTTATTCACGCAGGGAGTTTCTCCATGAACGTATTCGTTACCGGCGCGGCCGGATTTATCGGTGGGTCCATCGCCACCGGCCTGGTGCAGGCCGGGCACAACGTCACCGGCCTGGTGCGCAGCGCGGAGCAGGCTGATGAGCTGAAAGCATTGGGCATGAACGCGGTAATCGGCACCCTCGATGACAGCCAATTGCTGGCGCAACAGGCGCGTGCTGCCGATGCCGTCATCAACGCTGCCAGCAGCGATCATCGCGGTGCGGTGGAAGCGTTACTCGACGCTTTGCGCGGCTCGAATAAAGTCTTTCTGCACACCAGCGGTTCGAGCATCGTCGGCGATGCCTCCGGCGGCAAATCCAGCGATGTCATTTATTACGAAGACCACCTGCCGCAACCGACTGTCGATAAGGCCGATCGCGTAGCCATCGACAACCTCGTACTCGCGGCGGCGAAGGATGGCGTGAACTCGGCGGTGATCTGCAACACGCTGATCTACGGCCACAGCCTTGGCGTCAAACGCGACAGCGTGCAATTGCCGCGACTGCTCAAGCAGGCGCGCAAAAGCGGCGTGGTGCGCCACGTTGGCAGCGGCCAGAACATCTGGTCCAACGTGCACATCGAAGACGTCGTCGCCTTGTATCTGCTGGCGCTGACCAGGAATGTGCCGGGCACTTTCTACTTCGTTGAAAGCGGTGAAGCCTCGTTCATCGACATGACCACCGCCATGGCCGACGCCCTGAACCTGGGCAAACCGCAAGACTGGCCACTGCAAGACGCCGAAGCCGAATGGGGCTATGAAATGGCCAACTACGGCCTCGGTTCCAACAGCCGCGTACGCGGCAAACACGCCCGGGAACTGCTGGGCTGGACGCCGAAGCGCACGTCGGTGGTTGAATGGATTCGTAACGAAATGGTGTGAGTCCAGCGCGCACCGAGTGAAGCCATTCGCGAGCAGGCTCGCTCCCACAGGTGACCGCGTTCTGCCTGGAAAAATGTAATTCCTGTGGGAGCTGGCTTGCCAGCGATAGCGGTGGATCAGTCGCCACCCATGTTGAACGTGGCGCCGTCATCGCTGGCAAGCCAGCTCCCACAGGGACTTTGTGGTGGCCAGAAAGTCATGAAAATCCCGCCCTCCGATTTTCATTAATCACGACACCACATATCCGCCAGCGACACGTCTTGTCTCTCCACGAAAATTACTTTCATGTGGTTTGAAATCTCTATCTCGAAATGATTTATGAGTTTCACAACCCATTCGAACGTGACCCTTTCGAGGAGTACCGCATGACGCCTTCCTTCGGCTATTGGCTGCTGGTCTACGCCGCCGTGGCCATCATCGCGCTGATCGTGTTGATCGCCCGTTACCGGCTCAATCCGTTCATTGTCATCACCCTGATTTCCCTGGGCCTGGCGCTGGTGGCCGGAATGCCGCCGTCGGCGGTGGTCGGCGCTTATGAGGCGGGCGTCGGCAAGACGTTGGGGCATATTGCGCTGGTGGTGGCGTTGGGGACGATGCTCGGCAAGATGATGGCCGAGTCCGGCGGCGCCGAGCAGATGGCGCGCACGCTGATCGAGCGATTCGGCGAAAAGAACGCGCACTGGGCGATGGTCTGCATCGCGTTTCTGGTCGGCTTGCCGCTGTTCTTCGAAGTCGGTTTCGTCCTGCTGGTGCCAATCGCCTTCACCGTCGCCCGCCGCGTTGGCGTGTCGATTCTGATGGTCGGTCTGCCGATGGTTGCCGGGCTCTCGGTGGTGCATGCGCTGGTGCCACCGCACCCGGCGGCGATGCTCGCGGTGCAGGCCTATCAGGCGTCGGTCGGGCAGACCTTGTTGTACGCGATCGCGATCGGCATTCCGACCGCGATCATCGCCGGGCCGCTGTACGCCAAGTTCATCGTGCCGCGCATTCAATTGCCGGCGGACAATCCGTTGGAAAAGCAATTTCTCGAGCGCGAGCCGCGCGACAGATTGCCGGGTTTCGGCATCACCATGGCAACCATTCTGCTGCCAGTGGTGCTGATGCTGATCGGCGGCTGGGCCAATCTGATTTCCACCCCCGGCAGTGCGTTTAACCAGTTCCTGCTGTTCATCGGCAATTCGGTGATCGCGCTGTTGCTGGCGACTTTGCTGAGCTTCTGGACGCTGGGCATTGCTCAGGGTTTCAACCGCGAATCGATCCTCAAATTCACCAACGAATGCCTCGCGCCCACCGCCAGCATCACCTTGCTTGTCGGCGCTGGTGGCGGCTTGAACCGGATACTGGTGGATGCCGGCGTTACCGATCAGATCGTCGGCCTCGCTCACGAATTTCACCTGTCGCCGCTGATCATGGGCTGGTTGTTCGCTGCGCTGATGCGCGTTGCCACTGGCTCGGCCACCGTGGCGATGACCACCGCATCAGGCGTTGTCGCGCCGGTGGCCATCGGTCTGGGTTATCCACACCCTGAGCTTTTGGTGCTGGCGACCGGCGCGGGCTCGGTTATCTTTTCCCACGTCAACGACGGCGGCTTCTGGTTGATCAAGGAATACTTCAACATGACGGTCGCGCAGACGTTCAAGACCTGGACCGTGCTCGAGACGCTGATTTCGCTGGTCGCTTTCGCGCTGACCGTCGGCCTTTCCTACCTGCTGTAACCGGAGCCCGCCGCCCATGGACATCCTCTACCAGATCCGCGCCCGCCAGGATTCCTTCAGCGCCGGCGAGGGGCGCATTGCGCGGTTGATGCTCGACGATGTCGGCTTTGCCGCCAGCGCGAGCCTCGAAGACCTCGCACAACGCGCAGAGGTCAGCACCGCCACGCTGTCGCGCTTTGCCCGCACGGTCGGCTGCCGTGACCTGCGTGATCTACGTCTGCAACTGGCCCAGGCCAGCGGCGTTGGCAGCCGTTTTCTCGACCCGGCGGGCACGCCCGAGCAGTCGGCGTTCTACGGGCAGATTGTCGGCGACATCGAAACCACGCTGCGCCAGCATCTGGCCGGTTTCGATGAATCGCGCTTCGCCGACGCAGTGAAATTGCTCAGCCAGGCGCGGATGATTCACGCGTTCGGCATGGGCGGTTGCTCGACCCTGTGCAGCGATGAATTGCAGGTACGTCTGGTGCGCCTCGGTTACCCGATTGCGGTGTGTCATGACGCGGTGATGATGCGCGTCACCGCCGCCAGTTTGAACGCCGAGCAAGTGCTGATTGCCTGCTCGCTGACCGGCATCACCCCGGAGCTTTTGGAAACCGTGGAGCTGGCGCGCAATTACGGCGCGCGCATTCTCGCCATCACTCGCGGCGATTCACCGTTGGCCGAACTGGCCGACGTCGTCCTGCCGCTGCAAGGCGCGGAAACCTCGTTCATCTACAAACCGACGGCGGCGCGCTACGGCATGCTGTTGGCCATCGACGTGCTCGCCACCGAACTGGCGCTGGCCAGCCCTGAAGACAATCAAGAACGTCTGCGGCGAATCAAACTCGCCCTCGACGAATACCGTGGCGGCGACGATCGCCTGCCGCTGGGAGACTGACATGCAGTACGACACCCTGATCCGCAACGCGCTGGTCATCGACGGCAGCAACACGCCGGGCTACCGCGCAGACGTGGCGATTCTCAATGGCCGCATCGAGCGCATCGGCGATCTGCCTGACGCCCGCGCCAGCGAAGAAATCGACGCCGCCGGCCGGGTGCTGGCGCCGGGTTTCATCGACGTGCACACCCACGACGACACGGTGGTCATTCGCCAACCCGAGATGCTGCCCAAGCTCAGCCAAGGCGTGACCACGGTGATTGTCGGCAATTGCGGCATCAGCGCTTCGCCGGTCACCTTGAAGGGCAATCCACCCGATCCGATGAACCTGCTCGGCAGCGCAGCGGCGTTCGTCTACCCGCGTTTCAGCGACTACCGCGCTGCCGTCGAAGCGGCCAACACCACGTTGAACGTTGCGGCACTGGTCGGCCACACCGCGCTGCGCAGCAATCACCTCGACGACTTGTTCCGCACTGCAACGCCCGACGAAATCACCGCCATGCGCGTGCAGTTGCGTGACAGCCTCGAGGCCGGCGCGTTGGGCTTATCCACAGGTCTGGCCTACGCCAGCGCCTTCAACGCGTCCACCGATGAAGTCATGCAACTGACCGAAGAACTGACGGCGTTCGGCGCGGTGTACACCACCCATCTGCGCAGCGAATTCGCCCCGGTGCTGGAGGCGATGGACGAAGCGTTTCAGATCGGCCGCCACGCGCAGTCACCGGTGATCATTTCCCACCTCAAATGCGCCGGCGTCGGTAACTGGGGGCGCAGTCCGCAATTGCTCGAAGCTCTGGAAGAGGTAGCGAAAACCCATCCGGTCGGCTGCGATTGCTATCCCTATGCGGCGAGTTCCTCGACCCTGGATTTGAAGCAAGTCACCGACGCCCACCGCATCACCATTACCTGGTCGACGCCGCATCCGGAAGTCAGCGGGCGCGACCTGATCGACATTGCTGGCGAATGGAAACTGTCGCTGGAAGAAACCGCGAAACGTCTGCAACCGGCGGGCGCGGTGTACTACGGCATGGATGAGGCCGACGTGAGAAGAATCCTCGCCCATCCGCTTTCGATGGTCGGCTCTGACGGACTGCCCGAAGACCCGTTCCCGCATCCGCGGCTGTGGGGCGCTTTCCCACGGGTGCTGGGCCATTTCAGTCGCGACGTCGGGTTGTTTCCACTGCACACCGCCGTGCACAAGATGACCGGCCTGTCGGCGGCGCGTTTTGGCTTGCAGGAAAGAGGCGAGATTCGTGAAGGACATTGGGCGGATCTGGTGTTGTTCGATCCGGCGACCGTGCGCGATGTGGCCGATTTCAACGATCCGCAGCGGGCGGCGCAGGGGATTGACGGGGTTTGGGTCAACGGCGTTTTGAGTTATCGCGACGGACAGGCGAATGGCAGCAGGGCAGGGCGGTTTCTGGCTCGCGAAGGTAATTTGCGCGAAGGATTTTATTGATGATGATGGCGCCAAAAGATCGCAGCCTTCGGCAGCTCCTACAGGAGATCGCATTCCAATGTAGGGGCTGCCGAAGGCTGCGATCTTTTGATCTATGTCTCATGGTGGCACTGTGCAATTAAAGAAAGCCATCCACAAGCCGATTTGCTGACATCCTCCCCGTCTACATTGTGGGGCCATTCAGTCAGGGAGCACCCCATGAGCTTCGGCAAAACCACCCCGATCCTGCGGATCTTCGATGAGGCCAAGGCTGTCGAGTTCTACGTCGATTTTCTTGGTTTCAAGATCGACTGGCAGCACCGCTTCGAAGCGAATTTTCCGCTGTATCTGCAGGTGTCGCGGGGCGAGTGTGTGCTGCATCTGTCCGAGCATCACGGCGATGCCTGCCCGGGGTCGGCGCTGCGTATCGAGACCGATGAGCTGGAGGCGTTTCAGCAGCAACTGATGGCCAAGGATTACAAGTTCTCGCATCCGCAGATTCAGGCGATGCCTTGGGGGAGTCAGGACATGACCATTGCCGATCCGTTTGGCAATCGGTTGGTGTTTACCAATGCGATCAGTCTTTGATCTGCATGCCTGAGATCAAAAGCCCCTCACCCTAGCCCTCTCCCGGAGGGAGAGGGGACCGACCGAGTTGACCGTGCTTCAAACGTCTACCTGAACGACCGTGTCGAATATGGATTCACAGCGATCATTTCAGGTCGGCGTATTTCGTGAGCATCGCACGGTCGGCCCCCTCTCCCTCTGGGAGAGGGCTGGGGTGAGGGCAATCCCTGACACCCCACCAAAATCAGCCCACACCAAATCCCCCAAAAACCCTCAATCAGTCGGCACCAACCGATCCAGCACCCGATTCACCGCCATCTCCGCCACCATCACAATCTGCGCAATGCCCTGCAACGTCTTGCGTTGCGAGCCGTTCACCAGCCCCGCCTGATCGTTGAGCATCACCGTCGCCGACCCCAACGTTTCGCAGGCGTCGGCCAACAGCGATTCGTTGTCGGCCTCGGGATTGGCCATGTACAGCGTGTTGGATTTGTAGGGCGGGGCCATGAATTCAGCGCTGGATGGGCCGAGGTAATGGTCGAGGGCGCGGTCGGCGGCTTCGTGGAATTTCTTCGAGTCGACGGATTCGTAGGGGGATGCCGGGCCGGTGGTTGGCGGGTTTGGGGTTACTTTGAACATGAATGCTTGCCTCTTATGAAGCTGCATCCGTTTCGCCGCTAAGCAAAGGGAGGCAGCTGTGCGCAAGTTAGCGGACCGGTAAGCATTCAACCCGGTGCATCCGAAGATGCCATGCGCACAGCCACCATCGAGTGCAGGCGTGAGCCTGACTGGATTGGACTTGTACAACCGGAATGCTGTCCGAGCCGCTAAGCTCGGTCACTGAGAAATCAGTGACCGAATCAAGTTACCGGCAGGCCCCAAGGCGCACAAGCCGGCGGATTCTGGCGCAGGCGTAGGCAGGGTCGCAAGGAATTGTGGGTGGTTTCGCTGAATGTCTGGCGGCTTTAAACAGTTGTGCCAAGGCGTGTTTAATTGGTGTGGCGAATGACGCCTTCGCGAGCAGGCTCGCTCCCACAAGGGGGCTGCGGTGAACTCGGAAATGCAGGCAACTGAGAACTACTGTGGGAGCGAGCCTGCTCGCGAAGGGGCCATCAGCATCACCGCCGATTCCGCAGCCGAAACTCCCCCGGCGGCATCCCGCGCCAGCTCTTGAACGTGCGATGAAACGAGCGCGGTTCGGTGAAGCCCAGATACTGCGCAATGTCCTGAATGGGCAACGTGCTGTTGAGCAAATAATGCTCGGCCAGTTCCTGACGCAGCTCATCGAGAATCTGCTGATACGACGTCCCGGCCTGCTGCAATTGCCGCTGCAACGTGCGCACCGAGACGCTGAGCTGCTCCGCCACTTGCTCCTTGCGCGGCAAGCCCTCCTTGAGCAAACCGCGCAGGATGTTTTTCACCTGCTGCGCCAGCGACGCATCTTCCAGCGTCGCCAGCAAACCCATCGCGTGTTCTTCCAGGGTTCGCAGCAATTGCGCATCGGCCTGGCGCAGCGGCAACTGCAAATACGCCAGCGGCACCACCAGCGCCGAATACCCCTGATCGAACCGCACCGGGCAGCCGAAAAACGCCTCGTACTCGGCCTGCGTCACCTCATCCGGCCGCGCATGCTCCAGCCATACGCAGGCCGGTGACAGCTGCGTGTCGGCGATCCAGCGCGCGTAGTGCAGCCACGAACCGAGCACGTTTTCCACCAAATGCCGACGAATCCGTGGCCGCTCGTAGCGGCAGGTCCAGATCAGATGCACGTGCTCGCCCTGCACCTGGGCGCGGCTGACACCCATGTCGCCGACGAGTTTTTCGAACGGCATGATCCGGCTCATCGCATCGCCCAGCGTCGCGCAATTCATGGTGATGTAACCGAGCACGCTCCACGAATTGGGCAGGACGAAATTCGCCGCATGCAGCCCGAACAACCCATCGCCCGAGTGCTCGCAGAAATAATCCAGCAAGCGTTCGTGAACCTCACCCGGCAGGCGCAAGGTGTTGTCGCTCAACTGCTGCGCCTGCAACCCGGCCGCCGCCAATGCAGGCTCGATGGCCATGCCCAACTGTTCGGCATGGCGCAGGTATTTGAGCAGCGGCGGAACGGAAGTGAAGCCGAGCGATGGCATGGTCGCGGTCCTTTGATCGACGGCGCGTGAGCGAATGAATGGCGCAAGGTAAGTGGATTGCCCGGCGAAAGTAAATGCCCGGACGTTTGGCGCCATTCGCTACAGGTTCTGGCCGGATGCGACCGTGACAGATCTCCAGCGCTGACTAGTATGCAAGCTTGATCCAACGGCAGAAAAAGGACTCACGCATGCGACGCTGGAACGGCTGGGGAGAGGTAGGCACGGTGGTCGAACTGCCGGCCCAAGGCGCGACGTTTCTCCATGAACGCTTGGGCGCTGGCCACGCGTTGCCCGATGCGACCCTGGCGGCGGCGTTGGCGCAAGTGCCGACCTCGCGCCTGGTGCCGCATCGCTTGTACAGCGTCGATACTCACGATCGCCTGCTGCACGCGCGCGGCCAGAGCCTGCCGGACTGGCTGGCGTTGCGCGAAGGTGCGCTGGGTACTTATCCCGATGCCGTGGCGTTTCCTGAAACGGCCGAACAGATCCGCCAATTGCTGGCGCTCGCCCATGATCAGGATCTGTGCCTGATTCCCTACGGCGGCGGCACATCGGTGGCCGGACACATCAATCCGCCGAACTCCACGCGGCCGGTGCTGACGGTGTCGCTGGCGCGAATGAATCGCCTGACCGACCTCGACGAACAGAGCCTGCTGGCGACATTCGGCCCCGGCGCCAGCGGGCCGCAAGTCGAAAGCCAATTGCGCGCGCGCGGCTACACGCTGGGGCATTTCCCGCAGTCATGGGAGCTGTCGACGCTGGGTGGTTGGGTGGCCAGTCGTTCCAGTGGTCAGCAGTCGTTGCGCTACGGGCGGATCGAGCAGTTGTTCGCTGGCGGCACCCTGGAAACCTTCGCCGGGCCTTTGCAGATTCCGACGTTCCCGGCGTCGGCGGCAGGTCCCGATCTGCGTGAAATGGTGCTCGGTTGCGAGGGCCGTTTCGGGATCATTTCCGAAGTCAAAGTGCGAGTCAGCGCGTTGCCGGCGGACGAGCGTTTCTACGGTGTGTTCCTGCCCGACTGGCCGCACGCGCTGCAAGCAATCCGGCAACTGGCGCAGGCGCGCGTACCGCTGTCGATGCTGCGTCTGTCGAACGCGGTGGAAACCGAAACACAACTGGCGCTGGCCGGCCATCCGCAACAGATCGCCTGGTTGGAAAAGTACCTCAAGCTGCGCGGCGCCGGCGACGGCAAATGCCTGCTGACCTTCGGTGTGACCGGCAATCGCCAGCAAAACGCACTGTCACTGAAACACGCGCGCCAGCATCTGAAAGCCTTCGGCGGCGTGTTCACCGGCACGCTGCTGGGCAAGAAGTGGGCGCAGAACCGTTTCCGTTTTCCCTACCTGCGCGAGAACCTGTGGAACGCCGGTTACGTGGTCGACACCCTCGAAACCGCCACCGACTGGAGCAACGTCGATCACTTGCTCAGCCTCATCGAAAACAGCCTGCGCGACGCCTTGGCCGCCGAGGGCGAGCGCGTGCATGTGTTTACTCATCTCTCGCACGTTTACGGCGAAGGCTCGAGCATTTACACCACTTACGTGTTTCGCCCGGCAGCCGACTATGCCGCGACGCTGGCGCGCTGGCGGATGCTCAAACACGCGGCCAGCCAAACCATCGTCGACAACCACGGCACGATCAGTCATCAGCACGGTGTCGGCAAGGATCACGCGCCGTATCTGCTGCGCGAAAAAGGCCCGCTGGCGCTGCAGACGTTGCAGGCGTTGAGCGAACATTTCGACCCGGAAAGGCGCCTCAATCCCGGCACGTTATTGCCAGAGTCGCGGCCATGACGGCGGAATGGAACGCGCAATGGCGCGAGCAGATGCTACCGACGCTGGCGGATCAAACCTGGGACCTGATCGTCATCGGCGGCGGCATCAGCGGCGCCGGGATCGTCCGCGAAGCGGCGCGCCGGGGCTGGCGTTGTCTGCTGCTGGAGCAGCGCGATTTTGCCTGGGGCACCTCCAGCCGATCGTCGAAAATGGTCCACGGCGGTTTGCGTTACATCGCCAAGGGCCAGTGGCGCCTGACCCGCGATTCGGTGCGCGAGCGTCAGCGTTTGCTTGATGAAGCGCCGGGGCTGGTCGAGCCGATGAGTTTCATGATGCCGCACTATCGCGGCGGCTTTCCCGGGCCGCGCGTCATGGGCGGCTTGCTCTCGGTGTACGACGCGCTGGCGGGGCGGCGCAACCATCGTTTTCATGACGCGCAGCAACTGCGTTTTCTCGCCCCCGGGGTGAAGGAAAACGGCCTGCTCGGCGGCAGCTGTTTTGTCGATGCGCTGACTGATGACGCGCGGCTGGTGATGCGCGTACTGCGCGAGGCCCGGGCCGATGGCGCGGTGGTGCTCAATGGTGTGCGCGTCACGCAACTGCTGCGTGAAGGCGGGCGGGTGTGCGGGGTTCAGATCGAAGATGGCGAGGGCGGCGCCACGCTGCAATTGCGCTCCGCTGTGTTGGCTGTGGCCACAGGCGCTTGGGCTGAGCGCTTGCGTCCCGTTGAGTCCGCGAAGCAATTGCGACCGTTGCGCGGCAGTCATCTGTTGCTGCCGGGCTGGCGTTTGCCAGTGGCGCAGGCGTTCACTTTTCTGCATGAGCGCGATCGGCGCCCGGTGTTTGTGTTTCCGTGGGAAGGCGCGACGGTGGTCGGCACCACGGACCTCGATCACCGCGAAGATCTCGACTTGAGCGCGCGCATTTCCAGCGACGAAATCGACTATCTGCTCGCCGCGTGCCAGCAGCAATTTCCCGGCGCCGAAGTGGGCGTCGACGACGTGCTGTCGACCTGGTCAGGCGTGCGTCCGGTGGTCGGCAGCGCGACGGGTGCGCAGCAGGGCAAACCGTCTAACGAGACCCGCGAACATGTGCTGTGGCAGGAGCCGGGTTGCGTGACTTTGGCCGGCGGCAAACTGACCACATTTCGCCCGCAAGCGCTCGAAGTGCTCAAGGCTTGTGCGGCGATGCTTGGGCGTTCTTTTGTCGATGACGGCGCGCCGGTGTTCGCCGCTGTGCCGCCGCTGACGATTGCGGGACTGAGCGGCAATCAATGGCGACGCTTAGCCGGGCGTCACGGTCGAGACCTGCCGAGGCTGGCGCAATTGCTCGGCGAACTCGGTCTGGAAACGGTTGGCGCCACCGATACTTTGTGGGCAGAGCTGGCGTTTGCCTGCGAGGCGGAAATGGTTGTGCACCTGGATGATTTGCTGCTGCGTCGCACCCGTTTGGGCCTGTTGCTGCCGCGCGGTGGCGAGGATTTTTTCCCGGCGATCCGCACGCTGTGCCAGCGACGATTGGCCTGGGACGATGAGCGCTGGCAGGCGGAAATCCAGCGCTACCGTTTGCTGTGGCTGCGCGATCACGGCTTGCCGGAGATCACGCCATGAAATACCTACTGGCGATCGACAACGGCACCCAGAGCGTGCGCGCGCTGCTCTTCGATCTGCAGGGCAATCTGCTCGGCAAAGGCAAAGTCGACTTGCAGGCGTACTACTCGACGCAACCCGGTTGGGCCGAGCAGGATCCGGAATATTACTGGGCGAAACTCGGCGAGGCCTGCCAGCAACTCTGGCAGCAGACCGGCATCGACCGTGCGCAGATTGCCGGCGTGTCCCTGACTACCCAGCGCGGCACAGTGATCAACGTGGACGCCAAGGGCAAACCGCTGCGCCCGGCAATTGTCTGGCTCGATCAACGTCAGGCTGAGGTCGAGGGCAGCATCAAAGGGCCGTGGGGCTGGCTGTTCAAACTGGTCGGCGCCCAAGCGACGGTGGATTATTTTCGCGCCCAGGCCGAGGCCAACTGGATCGCCTGGCATCAGCCCGAGGTGTGGGCGGCGACTGACAAGTTTTTGCTGCTCTCGGGTTTTCTCACCCATCGCTTGTGCGGGCGCTTCGTCGATTCGGTCGGCTGCTGCGTCGGCTATCTGCCCTTCGACTTCAAACGGCTGAAATGGGCGGCGCCGCGCGACTGGAAATGGCAGGCACTGGCGGTGCGCCCGGAGCAGTTGCCGAGCCTGCACAAACCCGGCGAAACCCTCGGCTACATCACAGCCGAAGCCGCCCGCCACACCGGCATCCCCGAGGGCCTGCCGCTGATCGCGGCGGGCGCGGACAAGGCCTGCGAAGTGATCGGCTCTGGCGTGGTCGATGCGCGCACTGTGTGCCTGTCCTACGGCACCACCGCGACCATCACCAGCACCCGCTCACGCTACCTGGAAATCGTCCCGCTGATCCCGCCGTACCCCTCGGCCGTGCCCGATCAGTACAACTGCGAAGTGATGATCTATCGCGGCTACTGGATGGTCAGATGGTTCAAGAATCAGTTCGGCCTGCGCGAGATGCAACAGGCGAAAGCGCAGGGCATCGAACCGGAGCAACTGTTCGACGCACTGGTCGACGAAGTGCCGCCGGGCTCGATGGGCCTGATGCTGCAACCCTACTGGTCACCGGGCATCCGCGAACCGGGCGTTGAGGCCAAAGGCGCGATGATCGGCTTCGGCGACGTACACACCCGCGCGCACATCTACCGGGCCATTCTCGAAGGCCTGGCCTACGCGCTGCGCCAGGGCATGGAGAACATCGAGCGACGCTCAAAAGTCTCGATCAAACGGCTGCGCGTCGCCGGCGGCGGCTCACAAAGCGACGCCGCCATGCAACTGACCGCCAACATCTTCGGCCTGCCGGCAGAACGCCCGCATGTGTATGAAGCGTCCGGGTTGGGGGCGGCGATATGCTGCGCGGTGGGGTTGGGATTGCACAAGGATTTCCCATCGGCCATTGCGGCGATGACTCGGGTTGGAGCGGTCTTTAACCCACAACCCGAGGCGCAGGAGATTTACCAGCAACTGTACACAGACGTTTACCTGCGCATGTACCGGCAGCTCAAACCGCTGTATCAAAGCATCCGCAAAATCACCGGGTATCCCGAATAGTCCTGACACCATAGACCCCTGTGGGAGCGAGCCTGCTCGCGAAGGCGGAGTGTCAGTCAATGATGATCTGAATGATCCACCGCTTTCGCGAGCAGGCTCGCTCCCACAGGGATTTTCGGTGAGCTCAAAATCCGGTGAGTCACACAAATCCAAATGTGGGAGCGAGCCTGCTCGCGAAGGCGCAGCGTCAAGCAATGTTGATTTGATTGACCCACCGCCATCGCGGGCAAGCCCGCTCCCACAGGGGTATTGCGGTGTGCTCAAAATCCAGCGACCCACACAAATCCAATGTGGGAGCGAGCCTGCTCGCGAAGGCGCAGCGTCAGGCAATGTTGATTTGACTGACCCACCGCCTTCGCGGGCAGGCTCGCTCCCACAGGGATTTTGCTGTGTGCTCAAAATCCAGCAACCCACACAAATCCAATGTGGATCGAGCCTGCTCGCGAAGGCGGAGTGTCAGGCACTGTTGATTTGGTTGACCCACCGCCATCGCGGGCAAGCCCGCTCCCACAGGGATTTTCGGTGAGCTCAAAATCCTGTGACCCACACAAATCCAAATGTGGGAGCGAGCCTGCTCGCGAAGGCGCAGTGTCAGGCAACTTTGATTTGATTGACCCACCGCCTTCGCGGGCAAGCCCGCTCCCACAAGGGATCTGCGGTGTGCTCAAATCCTGTGACCCACATAAATCCAAATGTGGGAGCGAGCCTGCTCGCGAAGACGGAGTGTCAGGCACTGTTAATTTGGCTGATCCACCGATTTCGCGTTCAAGCCCGCTCCCACAGTTATCGAGATGAACACATCAACAGTGCTCGACCACGAAAACCTGTGGGAGCGGGCTTGCCCGCGATTCGATTTCAGCTTCAGCGCAAAACCAAAATCAAACGCGGAAGTGGCTGACCATCTGCTGCAACTGACCACCCAACCGCGCCAGTTCAACACTCGACGCTGCCGTCTCATCACTCGCCGCTGCGGTCTGCTCGGACACGTCGCGCACGTTGATGATGCTGCGGCTGATCTCTTCGGCCACGGCGCTTTGCTGTTCGGCAGCGGCGGCGATCTGCTGGTTCATCGACTGGATGTTCGACACTGTACGGGTGATGTTTTCCAGCGAGGCGCCGGCCTTGCGCGTCAGGGCGACGCTGCTGTCGGTCAGCGCGCGGCTGTTGTTCATCACTGCCGAAACCTGCTGGGTGCCGTTCTGCAGACCGGCGACCAGACCTTCGATTTCCTCAGTCGACTTCTGCGTACGCTGAGCCAGACCGCGCACCTCATCGGCAACCACGGCAAACCCACGCCCGGCTTCACCGGCACGCGCTGCCTCGATCGCGGCGTTGAGCGCGAGCAGGTTGGTCTGTTCGGCGACAGCCTTGATCACGTCCATGACGCTACCAATCTTGTCGCTTTCCTGTTGCAGCACGCTCATCGCTTCGGTCGAACGCACCACTTCGCTGGCCAGACGCTCGATCTGCGCGATGGCCTCATTCACCACCTTGTCGCCTTCACGGGCCTCGCCGTCCGCAGCAGCGGCAGCTTGCGACGCTTCCTCGGCATTACGCGCAACTTCCTGCACAGTGGCAGTCATTTCGTGCATGGCCGTGGCGACCTGATCGGTCTCGACTTTTTGGCTGTTCACACCGGCGCTGGTCTGTTCGGTTACAGCCGACAACTCTTCAGCGGCGCTGGCAATCTGCGTGACGCCGTCGCGGATGCCGCTGATCAAGTCACGCAGGGTCACGCCCATGCGCGCGATGCCTTGCTGCAACACGCCGAGTTCGTCGCGGCGGGTAACGGTGACATTCTGGGTCAGGTCGCCGCTGGCGATGCGCTCGACCACGGCGAGGGTTTCCTGCAACGGACGGGTGATCTGACGGGTGATGATTACCGCCGCAATCACGCCAACCAGCAGCGCCAGCAACGTACTGATCAACTGGAAGGTGCGCGCCTGGGCACTTTCGGCGTCACGGCGATCAAGCTGGATCTGGTACAGCTGTTCGCTCAGGGCGACGATGGTGGTGCCCTGATCGGTCATTTCCTTACGCGCCTGCACCGCCTCGGTGTTGGCGTTCTTGTACGCCATCAACGCACTGCGATAGCTGGTCAGCGCGGTTTCCAATTGGCGCAGGGCATCCTGCTGAGTCGCGGCAAATTGCGCATTCAGTGGCTTGAGACTGGCGATGGCCGCGTCGATCTGGCCGACGGCTTTCTGCTCGGTTTCGGCATTGCTGGTCGCGGTGTAACCACGCACTTCATAGCGCGCGAGGATGAAGGCTTCCTTCGCTGCAGTAACCGCCTGGAACTGCTCGAAACGCTGATCGCTCAACTCCATCTGCTGCACGCGCTGGCTGATCGATTCGATCAGGTTGTAGGCGTTCTGGGCATTGACGCTCATGGTGTCGCGGGCGCTGTTGCCGGTGCGATAGGCGTTGCGCATTTTGTTCAGCGAGGTCTGGTATTCAGCGATGGTCGCCGCCTGCTGCTTGAGCAGTTTGACGTTCTCCGGACTCTTGAATTTGCTGATCAACGCCTGCTGCTGAGCAGCGAAGCTTTCCAGGGTGGTCTGCACATTCTGCGCGGCGGTTTCGTCGCCATTGGTCAGCATGTATTGCAGGCGCACCACGCGCAGTTTGGTCAGGCCAGCGTTGAGCTGGGTGATGTCGCTCATCCAGTTGCTGCGGTCGATCAGGCCGCCGAGGCTGGTCCAGCCGGTCAGCGCCAGAACGCAGGTCAGGGCCAGCACGAGGCCGAAGCCCAGGCCGAGTTTCATGTTCACGCTGATGTTACCGAACCAGCTATTCATGCAAATCCTCCAGAAACGTTGGGTTTCTTGGTCGTCAGTTAAGCTGGAAGATTGTTGTTCTTTTGAGCCAGCAGGGGTGTTAGCAGGTCTGTATCGGCCGCAAACCCGAGAGCTGAAAGGATTTTTGTCGGACAGATTTCGCGCAACTCAACCCAGGCGCCGCGACCAACGCTGATCCGGCGCCTCGAACCCCGGATTGACCAGCGCCGTCAGCACATGATCCTGCCAACGTCCGGCGATGTTCAGATACGCCTTCGCATAGCCCTCGCGCTCAAAACCCAAGCGCTCAAGCAACCGCGCACTGCGCTCATTGCCCGGAATGTAATTGGCCATGATCCGATGCAGATTCTGCACATCGAACATATAACCAATCCCCGCCTCCAGCCCCTCCTGCATCAAACCCAGCCCCTGATGCGCCTCATCGATGTGATAACCCAAATAACACGCCTGAAACGCCCCACGAATAACCCCGCTGAAATTGCACGCACCGATCATCTGCTGACCGTCCGCCGACAGCAGCGCGAAATGCATGGCTAACCCGGCTTCGAAAGCACTGGCCTGGATCTCGAGGCGACGGCGGATGTTGGCGGTGGAGAAGTAGTCGGTGGTGCGGATGGGCGACCACGGCGCCAGGTGGCGGAGGTTGCGCTGGTAGAACGCGCTTTCGAGCTCGGCTTGATCGGGGGAGAGGATGGCAAGGGTCAGGCGCGGGCAGGGCAGGGATAACAGCGGCATCGAGCGCTCCTTGACGAGGGATCTGCTGGCAGAGTCGCGCATATGGTGGGGAGCGGCAAGATATGGAGAAGCCGAGGCGAAAAAAAGCCCGCTAGGAGCGCGGGCGAACCGTAGTTTCTTGAATGAGCGGGGGGATTTTATGGGATTGGTCGGGTGGGCGTAGTGAAGAAAAGTTCATCTCGCTTCTGCCGACCGGGTTGATGTCCCGACAGTCGATCTCCAGCGCACGATGAAAATATCAGCGCCCATACAGCACCGTGTTCATCAACGCATTGACCTGATTTGGCATCGTGTGGATGAACCAGTCGAAAGCAAGACCCGAGGTAAGCAGGTACGCGAGAACCAGCAGGATAGGCATGAAGATGATGTTTTTGCGCAGATTGGCGTACTTGCGGGTTTTTCTGGAAAGCCAAGGTTCGTGAGTACCGTTGTTATTGGCATGTGCACCCGCAACGATGAAGTAGGTTGAAAAAAGCATCATCCGAAGGCTGGTATAGATAAACAGCAGTACGCCTATCAGGTGTAGCAAGAACCAGTGCATGTCCAGCAAGACGAAATATTTTTTTATTCCCGTCAGGCCCTGCTCATTGATGATCTGCTGGCTGTACTGAAAGTTTTGCGGCGCTAGGGTGGGCATAAAAGCTTCGTCGGTGACATACGTCGCGGCCACGCAAAATGCCAAGCAAAACAACAGCGCAACGATCCACTTAATGCCCGCGAAGAAGCCTCGGTAAAGGCTATGCAAGGTGCCGCCAGCCCATAGTGAAATGGTGAATAGCGTGATCCAGGAAAGCAGGTTGAGTATCTCGGCCCGGAAAAACACATAAATCAGCCCGGCAATCACCATCATCATGAAGATGACTGGAGTCATATCCTGGCTTGTGCTGGCGGCGTTCACGCCCAGCGGTGGATTGACCACCGTGTTGAAGGTCAGGTTTACCGAATGGCCCGGCTGATTGGTGGATTGTGGAGAATCGCCTTTCAGTACCCGATCCAGAATGGCTCCCAGAATCAGGCCGAGGATGGTGAAGAACGCCGATATGTAGATATCGACTTCCTTGGATTGGATTGTTTCGATGAAGCTCATGGTTTATTGCCTTCCTTGTGCAGGTTGAGTTTCCACATGCGAACCGGTTTTCTCTGCGAGGCGTCCAGCCAGCCGCGGAATGGTAAGGGGATGGCTGTGGTTTTGCTATCACACAAGCGCAATCGTCTTACAGCCAAATTGGTTTCGTTTAATTGGAGAGTGAGCCGAATCGGTGCCGCCCCAGCGTCCTTTTGTACAACGTCGAACATTCACAGCCACCGGCAGGCTTGAGAATGTGAAGGAAATGGGCGGCCATTCGACTAACCCCAGATGCGACAAAGCCCGCACTGGGCGGGCTTTGTCGTTGAGAGTTGGTGGGTCTTTGTCCTTGGGCTTGGCGGCTTTGATTTTTAGGTCTGAAAGGCGTGTGGCTCGGGCTCCCATGGGTACTCCAACGCTGTTTGTGTATTCCAAAATTTACCAGTCACGGGCTTGGAATACGCCTTGGAATACAGTTCAAAATGGATCTGCCTGAAGCGCTGTGGAGCTCAATGGCCCTGAAACCCCCGTATTTACTAGATTTCAGGCACAAAAAAAGACGTCCGTGGACGTCTTTAGATGATTATTTGGTGGAGCCGGGGGGATTTGAACCCCCGTCCGCCAGTACTCCGCTGTCGGTACTACATGCGTAGCCGTGTCTATTAAGTTAACCCTCAGCGACCCGACGGGCAGGGTGCTTTGGGCGAGTTGTGTAAGTTTTAGCCGCTTCGTCCACAACGTACTGCACGGCGATTCTGTTCTATATGACAATCATTTCGGGTTTACAGACATCCCCTGATGATTGCTGGACCCGAAGGTACCAGGAGCATTGTCAGCTGCAATTAAGCAGCGAGAGCAACACCGTATTGGTCGTCATTGGCAACTATAAGTAGTTGCAACAGTGGATTTACGACTTCTGTTACCAAGTCGGCATGCACCTAGAGTTTCGCAACCGGCGTCGAATCCTAAACGGCCCCGAACTCATTGCCCGGTGAATCTGTTCGGGCAACAAGCGTGCACAGTGTACGTCAAAACGCTTGGCAGGCCAACCCGAAGGTTGGCCTGCGGGACATCAGTTACGCGTCGGGTTACGGATCTGCATCTTGCTGATGATGCCGTTGGTAACCTCGATGCATTCCTTGTCGTTGCCGGACGCCTGGGCCGCAGTGGCTTTTTCCTGTGCTTCCTTGATGTTATTCATGGAGCTTTCAGGAAGGGACGGCTGGCTGGTGACGAAATCTTTGATGCTTTGAAGATTCCCGGCGCAGAGGTCTTTGTCCGCCGCGAACACCGGCGAGGCCAGAAGTGCACCAGTGATAAACAATCCAGCAATTGCAGAATGCTTCATGGGTATCTCCTTGAACGATGGGGGCTCGGTGCTGCCGGACGGTTTGGCCGCGATGCCGAGGTCAAGACAAGCGAGGTCAGTATAGGACCTGTCTGGTTGACCGCTTCGCTGCGCAGGAATTCGGTTTTATTTGCAACGAATGTCAAAAGGCCAGATCGGTCGGCCAGGTGCCGATGCAGCCGACCTGTAAAAGGTCGGCGCATGAATCATTTTTTGGTGTCACCGGTAGCGTTTTGAATGTCCAGCAGGGTTTGCTGTGTTTCAGCGAGGCAGTCGTCAATCTTGCCTTGTGCTTTCAGGGCGCGGGCTTTGCTGACACTGGCCGATACGCGCGCATTCAGGTCTGTCGACGTCAGGTATTGGGATTTTGCGCTATCGATTCTCTGCAGATTGGCATCGCATAAATCGCCAGGTTTTTCAGCGGCGAACGAAGTGGACGCCATCATCGAGGCAGTGACAAACAGACCTAACATTACAGAGCGGTTCATGTGTATCTCCTTGAACTGAGGGTTCAGACTTCGCTGACCGTTGAACAGGCCCCGAATCGTCCGGGGCATGTGCAGTGGACTACCGCCTCGCTCAAGGGTTCTGATTTTTTCCTCAGCAGGCTTTCGCCCGTGTCACCCGATCCACCAGGTAAACCAGCCCGTGATAGTCGATTCCACCATGCTGGGTCAGGCCGATTTCGCAGGTGCGGCTGGTGGAAATCCCCTCGCTGCAGTGCTGCACGGCGTCCTTGAGCGTACGCAGCGAATGGCTGTTCAGCTCCGGTGTGGTGAAGCCTTTGTCGCCGGCAAATCCGCAGCAATGTATGCCTTCAGGAATCACCACAGTGGTGCTGCATTTGCGCGCCAGATCGATCAGCGCCTGGCTTTCGCCCAAATGCTGAGTGCTGCAGGTCACGTGGACGGCAATCGGCGCTTCCTGGGGTGTGAAGTCCAAGCGATCCAGCAAATGCGTACGGATGAAGCGCACCGGATCGTACAGATCCAGTCGTGTTTCGCCGATGTCCTGAACCATTCGCAACGTACATGGGCTGGTGTCGCAATAGATCGGATCGAGGCCGCCGCGACTGGCGTGGAGCAGGGCGCTGATCAGCTCCTGACGTTTGTGCTCGGCCTGTTCGGCGTAGCCTTTGGAGGCGAACGGCTGGCCGCAGCAGAGGTTGTCCTGATTGTCGGGAAAGACTACCTGGTAACCGGCCTTTTCCAGCAAGCCACGGGTTTTGTCGTACAGCGACATCTGCTCTTTGTCACCCGCCGCCGGGCCCATGACCCGCGACACGCAAGCTGCCAGATAAACCACGCGCGGGCGCTCGTCCGCCACGCTCGGGCTGAAGCGAATGGCTTTTTCCGGTTGTGGCATGGCGTTGGTCCACAACGGCACCTGGCCTTTGGACAGGCGCGTCAGCGTTGCCGACAACTTTGCTAGACGCGGTGCACCGAGCATCATTCGCGCGCCGTTGGCGACGTGCAGGGTGAAGCGCGCGCCTTGCAGGGTCTTGGCGAAATTTCCTTCGATCCAGTCAGCGGTTTTCTGGTGCGTGGCGTGTCGGCCACGGAGCTTTTTCACCAGTTCGCCGGTGTTGATGCCTACAGGGCAGCGTTGCGCGCACAGGCCGGTCGCGGCGCAGGTGTCGATGCCTTGGTAGTCGTAGGCTTTTTCCAGTTCGGTGGTGTCGACGCCGGCGCGCTTTTTCGCCTGGATATCGCGCCAGATGACGATGCGCTGGCGCGGGCTCAGGGTCAGGCCTTTCGATGGGCAGACCGGTTCGCAGAAACCGCACTCGATGCACTTGTCCACAATCTCGTCCGCCGCTGGCAGCGGTTTCAGGTGCTTGAGGTGGATCTGCGGATCTTCGCTGAGCACCACGTCCGGATTGAGAATGCCGTTGGGGTCGAGCAGGCGTTTGAGCTGCCACATCAGTTGATAGGCATCGCTGCCCCATTCCAGTTCCACGAACGGCGCCATGTTGCGGCCGGTGCCGTGTTCGGCTTTCAGCGAGCCGCCGAATTCCACTGCAACCAGTTGCGCGACGTCGTCCATGAACGCTTGGTAGCGTGCGATTTCTTCCGGGCTGTTGAAGCCTTGGGTGAAGACGAAGTGCAGATTGCCTTCCAGTGCGTGTCCGAAAAGGATCGCTTCGTCGTAAGCATGTTTGTCGAACAGCTCGATCAGGCGATTGACGCCGACGGCCAGTTGTTCGACCGGGAAGGTCACATCTTCGATGATTACCGTGGTGCCGGTTTTGCGCACGGCGCCGACGGCGGGGAAGGTGTCTTTGCGGATGGCCCAGAGTCGGGCGTTTTCCACCGGGTCTTCGGTGAAGTCGACCTGCTTCTCTACGGGAAAATCGCGCAGGGACGCCATGATTTGCCCCAGTTGTTCCTGCAGCAATGTCGACGAAGCGGCGCGGGATTCGATGAGCAGCGCGCAGGCATTTTCCGACAGCAGCTGTACGAAAGCGGGCATGCCTTTTTTGTCCTGCACCGAGCGCAAACTGCGCCGATCAAGTAACTCCACCGCTGACACCGGTTGGCTTTTCAGCACCGTGACCGCGTTGCAGCAGGTTTCGACATCGGGGAACACGATCAGCGCCGAGGCCTTGTTCGGGTGATCGATGACGGTGTCGTAAGTCACCGCACTGATAAAGCCGAGCGTGCCTTCGGAGCCGACCAGCAGGTGGCTCAGGATATCCACAGGCTCGTCGAAATCCACCAGGGCGTTGAGCGACAGGCCGGTGGTATTTTTCAGACGGTATTTGTGGCGGATTCTTGCGGCCAGTGCGGCGTTGGCGCGGGTCTCGCGGCCTAATGTCGCCAAGCGTTCGAGCAGGTCGCCGTGGCTGGAGCGAAATGCCGCGACGCTGGCTGGATCTTCGGTATCGAGGCGCGTGCCGTCGGCCAGCACCAGCCGAATTCCGGCCAATGTGTGATAGGTATTCTGCGCGGTGCCGCAGCACATGCCGCTGGCGTTGTTGGCGACGATGCCGCCGATCTTGCAGGCATTGATCGACGCCGGATCCGGCCCGATCTTGCGTCCGAACGGCGCCAGCCAGGCGTTGGCCTGCGCGCCGATCACTCCCGGTTGCAGGCGGATCTGCGTGCCCTGGCCGCGAATCTCGCGGGCATTCCAGTTATCCCCGAGTACGATCAGCACCGAGTCGCTGATCGCCTGCCCGGACAGGCTGGTGCCGGCGGCGCGGAAGGTCACCGGCACCTTGTCGCGCTGGGCCAGTTGCAGCAGCGCCACGACTTCGTCTTCGGACTCGACGCGGATCACCAGTTTCGGGATCAGTCGATAGAAACTGGCGTCGGTGCCAAAGGCCAGGGTCGACAGCGGATCGTCGAAGCGCCGCTCTGGCGGAATCAATCGCTCGGCATCACGCAGGAAAGCAGCAGGAAGACTCATTGATCCTCCAGAATCAGCACGACCAGATCTTTCGGGCCATGCGCGCCATACGCCAGCACCTGTTCAATATCGGCGGTTTTCGACGGGCCGGAGACCAGCAGCGCGTTGGTCGGCATGCCTTGCGCCCATTCGAACTCCTGTTGCACCTGATAGAAGTTGTCGCGGATTTCGCTGGCCTTGAGCAGGGCGAAATGCACCGGCGGCACCAGGCTCATCAAACGCGGTTCTTCACGGGTTGGCCAGAGAATCAGGCTGCCGGTCGCGGCGATGGCACCGAGGGTGCCGGTAAGGCTGGCCGGGGTGTCGTTGAACAACTCGGCTTTCCACGCTTCCATTGGCCGGTCGTAGGATTTCAGTGCAGGCAGGTCGGGATTATTCACCCAGTGCTGTGTGATGCGTTGCCCGTGCGGTGTGGTCGGTGCGATCAGCAGGCTCGGCAACTGGCGGTCGCGCAGCAGTTGCGCCAGTAATGCCGGCCACTCGGCGCCCGAGGTCAGGTGGATTTCGGTGTGCACCGCCTCCATCAGTTTGCGCAGTTGCGGGATGCGTTGCTCGGCGCTGTAGGTGTAAGGCTGGGTGACCAGGTCGACATCGAAGTTGTCGGCAATTGGCGTGGTGCCGGTCAGACTTTTCCGCAGCTTGCCGAGGATATTTTGCTTGGCGCTCATCGACGCTCTCCCTGTTTGCCCAGATGCTCGCGGGCCATGTCATGCAACGAACGCGCGGCCGGTTTTGGTGCGCTGTGATTTTGCGTCCATGGGCCGACGTTGCTCGGCGTAAGGGCGCGCAGGCGCGTGGCGAAAAAAGCGAACAAGCGGTACAGCGTCGGCGAGCTGTTGAGTCTGGCCCAGGCGTTCCAGATAAACCGCTCCTTGCGCGAATACTTGCTGCCCTGACCGCGCATCACCTGATTCGGCGTGTCCGGGGCTTTGACGTTTTCCTCGCGCAGACGGCGCAGGATCGCCGGGATGGGAATCTTCACCGGGCAGACTTCGCCGCAGGCGCCGCACAATGATGACGCGCTCGGGTGATCCGGAACCTTGGCCAGACCGACCATATGTGGGGTGATGATTTTGCCGATCGGCCCCGGGTACACCTCGCCATAGGTGTGGCCGCCGACGCGGGTGTAAACCGGGCAATGATTCATGCAGGCGCCGCAGCGGATACAGTTCAGGGTCTGGCGCAATTCACTGTCGGCGAAGGCCTGGCTGCGACCGTTGTCGAGCAACACCAGATGCACTTCCTGCGGGCCATCGAGTTCATGCTCCTTGCGCGGGCCGGAGATCATGTTGACGTAAGTGGTGATCGGAATGCCCAGCGCCGAGCGCGTCAGCAGTGACAGCAGCGGCACCACGTCGCGCAGGTTTTCCACGACTTTTTCAATGCCGGTGACGGCGATATGCACCGGCGGCACGGTGGTGGTCATGCGCCCGTTGCCTTCGTTTTCCACCAGCAGCAGGGTACCGGTTTCGGCCACGGCGAAGTTGACGCCGGAGACGCCGATGTCGGCTTCGAAGAATTTCTGCCGCAGGACCCTGCGACCGATCTGAATGAGTTGGTCAACGTCCTTGGTGTATTCCACGCCAAGTTTGTCGTGGAACAAGGACGCGACCTGACCGGCATTCTTGTGGATCGCCGGCATAATGATGTGTGAAGGCTTCTCGTGGTCGAGCTGGACGATGTACTCCCCCATGTCGGACTCCAGACATTCAATGTCCCGAGCCTCGAGGAAATGGTTCATCTCCATCTCTTCGCTGACCATCGATTTGCCCTTGATCACTTGCCGCGCCTCGTGAGCGCGGATGATCGATAAGACGATGCCATTGGCCTCGTCCACCGTTTCCGCCCAGTGCACTGTCACACCGTTGCGGGTCAGGTTCTGTTCCAGTTGCTCGAGCAGGTCGGGCAACTTGGACAGCGCGCGGGCCTTGATCGAATTGCCCAGTGCGCGCAAGTGTTCTCTTTCGTGGGCATCGCTGAAAGCCGCTGCCCGTTTGGTCATCAGTGAATCCATGGCAGTGCGGAAGTTGTTCCGCAGCTGCTGATCACCCAAGGCATTGTGTGCCCGGGTGCGGAAATCTTCTTCTACGGCGACCGTAGGAATAATCGTTGAGGTGCTCATTGTGCACCTCCGGTTCGCTGCCACAGAAAGCTGGCGAGATGTTGTCCGCGCAGCGCTTCTTTTTGTTTCTCCAATGCGCCGTTGATGTTCATCAAACAGCCGCAGTCGGCACTCAGTACCTTGTGGGCGCCGGATTCTTTCAACGCACGGGTCTTGTCAGCCACCATCGCGCCGGAAATGTCTGGCATACGGACGCTGAATGTCCCACCGAAGCCACAGCATTCGCTTTCGTGGTCGTGATTGACCCGCTCCACATTGCTCAACTGCGCCAACAACTCGCGGCCGTGCAGGTGGGTGTTCATTTCGCGGCGTGCCGAACACGAGGTGTGCAGCGCGACTTTCACCGGTTCGCCGCTGTCCTTGAGCTGCACCTTGCAGACGAACAGCAGAAACTCGGCCAGCTCATAAGTGCGAGCCGCAAGGGCCTGCACCTGTTTCAACGTTTCCGGCTCGTCCTTGAACAAGTCGGCGTAATGCTCGCGCAGCATGCCGGCGCAGGAACCCGACGGCACCACCACCGGATAATCCTCGGCAAACAGCGCTAATTGCGAGCGCGCTACCGCCCGCGCCTGCTCGGTGTAACCCGAGGTGTAGGCCGGTTGGCCGCAGCAGCTCTGCCCTTGCGGATACTCGACCCGGATCCCTTCACGCTCCAGCAGATGGATCGCGTCCATCCCGGCTTCGGGGTAGAACAGGTCGACCACACACGTGCCGAACAGGTAGACCCGCGACGGTTTCTCGCTGGGGTATTGCCGAGGTTCGGGCAGTGGCGGTGCCACGCGGGTCGCGTTCGGCACGGCGTTGTAAAAAAGCTCGCTCATCAGGCGTGTCTCCGGGTAGGCCCGGTTATCCGTCTGCTGCGGCTGCCGAATATAAAGCGCATTGCTTTCAGCAGCCTTACAGACCCGGTGGTGAATTGCTGACGCCGGATCACGGGCCGGCGTCGGTTATTTCCATACTTCTTGTAGTCTTAGTGCACCAGCATGCCGGTGAACCAGTAGGCCTGAGCCAGGGTGATCAAACCGACAATCGTTGCAAAGAATAGGCTGTGCTTGAGGGTGAAGCGGAACAGATCCGATTCCTTGCCGACCAGACCGGTCGCGGCGCAGGCCACGGCGATCGATTGCGGCGAGATCATCTTGCCGGTCACGCCGCCGCTGGTATTGGCCGCCACCAGCAAGGTGTCGTTGACGCCGATCTGGTGGGCGGTGGTCGCTTGCAACGAACTGAACAGCGCGTTCGACGACGTATCCGAACCGGTGAGGAATACGCCTAGCCAGCCGAGGAACGGCGAGAAGAACGGGAACGCGGCGCCAGTACCCGCCAGCACCAGGGCCATGGTCGAGGACATGCCGGAGTAGTTGGTGACAAAGGCGAACGCCAGCACCATGCCGATCGACAGGATCGGCCAGCGCAGCTCATAGAAGGTCTCTTTCAAAGTGGTCAGACCAGTTTTGAAATTGATCTTCAGCACCAGCATCGAAATCAGCGCGGAGAAGAAAATCGCCGTCCCGGTCGCGGAAATCGGATCGAGCTTGAACACCGCTGGAATCGCGGTCGGGTTGGCCACGATTGGCGCAGTCTTGATCACCAGTTGATCAAGGTGCGGAATCGCGAAGTTGAACACCCAGCTGTACATCGAACCACCGGCGGCGAACATCGCTTTAAAAGGCTTCAGCGTCCAGATGGTCACCAGCACAGTGAGGATCAGGAACGGCGACCACGCCTTGAAAATTTCCCCGAGGCTGTAGGGCGACGCCACGGTGGTGCGCTTCTGGCCGAAACCGCCGACGCTGGCGCTGACCACCGAAGCGGATACGGCGCCAACGATGTGCTGGCCGGCGGCGCGACGTGGTTGCCAGACCTTGAGGAACAGGGTCAGGGAAATCAGGCTGGCTAGCGCCGAAGTGATGTCCGGCAGTTCCGGGCCGATGAAGTTGGAAGTGAAGTATTGGGTGATGGCGAAACTCAAACCTGCCACCAGCGCGGCCGGCCAGGTTTCGCGCACACCGCGCAGGCCGTCCATCATGAATACCAGCCAGAACGGCACGAACAGCGACAGCAGTGGCAGCTGGCGACCGGTCATGGCGCCGATCTTGAAGGCGTCGATGCCAGTGACCTGGCCCGCCACGATGATCGGAATCCCCAGCGCGCCGAACGCTACCGGCGCAGTGTTGGCGATCAGGCACAGGCCGGCGGCGTACAGCGGGTTGAAGCCCAGTCCTACAAGGAGTGCGGCAGTAATCGCGACCGGCGCGCCGAATCCGGCGGCACCTTCCAGAAATGCGCCGAAGCAGAAACCGATCAGCAACACCTGCAAGCGCTGGTCATCGGTAATCGACAGAACCGAGCTGCGGATGACCTCGAACTGACCGCTCTTCACCGTCAGCTTGTAGAGGAACACTGCCGCGACAATGATCCAGGCAATCGGCCACAGACCATAAGCGAAACCATAACCAGCGGCGGCGAACGCCATGTCCACTGGCATCTGGAAGGCGAAAATGGCCACGGCAATCGAAAGCGCGAGGGTGATGCTGCCGGCCACATGGCCTTTGAGACGGAACACCGCCAGGGCGAGAAAGAAGAACACGATGGGAATGACGGCCGCGAGAGCGGAGACGCCAAGACTGCCGAGCGGACTGTAGAGCTGTTGCCAGGTTTGCATGGTGGGGTGGCCCCTAATTGTTGTTGGTCAGGCACTGTGAGCAATCTTGGATAATTGGTAAGACCAATTTACAAGCGCTGTTGGCTAGGGTAAAAGCCTTGATGTCGGTGTGTCAATTTGCCGCCCTGAAACTTTCGTCGAAGATGCGGTGCAGAGGGCAACTGATCCGCTTTGGCGAAGTGGCGTCTGGCAGGTGTCGGCGGCGCGCGGATAGGCCAGAATAGACACCCCGGCGAGCGGTCGGGATCGTGGAGAAATGAGTTATGGGCTTTGATCAGATACGTCAGCGCCGTTTGTCTGACGATATTGTCGAGCGCCTCGAGGGGATGATCCTCGAGGGCACGCTGAAGTCGGGCGAACGTCTGCCGGCCGAGCGCACGCTGGCCGAACAATTTGGCGTATCACGCCCGTCGTTGCGCGAGGCGATTCAGAAACTCGCGGCCAAAGGCTTGCTGGTCAGTCGCCAGGGCGGCGGCAATTATGTGGTGGAGGGCCTGGGTTCGACGTTCAGCGATCCGCTGCTGCAATTGCTTGAAAGCAATCCCGAAGCGCAACGTGATTTGCTCGAATTCCGGCACACCTTGGAGGCATCGTGCGCCTACTACGCCGCATTGCGCGCCACCGATGTCGATCGTGAGCGCCTGACCGCTGCGTTCGAAGAGCTGCAGGATTGCTACTCGCGTCACGAAGAAGTCAGCCGGGCGGAAGAGGGCGCGGCGGATGCGAAATTTCATCTGGCGATTGCCGAGGCCAGCCACAACGCGGTGTTGCTGCATACCATTCGTGGTTTGTTCGATCTGCTCAAGCGCAACGTCGTGACCAACATTGGCGGCATGTACAAACAGCGCACGGAAACTCGCGACATGCTGATCTCGCAGCACCGGGAATTGTATCTGGCGATTATCGAAGGGCGTGCCGAGCAGGCGAGGGAAGTGTCCAGCCGACATATTCTGTATGTGCAGGAAGTGCTGGAAGAGGTGCGTCAGGAGGTGCAGCGCATGGCTCGGGCGGAGCGGCGCAAGGGGATGTGATCAGGTGTGTTGGTGTTGATGCTGAAATAGCTTTCGCGAGCAGGCTCGCTCCCACCTTTGAAATGCATTCCAAGGTGGGAGCGAGCCTGCTCGCGAATTGGCGCTAAAGGAGGAAGATCAGTCTTCCTTGCCCTTGTTGCGCACCGCACGCTGCAATTCACGACCGGCATCGCGCTCGCGCTCGGTGTCACGCTTGTCGTATTCCTTCTTGCCCTTGCCCAGAGCGATCTCGCACTTGACCATGTGCTTGCTCCAGTACCAGGACAGGCAGACGCAGGCATAACCCTTCTGCTGCACGGCGGCGGCGAGCTTGTCCAACTCGCGGCGGTTGAGCAGCAGTTTGCGCGTGCGCACCGGGTCGGCGATGACGTGAGTGCTCGCGGTCATCAACGGCGTGATGTGGCTGCCAAGCAACCATGCTTCGCCGTCCTTGAGCAGCACATAGCTGTCGACCAGCTGCAACTTGCTCGCCCGCAGACTTTTTACTTCCCAGCCGGCCAGGACCAGACCAGCCTCGAACTTGTGCTCGATGAAGTAATCGTGTCGCGCCTTTTTGTTCTGCGCGATGGTCCCTGTTGGGTGTTTCTTCTGTTTAGCCATAGGGGCGGCATTATATGGAGTTGTTCGGCTGTCGGCTACGGTGTTGCTGCGCGCTTGAGCAGGTTGAGTGAATCCCGGACAATGCGGCCTCTTTTTCTAACGCTTGGGCGTGATAAACGATGTCGACAGACAAGGTTTCTGTCCACGGCAGTTGGGCTAGCCGCTGGGTATTCATACTCGCCGCGACCGGTTCGGCCGTGGGACTGGGTAGTATCTGGAAGTTCCCCTACATGGTCGGGGTCTACGGCGGCGGTGCCTTTGTGCTGATGTTCCTGGCGTGCATCGCGCTTATCGGTGTCCCGGTCATGCTCGCGGAAACCCTGATCGGCCGGCGCGCCCGGCAAAGTCCGGCGAACGCCTTGAAAGTGCTGGCACTGGAAGCCGGACACTCGGCGAAATGGTCGTGGGGCGCGTTTGCCGGGATGATCACGGCCCTGCTGATTCTTTCTTTCTACAGTGTGGTCGGCGGCTGGTCGCTGGATTACATCGTCGACATGGGGCGTGGCGATTTCCAGGGCGCGACGGCCGATCAGGTCGGCGCCTATTTCGGCAATGTCATCTCCAATCCATGGCGCCTGACACTTTGGCACACGATTTTCATGCTGCTGTCGGCCTTCGTGATCGCCAAAGGCGTGGTCGCCGGGCTTGAACGCAGCCTGCGGATCATGATGCCGCTGCTGTTCGTGATGATTCTGGTGCTGCTGGGTTACAGCATGACCACCGGGCATTTCATGGAAGGCGTGCATTTCATGTTCGACTTCCACCCGGAAAAAGTCCTCGACGGTCTGCTGCCGGCGATGGGGCACGCGTTCTTCTCGCTGAGCGTCGGCGTCGGTTCGATCATGATCTACGGCGCCTACATGCCAAAGAACACCTCGTTGTCGGGCACGGTGGTCGGTGTCGCGCTGCTGGATACTTTCGTATCGCTGGTCGCTGGTCTGGCACTGTTTCCGATTGTGTTCGCTGCTGGCCTGAACCCAAGCGAAGGTCCGGGACTGATGTTCGTCAGCCTGCCATTTGCTTTTGGTAATGTATTTTTCGGCCAGTTGATGGGCGTGGTGTTCTTCGTGCTGGTCGCGGTGGCAGCGTGGAGTTCGGCGATTTCGCTGCTTGAGCCAATGGTGGCTTACCTGGTTGAACGCACTAAAATCAGCCGCATCTGGGTCACGTTCTGGCTGGCGTTCACCTGCTGGTTCGTTGGTCTGGGCACGGTGTTTTCTTTCAATATCTGGAAGGAAGCCAAGTTTTTCGTGAACGAAGGCGGGGCGTTCAGCCTCTATCAATGGGGTGCGCAGAGCGGTCTCGACTTCTTCGGCGTGATCGATTTCTTCACCTCGCGGATCATGTTGCCCCTCGGTGGCTTGTGTTTCGTGCTGTTCGCGGGATGGGTGATGGGGCGTGAAGCGGTGCGGGATGAATTGTCCATCCGTAACCCGGTTCTGTTTGCTCTGTCCCTGTTCTTGATGCGCTACGTGGCGCCTATCGGCATTCTTGTAGTCTTTGCCGCTCAGCTCTGGAAGTAACGCTTACATGACGACACATATCCAACGATCCGCGCTTCTGCCGTACCCGGCGCAATTTCTCTACGACCTGGTCAACGATGTCGCGCGGTACCCGGAGTTTCTGCCGTGGTGCTCGGAGGCTGAAGTGCTGGAAAGCTCCCCAGAACACATGCGCGCCAGTGTCGGCGTAGCGAAGGGTGGCCTCAGTCAGCATTTCGTCACGCGCAATACGCTGGTGCCGGGGCAGTCGATCGAGATGAATCTTGAGGAAGGCCCGTTCACTCAGTTGCACGGCATCTGGGTATTCAAGGCGCTGAACGAGAAGGCCTGCAAGATCAGTCTGGATCTGTCGTTCGATTATGCCGGGCCGCTGGTGCGCGCAACTCTGGGGCCATTGTTCAATCAGGCGGCCAATCAGTTGGTGGATGCTTTCTGCCAGCGCGCCAAGCAGATGCATGGTTGAGCCGGTGATCGAGATAGAAGTCGTGTACGCAGCGGTTGATCGCCAGGTTATGCGTGCGATCAGCGTGGCTGAAGGCGTTAGCGTTCGGGCTGCGGTGCACGAATCGGGCATCGCGGCAGAGTTTCCTGAGCTGAATCTGGCCCAGTGCCCGCTGGGGATTTTTGGCAAGGTCGTGACTGACGCGGATTCTCGCCCTGTTCAGGCGGGCGACCGGATCGAAATATATCGACCGCTGCTGGCTGATCCCAAAGAGGTTCGACGTTTGCGTGCGGCCAAGGCTGCCGAGGCCAAAGCACGCAATTCTTGATCAGGCCAAACGGCAGGCAATAAAAAACCCGGAATGTCCGGGTTTTTTATTGCCTCGCCTATTACTGCGGCGAGGTGTCCAGCGGCTCTGGTGTCGGAACTGGTACGGTTTCCACGCCATCGACGTCCTTCTGGATCTGATCCAGCAAAGAGCCTGGTTTGGCTGGTTTTTCAGCTTCTGGCTTGTCGGCGTTTTCAGCAGGCGCGGTCACGGTAGTACCGCTGTCCTTGCCGAGAATGGCTTCATCACGGCTCACGCCGGGCATGAAGTCACCGGACAGGCTGACAAGCTGGTCGTTGGAGTTGAAGATAACGCTGATTCGTTCCTGCTGGCGTTCACCGCCACCCGGTTGCAGGCTGTACAGATAATCCCAGCGATCGGCATGGAACGTGTCGGCAAGCAGAGGGTTGCCCATGATAAACCGTACTTGCGGCCGGGTCATTCCCGGGCGTAACTGGTCTATCATGTCCTGCGTGACGACATTGCCCTGCTGGATGTCGATTTTGTAAACCCCGGGGAATGAACAACCGGCGAGTGCGAGCAGTCCCACAAAGGTGAAACTGGTTAGCAAGAGCTTGGTGTTTTGCATCGGTGGGCGACTTCCACTATCTTGGCTGGGACAACGTAAACGCCGATCATACCCGCATTAAGAGAAGCTGCGAAGCAGCATCGCGAGAAAGCTGACCATGGTTGAAAATAGCGAACTACGCAAAGCCGGCCTCAAAGTGACCCTGCCACGGGTCAAGATCCTGCAAATGCTCGACTCTACCGAGCAGCGCCACATGAGTGCCGAGGACGTCTACAAGGCGTTGATGGAAGCTGGTGAGGACGTTGGTCTGGCCACGGTTTACCGTGTACTGACCCAGTTCGAAGCGGCCGGCCTCGTGGTCCGCCACAACTTCGACGGCGGCCACGCGGTCTTCGAACTGGCTGACGGTGGCCACCACGACCATATGGTCAACGTGGAATCGGGTGAAGTGATCGAATTCTTCGACGAAGAAATCGAAAAGCTTCAGAAATCGATCGTCGAGAAGCATGGCTTCGAAATGGTTGATCACAACCTGGTGCTGTACGTGCGCAAGAAAAAGTAAGCATGTCGCGCGAATTTCACATTCGCGAAACGAACGAAGGCGACCCAAGGGTCGCCTTCGTGCTTTCTACTATTTATTACGCCTTGGCAGTCACCACCATTTTTTTCGCGTGAGCCAGGGATTCCTTGGTCAGATCGATGCCGCCGAGCATGCGCGCGACTTCTTCGATGCGCTCGTTCTTTGTCAGCTTCGCGACAGCGGTGTGAGTCGCCTTCTCGTCGCGGACCTTGTGCACGAACAGATGCTGATGCCCTTGCGCCGCCACTTGCGGCAAGTGCGTCACGGTCAGGACCTGGCCGCGATCACCCAGACGGCGCAGTAACTGGCCGACAATCTCGGCAGTCGGACCGCCAATACCTACGTCCACTTCGTCGAACACCAGCGTCGGCACGCGGGAGGTCTGGGCGGTAATGACCTGAATCGCCAGACTGATCCGCGACAGCTCACCGCCGGAGGCGACTTTTGCCAGCGCCTTGAGAGGTTGACCAGGGTTGGCGCTGACCAGCAGTTCGACCTGTTCCAGCCCGTTTGGCAGCAACTCGTCGCTGCTGTTGGCTTTCAGTTCGATGGTAAAGCGGCCGCCGGGCATGCCCAGGCGCTGGATTTCCTGCTCCACCGCACTGGCGAGACTGCCGGCCGCTTGATGACGAAGGTCGCTCAGCTCGCGGGCTTTCTCCTGATAGTGGCGGGCGTAGGACGCCAATTCTTCACCCAAGCGTTCGATGGATTCATCGTTGGCGTTGAGGGTTTCGATTTCATCGAGCAGCTTCTGCTGCATCTCGCCGACTTCGGTCGGCTGAATCCGGTGTTTGCGCGCCAAGGTGTAGATCGCGTCGAGGCGCTCTTCCAGGTATTGCAGGCGAGCCGGGTCGGCATCGAAGTTGTCGAGGAAGCGATTGAGCTCGCCGACTGCCTCTTCTACCTGAATCTGTGCGCTGGTCAGCAGACTGCTGGCTTCACCCAGCGCACCCACCGAACTGTTCACGCTGGAAAGTCGATTGAGGCTGGCGGTCAGCGCATTCAGCACATTGCCGGAGTCGCTTTCGCTGCATTGCTCGACCACTTGCCGGCAAATGCCCAGCAAGGTTTCGGCGTTGGTCAGATTCTTGTGTTCCTGCTCCAGTTGCTCCAGTTCATTTTCGCCGAGGCCGAGGTTCTCCAATTCCTCAAGCTGATAGCTGAGCAACTGATGACGTGCGCGTTGTTCGTCGCCGGAGTTGGACAGCCGCTCCAGTTCCTGGCGGGTCTGACGCCAGCGTTGCGCGGCAAGCTGCACCTGACGCGCCAGGTCGGTGGCGCCGGCGTACTCGTCGAGCAGGCGGCGATGAGTATCAGTTTTCAGCAGCGATTGATGTTCATGCTGGCTGTGGATATCGATCAGCAGCTCGCCGAGGGCTTTGAGGTCGCCAAGCGGGCAGGGCGTGCCGTTGATATAACCGCGCGAACGACCTTCCGAGGTGATGACCCGGCGCAGGATGCACGGCCCGTCGTTTTCCAGATCGCGCTCGGCCAGCCAGGCGCTGGCTTCAGGGATATCAGCGAGATCGAAGGTGGCGAGAATGTCGGCTTTATCAGCGCCCGGGCGAACCACGCCGCTGTCGGCGCGATCACCCAGGGTGAGGCCCAGGGCATCGAGCATGATCGACTTGCCGGCGCCGGTTTCCCCTGTGATCACGCTCATCCCGCGATCAAGTTCGAGATCGAGATGTTCAACGATGGCGTAGTTGTGTACGGACAGGTGCACCAGCATAAAGGCAGCTCCCAGGCTTGAGGTCTGGTTATTTATACAGTGTTTTGTTCAGGCCTGACAATGCCCGCCCTTAGCTCGATTTGCTTGATCGAAAAGTTTTCTTAGCGCATTCAAGAATGAGTATTCAGCACTTTTTTGTAGGGACAATTGTTTTCAGCCCTTGAAGCCTGATTTTGCGGCCCCATATATCGGGGCAGAAGCGCGAGTCAGGCTCGCGGACGAAATTGAAAGGAGAATTCTATGGCTGACGAACAGACAGTAGATACGCAAAACCCAGATGCCAATCAGGCGCCCGAAGGTTCGGGTGACGACCTGGCGACCCGTGTGCAAGTGCTCGAAGAGCAATTGGCCGCCGCGCAGGATCAGTCTCTGCGTGTTGCTGCCGATCTGCAGAACGTTCGCCGCCGTGCCGAGCAGGACGTCGAGAAGGCGCACAAGTTTGCCCTGGAAAAATTCGCCAGCGACCTGCTGCCGATCGTCGACAGCCTGGAGCGCGGCCTCGAGCTGTCGAGCCCGGACGACGAAAGCATCCGTCCGATGCGCGAAGGCATCGAGCTGACCCTGAAAATGTTCCACGACACCCTCAAGCGCTACCAGCTTGAAGCGATCGATCCGCATGGCGAACCGTTCAACGCCGTTCACCATCAGGCGATGGCCATGCAGGAAAGTGCCGACGTCGAGCCGAATAGCGTGTTGAAGGTTTTCCAGAAGGGCTACCAGCTCAATGGTCGCCTGCTGCGCCCGGCGATGGTCGTGGTCAGCAAGGCGCCGGCACCGGTTTCGCCTTCGATTGACGAGCAGGCTTGAAATTAGCCGCAAGGCCCCCATTTAGAAGTCAAGCGTTTAAGTGCTACCGCAGTCAGCCACCACTGCTGCGGCAACAAAATCCAAAGTTTCGGGAGAGTGAACATGGGCAAAATTATCGGTATCGACCTGGGGACTACCAACTCCTGCGTCTCCGTGCTGGAAAACGGCAAAGCCAAAGTTATTGAAAACGCTGAAGGCGCGCGTACCACGCCGTCGATCATCGCTTACGCCAACGATGGCGAAATTCTGGTAGGTCAGTCGGCCAAGCGTCAGGCTGTAACCAACCCGCACAACACCCTGTACGCGGTAAAGCGTCTGATCGGTCGTCGTTTTGACGAAGAAGTTGTGCAGAAAGATATCCAGATGGTCCCTTACAAGATCGTCAAGGCTGACAACAATGACGCCTGGGTAGAAGTGAACGGCCAGAAAATGGCGCCGCCACAAATCTCGGCTGAAATTCTGAAGAAGATGAAGAAGACCGCCGAAGACTACCTCGGCGAGGCAGTGACCGAAGCGGTGATTACCGTTCCGGCCTACTTCAACGACAGCCAGCGTCAAGCCACCAAAGACGCCGGCCGCATCGCTGGTCTGGACGTAAAACGCATCATCAACGAACCAACCGCAGCCGCTCTGGCTTACGGTATGGACAAGGCCAAGGGCGATCACACCGTGATCGTTTATGACCTGGGTGGCGGTACCTTCGACGTTTCCGTGATCGAAATCGCTGAGGTTGACGGTGAGCACCAGTTCGAAGTGTTGGCCACCAACGGTGACACTTTCCTCGGCGGTGAAGACTTCGACATTCGTCTGATCGACTACCTCGTTGACGAATTCAAGAAAGAAAGCGGCATGAACCTCAAAGGTGACCCGCTGGCCATGCAGCGCCTGAAAGAAGCCGCTGAGAAAGCCAAGATCGAGCTGTCGTCCGCTCAGTCGACCGACGTCAACCTGCCGTACATCACTGCAGACGCGACCGGTCCTAAGCACCTGAACGTGAAAATCTCCCGTGCCAAGCTCGAAGCACTGGTTGAAGACCTGGTTCAGCGCACCATCGAACCTTGCCGCATTGCCATGAAAGACGCCGGTATCGACGTCAGCGCGATCAACGACGTGATTCTGGTCGGTGGTCAGACTCGTATGCCGCTGGTGCAGAAGCTGGTTACCGATTTCTTCGGTAAAGAAGCGCGTAAAGACGTCAACCCGGACGAAGCCGTTGCCATGGGTGCTGCGATTCAGGGCGCTGTTCTGGCCGGTGACGTTAAAGACGTGCTGCTGCTCGACGTCAGCCCGCTGACCCTGGGTATCGAAACCATGGGTGGCGTGATGACCGCGCTGATCGAGAAAAACACCACGATTCCTACCAAGAAATCGCAAGTGTTCTCGACTGCCGACGACAACCAGGGTGCTGTGACCATTCACGTTCTGCAGGGCGAGCGCAAGCAAGCTGCACAGAACAAATCGCTGGGCAAGTTCGACCTGGCCGACATTCCACCAGCTCCACGTGGCGTGCCGCAGATCGAAGTGACCTTCGACATCGACGCCAACGGCATCCTGCACGTCGGCGCGAAAGACAAGGCTACCGGCAAGACCCAGTCGATCGTGATCAAGGCCAACTCCGGTCTGTCCGACGAAGAAATCGAGCGCATGGTGCGTGACGCCGAGGCGAATGCCGAGGAAGACCGCAAGTTCGAAGAACTGGCTGCTGCCCGTAACCAGGGTGACGCACTGGTGCACTCGACTCGCAAGATGGTCGCTGACGCGGGCGACAAGGTCACCGCCGAAGAGAAGACTGCAATCGAAGCTGCAGTGGTTGCGCTGGAAGCCGCCGTCAAAGGCGACGACAAGGCTGCCATCGAAGCCAAGGTTGAAGAGCTGTCGAAAGTCTCCGCTCCGGTTGCTCAGAAGATGTACGCCGAACAGGCTCAGCCAGCTGATGGCGCGGCCCCGCAAGGCGAATCGGCTGAGAAGGCTGACGACGTTGTCGACGCCGAGTTCGAAGAAGTCAAAGACCACAAGTAAGTTGTTGGTCGCCCGGTTGACTGCCTTGCGGCGGTGACTGGTAGGATGTCGCCGCGCGGGAGCTTGCCTCCCGCGTTGGCGTATCTGGAATACGCGAATTTTTACAGCATGCGACACCGTTCGGATGCTGGCGGTATGGCCGGGAATGCTCCTGCTTTTCGCGCCGCAGATACCGCATCAATCAAGACCAGGATCGTTGAATTGACGTGAGTTGGGTCCGGGCCTTAATGGGGGCTCAACGAGTTTGGCGAGGCTCAGGAGGGGTTTGCCGAACGTCCTTAAGAGTGCAAAGAACTTATGGCAAAGCGTGACTATTACGAAGTATTGGGTGTCGAGCGGGGCACGAGCGAAGCGGACCTGAAGAAGGCCTATCGCCGCCTGGCCATGAAGCACCACCCCGACCGTAATCCCGGCGACAAAGCTTCGGAAGAAGCATTCAAAGAGGCCAACGAGGCCTATGAAGTGTTGTCCGACGCCAGCAAGCGCGCGGCATACGACCAGTATGGTCATGCCGGCGTCGATCCGAGCATGGGTGGCGGCGGTGCCGGTTTCGGTGGCCAGAACTTCTCGGACATCTTCGGCGATGTCTTCAGTGATTTCTTCGGTGGCGGTCGCGGCGGTGCCCGTGGCGGCGCTCAGCGTGGCAGCGATCTGCGCTACACCCTGGAACTGAATCTGGAAGAAGCGGTGCGCGGCACGTCGGTGAATATCCGCGTTCCGACACTGGTCAACTGCAAGCCGTGCGATGGTTCCGGCGCCAAGAAAGGCTCTTCGCCGACGACGTGCCCGACCTGCGGCGGCATCGGTCAGGTGCGCATGCAGCAGGGCTTTTTCTCGGTGCAGCAGACCTGCCCGCGCTGCCATGGCCAGGGCAAGATCATTTCCGATCCGTGCGACTCCTGCCACGGCGACGGTCGTGTCGAAGAGTACAAAACCCTGTCGGTCAAAGTGCCTGCCGGTGTTGATACTGGCGACCGCATTCGTCTGTCCGGCGAAGGCGAGGCGGGTACCCAGGGCGGGCCGACTGGCGACCTGTACGTTGTGATCAATGTGCGCGAACACGACATCTTCCAGCGTGACGGCAAGCATCTGTTCTGCGAAGTGCCGATCAGCTTCGTCGACGCTGCACTGGGCGGCGAGTTGGAGATTCCGACCCTCGACGGTCGCGTCAAACTGAAAATCCCCGAAGGCACGCAGACCGGCAAGCAGTTCCGCGTACGCGGCAAGGGCGTTGCGCCAGTGCGTGGCGGCGGTGCCGGCGACCTGATGTGCCGTGTCGCTGTGGAAACGCCGGTCAACCTCAACCGTCGTCAGCGTGAACTGCTGGAAGAATTCCGCAGCTCCCTGGCCGACGACAACAGCCACTCGCCGAAAACCACCGGTTGGTTCGACGGTGTGAAGCGTTTCTTCGGCGATTTGTAAGGAGTCGGCATGCGACGTATTGCAGTGATGGGCGCCGCCGGGCGCATGGGCAAGACCCTGATTGAAGCGGTGCAGCAGACGCCGGGCGCCGGTCTGACGGCGGCGGTCGATCGTCCCGACAGCACGCTGGTCGGCGCGGATGCCGGTGAGCTGGCAGCGCTGGGCCGTATAGGCGTGCCGCTGTCCGGTGATCTGGATCGTGTGGTTGAAGAGTTCGATGTGTTGATCGACTTCACTCACCCGACCGTGACCCTGAAGAATCTCGCGTTCTGCCGCAAGCACGGCAAAGCGATGATCATCGGCACCACCGGTTTCAGTGTTGAAGAGAAGCAATTGCTGGCCGATGCGGGCAAGGACATTCCGATCGTCTTCGCCGCCAACTTCAGCGTCGGCGTCAACCTGTGCCTGAAGTTGCTCGACACCGCTGCGCGCGTGCTGGGCGACGATGTCGATATCGAGATCATGGAGGCCCATCACCGCCACAAGGTCGATGCTCCCTCCGGTACCGCGGTGCGCATGGGTGAAGTGATTGCCGATGCCTTGGGGCGTGATCTGAAGAAGGTCGCGGTCTACGGTCGCGAGGGCCAGACTGGTGCGCGGGAGCGTGAAACCATTGGTTTCGCCACCGTGCGCGCTGGCGATATCGTCGGTGATCACACCGTGCTGTTCGCTGCCGATGGCGAGCGCGTCGAGATTACCCACAAGGCATCGAGCCGCATGACCTTCGCCAAGGGCGCGGTGCGTGCGGCGCTGTGGCTGGATGGTCGCGAGCCGGGCCTGTACGACATGCAAGACGTGCTCGACCTGCGTTGAGTCGTTGCTGAACCCGGCGCAAACGTCCCGTTTTGCGCCGGTTTTTACCGCTTGGCGACGACCTGTCGCATTCTCCGGCCTTTAAGGCTCTTTAGCGGTGGACCAAAAACGCCCTTTTCTGTAAGCTACAGCTTTAGTGTGTCCACTAAAAGCGCGCAGAATAATTTCAGTGAAGAAGCGGGGTGACGTGTCCATACGTCACTCCGCTTTTTTACAACCTGCGATTGCCCTTTCATGCGTTATTTACGGGAGGTCTTCTTGACTAAGCCAGCCATACTCGCCCTTGCTGATGGCAGCATTTTTCGCGGCGAAGCCATTGGAGCCGACGGTCAGACCGTTGGTGAGGTGGTGTTCAACACCGCAATGACCGGCTATCAGGAAATCCTTACCGATCCTTCCTACGCCCAGCAGATCGTTACCCTGACTTACCCGCACATCGGCAACACCGGCACCACGCCGGAAGACGCCGAGTCCGACCGCGTCTGGTCCGCTGGCCTGGTCATCCGTGACCTGCCGCTGGTAGCGAGCAACTGGCGTAACACTATGTCCCTGTCCGATTACCTGAAAGCCAACAACGTGGTGGCAATCGCCGGTATCGACACCCGTCGCCTGACCCGCATTCTGCGAGAAAAAGGCGCTCAGAACGGCTGCATCATGGCCGGCGACAACATCTCCGAAGAAGCAGCCATCGCCGCTGCGCAGGGCTTCCCGGGCCTGAAGGGCATGGACCTGGCGAAAGTCGTCAGCACCAAGACCCAATACGAATGGCGCTCGACTGTCTGGGATCTGAAAACCGACAGCCACGCGACCATCGAAGCCTCCGAGTTGCCATATCACGTGGTCGCCTACGACTACGGCGTCAAGGTCAACATCCTGCGCATGCTGGTCGAGCGCGGCTGCCGCGTGACCGTTGTGCCTGCGCAGACTCCAGCCGCCGATGTGCTGGCGCTGAAGCCGGACGGCGTGTTCCTGTCCAACGGCCCGGGTGACCCGGAGCCATGCGACTACGCGATCCAGGCGATCAAGGAAGTCCTGGAAACCGAGACGCCGGTGTTCGGCATCTGCCTCGGCCACCAGTTGCTGGCTCTGGCCTCCGGCGCCAAGACCCTGAAAATGGGCCACGGCCACCACGGTGCCAACCACCCGGTGCAGGATCTGGATACAGGCGTGGTGATGATCACCAGCCAGAACCACGGTTTTGCGGTAGACGAAGCCACCCTGCCAGCCAACGTGCGCGCAATCCACAAATCGCTGTTCGACGGCACCCTGCAAGGCATCGAGCGCACCGACAAGAGCGCGTTCAGCTTCCAGGGTCACCCTGAAGCGAGCCCGGGCCCGAACGATGTCGCGCCACTGTTCGACCGCTTCATCAACGAGATGGCCAAGCGACGCTAAGCGTTCGCCTTGAGACTGTAGAGAGAAGGCCTCGAGGGCGGCCCCGGTACCGGCGGCCCCTTCGGGACTTCAGAAATCGATCAAGACGGCTTGCCGACTGACCTGCGGATTTGAGTGACAAACCATGCCAAAACGTACAGACATTAAAAGCATCCTGATTCTCGGCGCTGGCCCGATCGTGATCGGCCAGGCCTGCGAATTCGACTACTCCGGCGCCCAGGCCTGCAAGGCCCTGCGCGAAGAGGGTTACCGCGTCATCCTGGTGAACTCCAACCCGGCCACCATCATGACCGACCCGGACATGGCCGACGCCACCTACATCGAACCGATCAAGTGGCAGACCGTGGCCAAGATCATCGAAAAAGAGCGTCCGGACGCCGTGCTGCCAACCATGGGCGGCCAGACCGCCCTGAACTGCGCCCTGGACCTGGAGCGCGAAGGCGTTCTCGAGAAGTTCGGCGTAGAGATGATCGGTGCCAACGCCGACACCATCGACAAGGCTGAAGACCGTTCGCGTTTCGACAAGGCGATGAAGTCCATCGGCTTGGCCTGCCCGCGTTCCGGCATTGCCCACAGCATGGAAGAGGCCAACGCGGTCCTCGAAACCCTCGGCTTCCCGTGCATCATCCGTCCGTCCTTCACCATGGGCGGCACTGGTGGCGGTATCGCTTACAACCGTGAAGAGTTCGAAGAAATCTGCGCCCGTGGTCTGGACCTTTCGCCGACCAAAGAGCTGCTGATCGACGAATCGCTGATCGGCTGGAAAGAATATGAGATGGAAGTTGTCCGCGACAAAAAGGACAACTGCATCATCGTCTGCTCGATCGAAAACTTCGACCCGATGGGCGTGCACACCGGTGACTCGATCACCGTTGCTCCAGCACAAACCCTGACCGACAAGGAATACCAGATCCTGCGTAACGCCTCGCTGGCGGTACTGCGCGAGATCGGCGTCGAGACCGGTGGTTCCAACGTTCAATTCGGTATCTGCCCGAACACTGGCCGTATGGTCGTGATCGAAATGAACCCGCGTGTATCGCGTTCCTCGGCACTGGCTTCGAAAGCCACCGGTTTCCCGATCGCCAAGGTCGCGGCCAAACTGGCTGTGGGTTACACCCTTGATGAGCTGTCGAACGACATCACCGGCGGCAAGACCCCGGCGTCCTTCGAACCGTCGATCGACTACGTCGTCACCAAGCTGCCACGCTTCGCCTTCGAGAAATTCGCCAAGGCTGACGCACGCCTGACCACGCAAATGAAGTCGGTCGGTGAAGTCATGGCCATCGGCCGGACCTTCCAGGAATCCCTGCAGAAAGCCCTGCGCGGTCTGGAAGTCGGCGTTTGCGGTCTGGACGAGAAGCTCGATCTGAGCAACCCGGACAGCATGAGCGTGCTCAAGCGCGAACTGACCGTGCCGGGCGCCGAGCGTATCTGGTACGTGGCTGACGCCTTCCGCGCCGGTCTGTCGGTCGAAGACATCTTCGGCATGAACATGATCGACCCGTGGTTCCTGGTGCAGATCGAAGACCTGATCAAGGACGAAGAGAAGGTCAAGACCCTCGGTCTGTCCTCGATCGACCGCGACCTGATGTTCAAGCTCAAGCGCAAAGGCTTCTCTGATCAGCGTCTGGCGAAACTGCTGGGCGTCACCGAGAAAAACCTGCGTACGCATCGTCAGAAGCTGGAAGTGTTCCCGGTCTACAAGCGCGTTGACACCTGCGCCGCCGAGTTCGCTACCGACACCGCTTACCTGTACTCGACCTACGAGGAAGAGTGCGAGGCAGCACCGTCGGGTCGCGACAAGATCATGATTCTGGGTGGCGGTCCGAACCGTATCGGCCAGGGCATCGAGTTCGACTACTGCTGCGTTCACGCTGCGCTCGCCCTGCGCGAAGACGGCTACGAAACCATCATGGTCAACTGCAACCCGGAAACCGTTTCCACCGACTACGACACTTCCGACCGTCTGTACTTCGAGCCGGTAACCCTGGAAGACGTACTGGAAATCTGCCGCGTCGAGAAGCCGAAAGGCGTGATCGTCCAGTACGGCGGCCAGACTCCGCTGAAACTGGCTCGTGCTCTGGAAGCTGCTGGCGTGCCGATCATCGGCACTAGCCCTGACGCGATCGACCGCGCCGAAGATCGCGAGCGCTTCCAGCAAATGGTCGAGCGCCTGAACCTGCGTCAGCCGCCAAACGCCACTGTGCGCAGCGAAGATGAAGCCGTTCGTGCTGCGGCGAAGATCGGTTATCCGCTGGTGGTGCGCCCGTCCTACGTGTTGGGCGGCCGTGCGATGGAAATCGTATACAAGGAAGACGAACTCAAGCGCTATCTGCGTGACGCGGTGCAAGTGTCCAACGACAGCCCGGTGCTGCTCGACCACTTCCTCAACTGCGCCATCGAAATGGACGTGGATGCGGTCTGCGACGGCAAAGATGTAGTGATCGGTGCGATCATGCAGCACATCGAACAGGCGGGCGTTCACTCCGGTGACTCCGCGTGCTCGCTGCCGCCGTACTCGCTGCCAGCGCACATCCAGGACGAGATGCGCGAACAGGTCAAGAAAATGGCCCTGGAGCTGGGTGTTGTCGGCCTGATGAACGTGCAATTGGCCTTGCAGGGCGAAGACATCTACGTCATCGAAGTCAACCCGCGCGCCTCGCGTACCGTGCCGTTCGTTTCCAAGTGCATCGGTGTTTCCCTGGCCATGATCGCTGCGCGCGTGATGGCCGGTAAGACCCTGAAGGAAATCGGCTTCACCAAAGAAATCATCCCGAACTTCTACAGCGTTAAAGAAGCGGTGTTCCCGTTCGCCAAGTTCCCTGGCGTTGACCCGATCCTCGGCCCAGAGATGAAGTCGACCGGTGAAGTGATGGGTGTCGGCGATACCTTCGGCGAAGCATTCGCCAAGGCGCAGATGGGTGCCAGCGAAGTTCTGCCGACCGGCGGTACCGCGTTCATCAGCGTGCGCGATGACGACAAGCCACTGGTTGCAGGCGTGGCCCGTGATCTGATCAACTTGGGCTTCGAAGTGGTCGCCACTGCCGGCACTGCCAAGCTGATCGAAGCCGCAGGCCTGAAAGTGCGCCGCGTGAACAAGGTGACCGAGGGTCGTCCGCACGTGGTCGACATGATCAAGAATGACGAAGTCACGCTGATCATCAACACCACCGAGGGTCGTCAGTCGATCGCCGATTCGTACTCCATTCGTCGCAACGCCCTGCAGCACAAGATCTACTGCACCACCACTATTGCTGCGGGCGAAGCGATCTGCGAAGCGCTGAAGTTCGGTCCGGAAAAGACCGTGCGCCGCTTGCAGGATCTACACGCAGGATTGAAGGCATGAGCATAACCAAGTACCCAATGACTGTTCAGGGCGCTCGCGCCCTGGAAGAGGAGCATGCTCACCTGACCAAGGTCGTCCGTCCGAAGCTCAGCCAGGACATCGGTACGGCCCGCGAGTTGGGTGACTTGAAGGAAAACGCTGAATACCATGCTGCCCGCGAACAGCAAGGCATGGTCGAAGCGCGTATTCGTGATATCGAGGGCCGGATTCAGAATCAGGTCATCATCGACGTCACGACCATTCCTCACACCGGTAAAGTGATTTTCGGTACCACCGTCGAGATCGCCAACGTCGAGACTGATGAAAGCGTCACTTACCACATCGTGGGTGAGGATGAGGCTGACTTCAAACTCGGCAAGATCTCCGTCGGTTCGCCGCTGGCCCGCGCCTTGATTGGCAAGGAAGAGGGTGACGTTGTCGCCGTCAAAACGCCAAGCGGCGTGATCGAGTACGAGATTGTCGAAGTTCGTCACATCTGAAAGAAGGCGCCCGCTGCATGCGGGCGCCATGCTTTGGCAACTGACCCAGATGCTTTGGGTCGGTGGGCTATGGTTGATTCATGTCGGTTTGCAGCCGGCGCTGGGCCGGATCGGTCTGGCGCCGCTGTTGATCGACGAAGTGGCCAGTGCTTTCGAAGTGCTGGTGGTGGGATTCGCCGCTCTGTGCGTGATCTTTCAGGCTTTGGTGCTGGTACAGGCCGAGGGCCTTGCCAGTCTATGGCGGGATTTTCGCGGGCAGGTGCTGTTGATGGCGTTGTACGCGTGCGCGATGTATGTCGCCGTGCGTGTCGGCTGGCCGGATGCGCAGCGCTGGCAGGTATTCAGTTATCTGGTGCTGGGTTTTTCCGGGCTGGTGCTGGTCATGCAGCCGGTGCCGGGATGGGGTGGCAGGGTGCGCGAAGCACACCCTTGACCCTGCGCATCACTTGAAGCGATGAACGTTCGACAGCTGCTTGTTGACGCTGAAGTTCTTGCGGTAGACCAGAGCCATCTTGCCGATGACCTGAACCAGGTCCGCTTTGCCGACCTTGCACAGCTCGGCGATGTGCGCGAGGCGCGACTCGCGATCAAGGATATTGAGCTTGATCTTGATCAGCTCGTGATCGGCCAAGGCGCGTTCAAGTTCGGCTAAAACACCTTCAGTCAAACCGTTGTCCGCCACCGTCAACACTGGTTTGAGGTGGTGGCCGATGGATTTGTACTGTTTCTTCTGCTCTGGAGTGAGCGGCATAATCTGACCCTTTCGTCTGGATTCTGTAAAATGGCGGCCATTTTACCCGAGGGTTCGTGGATCCGCCCAACTAATCACGACCCTAATCATCGAGGTGCCCAATGGCGCGTTCCAAGACAAGCCTTGGTTGGCTGAAAAGACATGTCAACGATCCTTATGTGAAGCAGGCGCAGAAGGATGGCTACCGCTCGCGTGCAAGTTACAAGCTTCTGGAGATCCAGGAAAAATACAAACTCATCCGTCCGGGCATGAGCGTGGTCGACCTCGGCGCGGCGCCGGGTGGCTGGTCGCAAGTCACCAGTCGGCTGATCGGTGGTCAGGGGCGTCTGATCGCTTCGGACATTCTTGAAATGGACGGCATTCCGGACGTGACCTTCATTCAAGGTGACTTCACTGAGGACTCGGTGCTGGCTCAAATCCTTGAGGCTGTGGGTAATTCGCAGGTGGACCTTGTGATTTCCGATATGGCCCCCAATATGAGTGGTACGCCCGAAGTGGATATGCCCAAGGCCATGTTCCTGTGCGAGCTGGCGCTGGACCTGGCGGAACGGATCCTCAAGCCCGGTGGCAACTTCGTCATCAAGATTTTCCAGGGCGAAGGGTTCGACGTTTATCTGAAGGATGCTCGGAAGAAATTCGACAAGATCCAGATGATCAAGCCAGACTCTTCCCGTGGCAGCTCCCGAGAGCAGTACATGCTGGCCTGGGGTTATCGCGGTGGTGATGCCTGAAACGAGGTTTTTCGGCGGGGCGATAGGTTTTTCATATTTCGCTCTGCAGGCATAAGCGAATATTGTGTAGAAAGTGTTTCACAAAGGGTTACAGACGGCGCCTGCCAGAGTTGTAGGTAATGTAGTAAGTTAGGCCGGTGAATATCATGCGAAGCGCGCGCCAGTAGCGGAGCTTGCTTCAGAGGGTAGTTAATTGAACGATATGGCAAAGAATCTGATCCTGTGGTTGATCATCGCGGCAGTCCTGGTGACGGTGATGAACAACTTCTCCAGCCCTAACGAGCCGCAGACCCTCAACTATTCCGACTTCATCCAGCAGGTCAAGGATGGCAAGGTCGAGCGCGTAGCCGTTGACGGCTATGTGATTACCGGCAAGCGCACCGATGGCGACAGCTTCAAGACCATTCGTCCGGCAATTCAGGACAATGGCCTGATCGGCGATCTGGTCGACAATCACGTTGTGGTTGAAGGCAAGCAGCCTGAACAGCAAAGCATCTGGACTCAGCTTCTGGTAGCCAGCTTCCCGATCCTGGTGATCATCGCGGTGTTCATGTTCTTCATGCGCCAGATGCAGGGTGGTGCCGGTGGCAAGGGCGGGCCGATGAGCTTCGGCAAGAGCAAGGCGCGCCTGCTCTCTGAAGATCAGGTGAAAACCACTTTGGCTGACGTTGCCGGTTGCGACGAAGCCAAGGAAGAAGTCGGCGAGCTGGTTGAGTTCCTGCGCGATCCGGGCAAATTCCAGCGTCTGGGCGGTCGTATTCCGCGCGGCGTATTGATGGTCGGCCCACCGGGTACCGGTAAAACCTTGCTGGCCAAGGCAATTGCCGGCGAAGCGAAAGTGCCGTTCTTCACCATTTCCGGTTCTGACTTCGTTGAAATGTTCGTCGGTGTCGGCGCGAGCCGCGTCCGTGACATGTTCGAGCAGGCCAAGAAACATGCCCCTTGCATCATCTTCATCGACGAAATCGATGCCGTAGGTCGCCATCGTGGCGCCGGCATGGGTGGCGGTCACGACGAACGTGAGCAGACTCTCAACCAGTTGCTGGTAGAGATGGACGGCTTCGAAATGAATGACGGCATCATCGTGATTGCTGCGACCAACCGTCCGGACGTACTCGACCCTGCGCTGCTGCGTCCGGGCCGTTTCGACCGTCAGGTGGTGGTTGGCTTGCCAGACATTCGCGGTCGCGAGCAGATTCTCAAAGTCCACATGCGCAAAGTGCCAATGGGCGACGACGTTGCTCCGGCAGTGATCGCGCGTGGTACTCCGGGCTTCTCCGGTGCTGACCTGGCCAACCTGGTCAACGAAGCGTCGCTGTTCGCTGCCCGTAGCGGCAAGCGTATCGTCGAGATGAAAGAGTTCGAACTGGCGAAAGACAAGATCATGATGGGCGCCGAGCGCAAATCCATGGTCATGTCCGAGAAAGAAAAGCAGAACACGGCCTACCACGAAGCTGGCCATGCCATTGTCGGTCGCGTTGTTCCTGAGCATGATCCGGTCTACAAGGTATCGATCATCCCGCGCGGTCGTGCGCTGGGTGTGACCATGTTCCTGCCGGAAGAAGATCGCTACAGCCTGTCCAAACGTGCGCTGATCAGCCAGATCTGCTCGTTGTACGGTGGCCGTATCGCTGAAGAAATGACCCTGGGCTTCGATGGTGTGACTACCGGGGCCTCCAACGACATCATGCGTGCAAGTCAGATTGCCCGGAACATGGTGACGAAATGGGGTCTGTCGGAAAAACTCGGTCCGCTGATGTACGCCGAAGAAGAAGGCGAAGTGTTCCTCGGTCGCGGTGGTGGTGGTCAGGCTGCCAGCTTCTCCGGTGAGACAGCCAAACTGATCGACTCCGAAGTGCGCAGCATCATTGATCAGTGCTACGGCACCGCCAAGCAGATCCTCACGGATAACCGTGACAAGCTGGATGCCATGGCTGATGCGCTGATGAAGTACGAAACCATCGATGCCGAGCAGATTGACGACATCATGGCCGGCCGCACACCTCGCGAACCTCGCGACTGGTCGGGTGGCACCGGTACGCCTCCGCCGCCTGTCGTGCAGGATGAGCGTCCGGAAAAACCGATTGGCGGTCCGGCTGCTGACGTTTAAGGCTTGAAATGACTTCTGTACAGTCCCTGACCCGGTTGCCTTGTGGCAACCGGGTTCTTGATTTGGCCCAGACGCATGTCATGGGCATTCTCAATGTCACTCCTGATTCCTTTTCCGACGGCGGCCGCTATAGCCAGCTCGATGCGGCTTTGCGCCATGCCGAAGCGATGGTGCTGGCTGGCGCGACGTTGATTGATGTCGGCGGCGAATCGACCCGGCCAGGCGCGCGAGCGGTTTCTCCTCTGGAGGAGCTCGAGCGCGTCGCGCCGATTGTCGAGCTGATCAATCGCGAGCTGGATGTGATCATCTCGGTCGATACTTCCACCCCGGCAGTCATGCGCGAAACCGCACGGCTCGGTGCCGGCCTGATCAACGATGTGCGTTCGTTGCGTCGCGATGGTGCGCTGGATGCGGCGGCGGCTACCGGATTGCCGGTCTGCCTCATGCACATGCTCGGCGAACCGGGCGATATGCAGGATAATCCGCAGTATCAGGATGTCACCCGCGAGGTCGGCGAGTTTCTCGCCGAGCGCATGGATCAGTGCGCCCAGGCGGGCATTCCTGCCGAGCGGATCATTCTTGATCCCGGCTTCGGCTTCGCCAAGACCCTGCAGCACAATCTAAGCTTGTTCAAACACATGGAGGCCCTGCATGCGCTGGGGCGGCCATTGCTGGTAGGTGTTTCGCGCAAGAGTATGATTGGCCACGCGTTGAACCGTCCCGTGGGCGAGCGCCTGCACGGCGGACTGGCGCTGGCGGCGCTGGCGTCAGTTAAAGGCGCACGTATATTGCGCGTCCACGATGTGGCGGAAACCGTCGATGTTGTGCGAATGATTGCGGCCGTTGAATCAGCCGAATAAGAATGATGGAGCACTTATGAGCAAGAAATATTTTGGTACCGACGGCATTCGCGGTCGTGTTGGTGAATACCCGATCACGCCTGACTTCATGCTCAAGCTCGGCTGGGCGGCTGGTATGGCTTTCCGCAAGATGGGGGCCTGCAAGGTGCTGGTCGGCAAGGACACGCGGATCTCCGGTTATATGTTCGAATCGGCACTCGAGGCCGGGCTGACCTCGGCGGGCGCCGATGTGATGCTGCTCGGCCCGATGCCGACGCCTGCCATCGCTTATCTGTCGCGTACGTTCCAGGCTGAAGCCGGTATCGTGATAAGTGCCTCGCACAACCCGCATGATGACAACGGCATCAAGTTCTTCTCCGGTAAAGGCACCAAGCTGCCGGATGAGTTGGAGTTGATGATCGAAGAATTGCTCGACACGCCGATGACCGTTGTCGAGTCGAGCAAGATCGGCAAGGTGTCGCGAATCAATGACGCATCGGGTCGCTACATCGAGTTCTGCAAAAGCAGCGTTCCTACTGGCTCCAATTTCGCCGGCCTGAAGATCGTCATCGACTGCGCGCATGGTGCGACTTACAAGGTTGCACCGAGCGTCTTCCGTGAGCTGGGTGCCGAAGTTGTCGTGCTATCTGCCCAGCCGAATGGGTTGAACATCAACGATAACTGCGGTTCCACGCATATGGGCCCATTGCAGGCCGCCGTTCTGGCTGAGCATGCGGACCTGGGTATCGCCTTCGACGGTGATGGTGATCGGGTATTGATGGTCGATCACACCGGCGCCATTGTTGATGGTGACGACCTGCTGTTTATCATTGCCCGCGATCTGCATGAGCGTGGCAAGTTGCAGGGTGGCGTCGTCGGTACGTTGATGAGCAATCTTGGTCTCGAACTGGCCCTTGCGGATCTGTCGATCCCGTTCGTTCGCGCCAATGTCGGTGACCGCTACGTGATTGCCGAACTGCAAGAGCGCAACTGGCTCGTTGGTGGGGAAAACTCCGGGCATGTGGTCTGCTTCAATCACACCACCACGGGCGACGCGATCATCGCGGCCTTGCAAGTGTTGATGGCTCTGAAATCCCGCAACGAAGGCTTGGCACAAACCCGGCAGGCGTTGCGCAAGTGCCCTCAGGTGCTGATCAACGTTCGCTTTGGCGGCGGTGAAAGCCCGCTGGAGCATCCGGCTGTCAAGGAAGCCAGTGCCCGTGTAACTCAGGCGATGGCGGGGCGCGGTCGCGTGCTTCTGCGCAAGTCCGGCACAGAGCCTCTGGTGCGCGTAATGGTCGAAGGCGAGGACGAAAACCAGGTTCGCGGCTATGCCGAAGAGCTGGCAAAACTGGTAACCGAAGTTTCTGCCTGATACGGCTTGCAAGCCATGATTGTGTTGGGTAACATCTGCGCCCACTTTGACCGACGAGGTACAGCATGCGTCGCCCTATGGTAGCTGGTAACTGGAAGATGCACGGTACCCGCGCCAGCGTCGCTGAGCTGATCAACGGCCTTCGTCATCTGGCCTTGCCTAGCGGTGTTGATGTCGCGGTGTTCCCGCCTTGCTTGTATATCAATCAAGTGATTGATGGCTTGAAAGGCAAGTCGATTTCGGTCGGCGCGCAGAATTCTGCGGTGGAAGCCATGCAAGGTGCGTTGACTGGTGAGATTGCTCCCAGCCAACTGGTGGATGCAGGTTGTTCCCTGGTGCTTGTCGGGCACTCCGAACGCCGCCAGATTATGGGCGAGCGAGACGGGATGCTGAATCGCAAGTTCGCAGCGGCACAGGCATGTGGCTTGACTCCGGTGTTGTGTGTAGGGGAAACCCTCGAGCAGCGCGAAGCCGGAAAAACTCTTGAAGTTGTCGGGCGTCAGCTGGGCAGCATCATCGAGGAGCTGGGTGTCGGTGCCTTTGCCAAGGCAGTGATTGCATACGAGCCGGTCTGGGCCATTGGTACCGGGCTGACTGCAACGCCGCAACAGGCTCAGGATGTGCATAAGGCCATTCGCGAGCAGTTGGCGGCAGAGAATTCTGAAGTCGCACGAGGTGTGCGGCTTCTATACGGCGGCAGCGTGAAGGCGGCCAATGCGGTCGAACTGTTCGGCATGCCGGATATCGATGGGGGGCTCATTGGTGGAGCTTCCCTGAATGCAGATGAGTTCGGTGCGATTTGTCGCGCCGCGGGAAACTGAAAAAATGCTGGAAACAGTCGTAGTCGTTTTTCATCTGCTGGGTGCATTGGGCGTAGTTGCTCTGGTTTTGCTGCAGCAGGGTAAGGGTGCGGACGCTGGCGCGTCTTTCGGAGCAGGTGCTTCAAATACTGTGTTCGGAAGCCAAGGTTCCTCTACCTTTCTTAGTAAGTTTACTGCTATACTTGCCGCCGGTTTCTTCATAACCAGCTTGGGGTTAGGTTACTTTGCTAAAGAGAAAGCTCATCAGCTGACTCAAGCAGGTCTTCCAGATCCAGCAGTGTTGGAAGTACCTAAGCAACAACCGGCTTCTGATGATGTCCCGGTGCTTCAAGAGCAAAAGTCGGCTACTCCAGCGACTGACGTGCCTCCAGCTCAAGAGCAGAAGTAAGAAGGGTTTCAAACGTAGTATTGCCGAGGTGGTGGAATTGGTAGACACGCAACCTTGAGGTGGTTGTGCCCATAGGGTGTAGGGGTTCGAGTCCCCTTCTCGGTACCAATTAGTCAGGAGAGCCCGCTGTTGCGGGCTTTCTTGCAGGTGGAAGGTTACATTGACCCTATAAGGGATCGGTCGTATACTTCCGCCCCAGCTTTGTCGCGGGGTGGAGCAGTCTGGTAGCTCGTCGGGCTCATAACCCGAAGGTCGTCGGTTCAAATCCGGCCCCCGCAACCAGTTTAAGGAGCCCCTTTTAAGGGGCTTTTTGTTAGCTGGATACTTTCAACGCCGCTGTTCGACGGCGTTTCAAGGATGGGCGTTATGCCCATTTTTTTATTTTGCAAAGCATGCACATATCATGCACTAGGGGGTTCAGGTGTCGAGCAAGCTAGAAGAGTTGCAGGCCTTGCTGGCCCCGGTGGTCGTGGCCCTGGGCTATGAATGCTGGGGTATCGAGTTTTCGGCTCAGGGTCGGCACTCGATGTTGCGCGTTTATATCGATAAAGAGGGTGGCGTGCTGGTGGACGACTGCGCCATTGTCAGCCGTCAGATCAGCGGTGTCCTGGATGTTGAAGATCCAATCTCCGTTGAATACACCCTTGAAGTTTCCTCGCCTGGCATGGAGCGCCCGCTGTTCACTCTTGAGCAGTTTGCCAAATTTGCCGGTGAACAAGTGAAGATCAAGCTGCGCTCGCCTTTCGAAGGTCGACGCAACTTTCAGGGCCTTCTGCGCGGTGTAGAAGAGCAGGACGTCGTGGTGCAGGTAGAAGACCACGAGTTCCTGTTGCCGATCGATATGATCGACAAGGCCAACATTATTCCCAGTTTTGACTGAGACGCGGATCCCGCGGATCCAATGGCTTGCGAAAGGCGAGGCGTACGATGAGCAAAGAAGTACTGCTGGTTGTTGAGTCGGTATCCAATGAAAAGGGTGTACCGGCAAGCGTAATTTTTGAAGCGCTGGAGCTGGCTCTGGCCACTGCTACCAAAAAGCGTTTTGAAGACGAAGTGGACCTGCGTGTGGAAATCAACCGCCACACCGGTTCTTACGAAACCTTCCGTCGCTGGACGGTCGTCGAAGAGAATGATCTCGACGATCCGGCCATCGAGACCTGGCCAAGCAAGGTTGCCGAAACGCATCCTGGTGCCAAGGTCGGTGACGTCGTCGAAGAGAAAATCGAATCCATCGAGTTCGGCCGCATCGCTGCACAGACTGCCAAGCAGGTCATCGTGCAGAAAGTTCGCGAAGCCGAGCGCGCTCAAGTGGTCGACGCCTATCGCGAGCGCCTGGGAGAAATCATCTCCGGCACCGTGAAAAAAGTTACCCGCGACAACGTGATCGTCGATCTGGGCAACAATGCTGAAGCATTGCTGGCCCGTGAAGACATCATTTCTCGCGAAACCTTCCGTGTCGGCGTGCGTCTGCGTGCGCTGCTCAAGGAAATCCGCACCGAGAACCGCGGCCCGCAGCTGATCCTGTCGCGTACCGCGCCGGAAATGCTGATCGAGCTGTTCCGTATCGAAGTGCCGGAAATCGCCGAAGGCCTCATCGAGGTCATGGCCGCCTCCCGTGATCCGGGTTCGCGTGCCAAGATCGCTGTCCGCTCCAAGGACAAGCGCATCGACCCGCAAGGTGCCTGCATCGGTATGCGCGGTTCGCGCGTCCAGGCGGTATCGGGTGAGTTGGGCGGTGAGCGTGTTGATATCGTGCTGTGGGACGACAACCCGGCCCAGTTCGTTATCAACGCCATGTCCCCGGCCGAGGTTGCGGCAATTATCGTTGACGAAGATGCCCATGCCATGGACATCGCCGTTGGCGCAGACAATCTGGCTCAGGCCATCGGTCGCGGTGGTCAGAACGTGCGTCTGGCGAGCCAGTTGACTGGCTGGACCCTGAACGTGATGACCGAATCGGACATCCAGGCTAAGCAGCAAGCAGAAACCGGCGACATCCTGCGCAACTTCATCGACGAGCTGGAAGTCGACGAAGAACTGGCTCAGGTGCTGGTAGATGAAGGCTTCACCAGCCTGGAAGAGATTGCCTACGTACCGGTGGAGGAAATGCTCAACATCGACGGCTTTGACGAGGACATCGTCAACGAGCTTCGTGCTCGCGCCAAGGATCGCTTGTTGACCAAAGCCATCGCTACTGAGGAAAAGCTGGCAGACGCCCATCCGGCCGAAGACCTGCTCTCGCTTGAGGGTATGGACAAGGATTTGGCGATGGAACTGGCGGTGCGCGGCGTAATTACCCGCGAAGACCTGGCCGAGCAGTCTATTGACGACCTGCTCGACATCGACGGCATTGACGATGATCGTGCCGGCAAGTTGATCATGGCCGCCCGAGCCCACTGGTTCGAGTAATTAGGCGCGGCCTGAGGAGAGAAGTGCATGACGCAAGTCACGGTGAAACAACTGGCCGATGAGGTCAAAACACCGGTAGAGCGCCTGTTGCAGCAGATGCGTGAGGCAGGTCTGCCGCACACCGCCGCCGACGAAAATGTGACTGACAGTGAGAAGCAATCCCTGCTGACTCACTTGAAGAGCAGTCACAAGGCGAAAGTGGAAGAACCACGCAAGATCACGCTGCAGCGTAAAACCACCAGCACCCTGCGTGTGGCTGGTAGCAAGAGCATCAGCGTTGAAGTTCGCAAGAAGAAAGTTTTCGTACAGCGCAGCCCGGAAGAAATCGAAGCCGAGCGCAAGCGTGAACTGGATGAGCGTCGCGCAGTAGAAAATGCTGCCCGTCAGAAGGCTGAAGAAGAAGCCAAGCAGCGCGCCGAAGAAGAAGCGCGTCGCCAGCCTGCTGCTGCGCAAACCGCTGCCAGCGACGCCGTTGCTGCACCGGCTGCTGCCGAACCTGTTCGCGAAAGCGCACCGGTGGCTGCTGCTCCTGCTCCATCGGCTGACGTTCGCAACAAGCAGAACGAACAGCGCCGTCCGGACAAGCCACGTGCCGACGATAACAATCGTCGCAGCGGTGGCGGTGATGGCGAGCGCAAAAACGCTCCGCATCGCGCATCGGTCAAAGAAAAAGCCCCGGCACCACGTGTGGCGCCACGCACTACCGACGAAGAAAGCGATGGCTTCCGTCGTGGTGGTCGCGGCAAGGCCAAGCTGAAGAAGCGCAACGCCCACGGTTTCCAGAGCCCGACCGGCCCTGTCGTGCGTGATGTGCAGATCGGCGAGACCATCACGGTTGGCGATCTGGCCAATCAGATGTCGGTCAAAGCGGCTGAAATCATCAAGTTCATGTTCAAACTGGGTACCCCAGCGACCATCAACCAGGTGCTTGATCAGGAAACTGCTCAACTGGTAGCCGAAGAACTGGGCCACAAAGTGACCCTGGTCAGCGACACCGCTCTGGAAGATTCCCTGGCCGAGTCCCTGAAGTTTGAGGGTGAGTCGTTCTCCCGTGCACCAGTCGTGACCGTAATGGGCCACGTTGACCACGGTAAGACTTCCCTGCTCGACTACATCCGTCGTGCCAAGGTAGCTGCTGGCGAAGCCGGCGGTATCACCCAGCACATCGGTGCATACCACGTTGAGACTGATCGCGGCATGGTCACTTTCCTCGACACCCCGGGTCACGCTGCGTTTACCGCAATGCGTGCCCGTGGTGCCAAGGCGACCGACATCGTGATCCTCGTGGTTGCAGCGGACGACGGCGTGATGCCGCAAACCATCGAAGCGGTTCAGCATGCTCAGGCAGCTGGCGTGCCGCTGGTGGTAGCAGTGAACAAGATCGACAAGCCGGGCGCTGATCTCGATCGCATCCGCAGCGAACTGTCGGTTCACGGCGTGACTTCCGAAGACTGGGGTGGCGACACACCATTCGTTCCGGTTTCGGCGAAGATGGGTACTGGCGTGGACGAGCTGCTTGAAGCCGTTCTGCTGCAGGCCGAAGTTCTCGAACTGAAAGCTACACCGTCGGCTCCTGGCCGTGGTGTGGTGGTTGAATCGCGTCTCGACAAGGGTCGTGGCCCGGTGGCAACCGTGCTGGTTCAGGACGGTACGCTGCGTCAAGGCGACATGGTCCTGGTCGGTTCGAACTACGGCCGTGTACGTGCCATGCTCGACGAGAACGGCAAGCCGATCAAGGAAGCCGGTCCATCCATCCCTGTCGAGATCCTCGGCCTGGACGGTACCCCGGACGCTGGCGACGAGATGAGCGTGGTTGCCGACGAGAAGAAAGCCCGTGAAGTGGCTCTGTTCCGTCAAGGCAAGTTCCGCGAAGTCAAACTGGCTCGCGCTCACGCCGGCAAGCTGGAAAACATCTTCGAAAACATGGGTCAGGCCGAGAAGAAGACGCTCAACATCGTCCTCAAATCCGACGTCCGTGGTTCGCTGGAAGCGTTGAACGGTGCCTTGAATGGCCTGGGCAACGACGAAGTACAAGTGCGCGTCGTGGGTGGCGGTGTCGGTGGTATCACCGAATCCGACGCCAACCTGGCACTGGCTTCCAACGCTGTACTGTTCGGCTTCAACGTGCGTGCCGATGCCGGCGCTCGCAAGATCGTCGAGCAGGAAGGTCTGGATATGCGTTACTACAACGTGATCTACGACATCATCGAAGACGTCAAGAAAGCCCTGACCGGCATGCTCGGCAGCGATGTTCGCGAGAACATCCTGGGTGTCGCCGAAGTGCGTGACGTGTTCCGTTCGCCGAAGTTTGGCGCGATCGCCGGTTGCATGGTGATCGAAGGTGTCGTGCACCGTAACCGTCCGATCCGTGTACTGCGTGAAGACATCGTTATCTTCGAAGGCGAGCTGGAATCCCTGCGCCGCTTCAAGGATGACGCTTCCGAAGTACGTGCCGGCATGGAATGCGGTATCGGCGTGAAGAGCTACAACGACGTCAAAGTCGGCGACAAGATCGAAGTCTTCGAGAAGGTTCAGGTTGCTCGCAGCCTCTGACTCGCGCACTTCAAGGGCCACGATGGGCCGTAGCATGCAAATGCACGGCACAGCGTCCGGACTCTAAACGCAACGCCCGGTCTGGCTTTTGTCAGGCCGGGCGTTTGCCGCTTTCAGACCTTGCGGGTTTCACCGCTGGGCAGTAACAGGTAACAAATCATGGCAAAAGAATACAGCCGTACCCAACGTATCGGCGATCAGATGCAGCGCGAGCTGGCGCAACTGATCCGTCGCGAAGTCAAAGACCCGCGCGTCGGCCTGGTCACCATCACCGCTGTGGAAGTGTCCCGTGACGTCGGTCACGCGAAGATTTTCATTACCGTGATGGGTCAGGACAACGCTGAAGACATCGCGCAAAGCATCAAGGTGCTCAATGCCGCCGCAGGCTTCCTGCGCATGCAATTGGCCCGCGAAATGAAGCTGCGCAGCGTGCCGCAACTGCACTTCCACTACGACGAATCCGTCGTGCGTGGCGCGCACCTGTCGGCGCTGATCGAGCGCGCCGTCGCTGAAGACAATCAGCACGTTGCCGCTCCTGCACCTGAAGACACCAAGGAGTAATTCGGTGGCTCAGGTCAAACGTATCCGTCGTAACGTCAGCGGCATCATTCTGCTAGACAAGCCGTTGGGGTTCACCTCCAACGCGGCATTGCAGAAGGTACGCTGGCTGCTCAATGCCGAGAAGGCCGGGCACACCGGCAGCCTCGACCCGTTGGCCACCGGCGTGTTGCCGCTGTGCTTCGGCGAGGCGACCAAGTTCTCGCAATACCTGCTCGATTCCGACAAGGGCTACGAGACTCTGGCGCAACTGGGCAAGACCACCACCACGGCCGATGCCGAAGGCGAGGTTTTGCAGGAGCGTCCGGTGACCGTTGGTCGCGCCGATGTCGAAGCGGTTCTGCCGAAATTTCGTGGGCAAATCAGTCAGATACCGCCGATGTACTCGGCACTCAAGCGTGATGGCCAGCCGCTGTACAAACTGGCACGTGCAGGCGAAGTAGTGGAGCGCGAACCGCGTTCTGTTACTATTGCGCGCTTGGAATTGCTGGCCTTCGAAGGCGATACTGCGCGGCTTGCGGTGGACTGCAGCAAGGGCACCTATATTCGGACCCTGGTGGAGGATATCGGTGAGCAACTCGGTTGTGGTGCGTACGTCGCAGAATTGCGTCGGACCCAGGCCGGGCCTTTCACCCTGGCGCAGACTGTTACTCTCGAAGAGCTGGAAGCGGTACATGCCGAAGGCGGCAACGAAGCGATCGATCGCTTCCTGATGCCATCGGACAGCGGCCTGCAGGATTGGCCGTTGCTGCACTTCTCGGAAGCGAGCGCGTTCTACTGGCTCAACGGCCAGCCGGTACGTGCCCCGGATGCACCGAAGTTCGGCATGGTACGAGTACAGGATCACAATGGTCGCTTCATCGGTATCGGTGAAGTGAGCGAAGACGGGCGCATCGCGCCGCGTCGCTTGATTCGGTCAGAATGACCGGAACCGGTCTGCGTTAAGCGGGCCGGCGAGTGTGGCTGTTAACAGGCATGGTCACTACTCATTTATTGATACAGGGATTTGTCCCTGGCCTGTTGAAGCTGTTTCCCTGAAACAGTTTCCTGATAAGGAAGGATTGCCTCATGGCTCTCGACGTTCAAGAAAAAGCTCAAATCGTTGCTGACTACCAGCAAGCTGTTGGTGACACTGGTTCGCCAGAAGTGCAGGTTGCACTGCTGACCGCCAACATCAACAAACTGCAAGGTCACTTCAAGGCCAACGGTAAAGATCACCACTCCCGTCGTGGTCTGATCCGCATGGTTAACCAGCGTCGCAAGCTGCTGGACTACCTGAAAGGCAAGGACGTAAGCCGGTACGCCGCGCTGATCGCTCGCCTGGGTCTGCGTCGCTAATCAGCGATTGCGCTATGAGGTTGGTGGTCTGTCGGGCGTCAGCGGTTTTCCGCTGGCGTCTTGCAGGCTCCCAGCCTCAAGTTTTATCTGCAGCATGGCTTTACCTGTAGCACCCGGACAATTGCCATCGGGCCGATTCCCGAGATTGCCCAAGAATTCGCAAGAAACCGTTTCCCCCAAGAGCCACAAAGAAGGTAGGACACCGTGAACCCGGTAATCAAAAAATTCCAGTTCGGTCAATCGACCGTTACCCTCGAGACAGGCCGTATCGCCCGTCAGGCCTCCGGCGCAGTATTGGTCACCGTTGACGACGACGTCAGCGTGTTGGTGACTGTTGTCGGTGCAAAGCAAGCCGATCCGGGCAAGGGCTTCTTCCCTCTGTCCGTTCATTACCAGGAGAAGACTTACGCTGCCGGTAAGATCCCTGGCGGTTTCTTCAAGCGTGAAGGCCGTCCTTCCGAGAAAGAAACCCTGACTTCCCGACTGATCGACCGTCCGATCCGTCCGCTGTTCCCAGAAGGCTTCATGAACGAAGTGCAGGTTGTCTGCACCGTCGTTTCCACCAGCAAGAAGACCGATCCGGACATCGCTGCGATGATCGGTACCTCGGCAGCCCTGGCCATTTCCGGCATTCCGTTCGACGGCCCGATCGGCGCCGCTCGCGTGGCTTTCCACGAAAGCACCGGCTACCTGCTGAACCCGACTTACGAGCAGCAGGCCGCTTCGAGCCTGGACATGGTCGTTGCCGGTACTTCCGACGCCGTGCTGATGGTTGAATCGGAAGCCAAAGAGCTGACCGAAGACCAGATGCTGGGTGCGGTACTGTTCGCTCACGACGAATTCCAGGTTGTGATCAACGCTGTTAAAGAACTGGCTGCCGAAGCCGCCAAGCCAACCTGGAACTGGGCTCCTGCGCCAGAAGCCACCGAACTGCTGGGCGCTATCCGTGCCGAGTTCGGCGAAGCGATCTCCCAGGCTTACACCATCACCATCAAGGCCGACCGTTACGCTCGCCTGGGTGAGCTGAAGGACCAAGTGGTCGCCAAGCTGTCCGGTGAAGAAGGCCAGCCAAGCGCTGCTGAAGTCAAAGCAGCCTTCGGCGAAATCGAATACCGCACCGTTCGCGAAAACATCGTCAACGGCAAGCCACGTATCGACGGTCGCGACACCAAGACTGTACGTCCGCTGAACATCGAAGTCGGCGTTCTGCCGAAGACTCACGGTTCGGCTCTGTTCACCCGTGGCGAGACCCAGGCACTGGTTGTTGCAACACTGGGCACCGCCCGTGACGCGCAACTGCTGGACACCCTGGAAGGCGAAAAGAAAGACCCGTTCATGCTGCACTACAACTTCCCGCCGTTCTCGGTAGGCGAGTGTGGTCGCATGGGTGGCGCCGGTCGTCGCGAAATCGGTCACGGCCGTCTGGCCCGTCGTTCGGTTTCGGCCATGCTGCCAGCCGCTGACGTGTTCCCGTACACCATCCGCGTGGTGTCGGAAATCACCGAATCCAACGGTTCGAGCTCGATGGCTTCCGTGTGCGGTGCTTCCCTGGCACTGATGGACGCTGGTGTACCGATGAAGGCACCGGTGGCCGGTATCGCCATGGGTCTGGTTAAAGAAGGCGAGAAGTTCGCCGTCCTGACCGACATCCTCGGCGACGAAGATCACCTGGGCGACATGGACTTCAAGGTAGCCGGTACCGCCAAAGGCGTTACTGCGCTGCAGATGGACATCAAGATCAAGGGCATCACCGAAGAGATCATGGAAATCGCTCTGGGCCAGGCCCTTGAAGCGCGCCTGAACATCCTCGGCCAGATGAACCAGATCATTGGCCAGTCGCGTACCGAACTGTCGGCCAACGCTCCGACCATGATCGCGATGAAGATCGACACCGACAAGATCCGTGACGTTATCGGTAAAGGTGGCGCGACCATCCGTGCGATCTGCGAAGAAACCAAGGCTTCGATCGACATCGAAGACGACGGTTCGATCAAGATCTTCGGCGAAACCAAGGATGCCGCAGAAGCAGCGCGTCAGCGCGTTCTGAGCATCACGGCAGAAGCCGAGATCGGCAAGATCTACGTCGGCAAGGTTGAGCGCATCGTCGACTTCGGCGCATTCGTCAACATCCTGCCGGGCAAGGACGGTCTGGTGCACATCTCGATGCTGAGCGACGCTCGCGTTGAGAAAGTGACCGACATCCTGAAAGAAGGCCAGGAAGTGGAAGTGCTGGTACTGGACGTGGACAACCGCGGCCGTATCAAGCTGTCCATCAAAGACGTGGCAGCTGCCAAGGCTTCGGGCGTTTAATCGCCCCAACGCTTTAGCGCAATGAAGATGCCCCCGCCGTGCAAACGGCGGGGGCATTTTTTTATCTGAAATAAAGAAATTGTGGCGAGGGGATTTATCCCCTCGCCACAAATGTGGTTCTCAAAAGAAAACCATCAGACAACCCACAAATTTGCCGGAGCTCGAGACCGGTGCTAGGTTTAGCCCACCGCCCGTGTAGCTCAGCCGGTAGAGCAGCGCACTCGTAACGCGAAGGTCGCAGGTTCGATTCCTGTCTCGGGCAAAAAATTTTCGCCTTCGGTTTTATGCGTGGTGTTGGAGGTATTCGTTCAGTGCTTGACGTGTCAGATCATTCAACGACACATTTTGACGGGTTGCCGCCAGAGCCGCTGCTAAATGCAGATCGTGACCTATGCGAACATTGAACGATCCTTTGCATGGGATTTCAGGCTTCTGCCCGAGCTGCTGACAGGTTTGTAAATAGTCATCTACCGCCTCGCGAAAGGCTGCTTCCAGTTCAGCCACCGTTTGTCCTTCATAATTAACCAGCGCCCTGATGAAAAGGAGTTTTCCGAACAGGCACTTATCTTCCGTGCTCGCCTCGATAGAGCCAACATAGCCTTTGTAGTGCAGCTGGGAACTCATGGAATCAGGCCTCCTGTTTTCAGTTGCTCGATAATCTGGCGTCTTGCGTATGTTTTGATTTCATTTCCGGGATGTGGCTTGTGCAGGTTGATCATTGCGCTCGGATTCCCGTTGTCGAATTTGATCCTGCTACCGGATCCTTCCAGCTGAGAGTAACCAAGACGCGCCAACAGAGTGACAAGCTCGGACCATGTGAATGCGCTTTGGCCGTTGGCAAGTTTGGCGAGAAGTTTTTCAGTCTTTGACATGCTGGCCTATGATTGCAACTGAATATAGTTGCCTGTTTTTGGGCGGTCAATGTGAAGGTTTCGTTCGCCTTGACCTCAAAGGCGATGGCGAGGATTTATACGCAGTGAATTTCGCGCATGGAAACCGGAAACTGTAACCAAGCGCATACCACCCTTCATTTCATTCCCCCGGTTGCACTGGCTTGCGTCTCTGTTAGGATTCCTTCGTACCAGACAAGCAAGCACCGTTGTTTTCATATGATCCACGAATGGTCCTGAAGGCCAGGAAAAACCGAGCTTCCAATGGCTTCCTGCGTCAGAGAGATCCTTGATGATCCAGATCCATCCTCCATTCCTAAGATCAGCGAGAACCCCATGACTGAATTGACCCAAGAGCAACGCCACGAACAAGCGCTGGAAAAATACCTTCTGGATGTGCCGGACCTGAAGGATGAGATCAAGGACCTGAGTCCCGATGATCAAAAAGACCAGATCCAGTGGGCCTTCGAAGACGAAGCCGAAGCGCAGGGCTTGCAGCCGTGGGAGCTGACGCTCAAGTACACGAGCTCGCCGGAAGAGTTCGAGGCGCAGCGCCTCGTGCTGCACAAGGAAGCGGCGGAAGTCTTGGGTGTCGAGTGGGAAGAGTACTGCGAGATGAACAATCTCGTCGTATGACGAGAGCTTCAAGTTTCAAGCTGCAAGCTACAAGTCGAAGCAGAATCGCTCAGCTTGTAGCTTGTAGCTTGTAGCTTGCAGCTTGTAGCTCAGAGACTCAGTCGCATCGACAGATCCACCGCTTTGACATCCTTGGTCATCGCGCCGATCGAGATGTAATCCACGCCCGTTTCGGCGATCGGCAGCAGCGTGCTTTCGTTGATGCCGCCGCTGGCTTCCAGTTTTGCTTTGCCGGCCGTCAGGCGTACGGCTTCGCGCATGTCATCCAGGCTCAGTTCGTCGAGCATGATGATGTCGGCGCCGGCTTCCAGCGCTTGCTTCAATTCCTCAAGACTTTCCACTTCGATTTCCACCGGTTTGCCCGGGGCGATCTTGTGTGCGGCGGCCACGGCTTCGGCGATGCCTCCGCTGGCGGCAATGTGGTTTTCCTTGATCAGGAAGGCGTCGTACAGACCGATCCGGTGGTTGTGACAGCCGCCGCAGGTCACCGCATATTTCTGAGCCAAGCGCAGGCCGGGCAGGGTTTTACGGGTGTCGAGCAACTTGACCTGCGTTTCACCGACGAAGTCCGCCAGGTACTGCGCGCGCGTCGCCACGCCAGACAGCAACTGCAGGAAGTTCAACGCGCTGCGTTCACCGGTCAGCAGTGAGCGAGCCGGGCCTTCCAGGTGAAACAGCGGCTGATTGGCTTTGACCCGCTGGCCGTCGACCACTTGCCAATGCACCGCCACGCGCGGATCGAGCTGGCGAAACACCGCATCGACCCACGCGGTGCCGCAGATGACCGCGTCGTCACGGGTGATGATGGTGGCTTTGGCCAGGCGTTCGGCCGGGATCAGTTGCGCGGTGATGTCGCCGCTGCCGACGTCTTCGAGCAACGCACGGCGCACGTTGTTTTCGATTTCGGCGGTCAGATCGGCGAGACGTAGATTCGGCATAACGGACTCCACAAACAAAGTGGTTCGATTATAGGGGCAGGGCGCGAGCCAACCCAAGGCGAGAACGTTCGTGCCTGACGCATCTGGTCGATTTTCCTGCGCTGAGTGCGAGGTGTGGCGTATAGGGGAAACCCTGAGGCCTATAGCATCGCCGGCCTGTTTTGCCAGATAATCCGCCTTGTATTTGACGTCATGGCTTTGACGAACGAGTCCAGTTGGGCAGTGTCAAAGCGACGAACCGAATCACCGTTCCAGGAGGCTTGGATGCGCAACGACGGGAAAGTGGTGCCTTTGCACCGGGCGACTGCCGATTTGGCGGACCACTCGCCGCTTGCCCGCTTGCCGGTGATTCTGCTGCAGGTTCGCGACAAGGCTGCGCAGCAACTGCGCCACGATTTGCAGGAATTGTTCGATAACGCTGACGACACGCTGTTCGAAATGGCCGACCGGGCGCGCAACGACGTCGATCAGAACATTTTTTTCGAAGCCATGCGCGACCTGCGCCTCAAACGCAAAAACATCGAGCGCGGCTTTCTGGAACTGTTCTTTGAAGCCTTCGCCGGCCTTACCCAATACGACCCCGCCGCCAACACACTGCCACGCACGCCGGTGGTCGAAGAGTCGGCGCCGCGCACCGATGCCATGGAGCGTACCGTCGCCGTGCAGACCATGGTCAGCCGTGTGCTCAAGCGCGACGGCTTCGCTCTCGATCAACTCACCGCACGCTTCAGCTCGATGCTCGGCAAGCGTCTGGACGATCAGCACAATCCGCTGAGTCCGGCCATGCTCTGCGAATATTTCCTGCAGGCCGGACGTAACCTCGGCGTCGAGATCAAGGTCAAGCTGATCCTGCTCAAGCTGTTCGAACGCTATGTGCTGGCTGACACCGAACAGTTGTATGGCGAGGCCAATCAGTTGTTGCTCGCCACCGGCGTGTTGCCACATCTGAAACCCGCCGTGGCTCGTCGCATGGTCGAGCCTGCGGACAGCGACACATTGATTGAAGATCTCGACGAGCCGCCAGCGGACGAAGGCATCGAGGAAGTGTTCGCAGCGATGCAGCAATTGCTCGCCCAGGTCCGCGGCCGCGTCACACCGACCCTGGAGCCCGGCGCCCCGGCGCATCCGATCAACACCCGCGACCTGCTGCGGTTGTTGTCGCACTTGCAGCAATACGTACCGGCGCTGGAGGCTCAGGAAGATTTCGATCTGCGTCATCAGCTCGAACAGTTGCTGACCCGAGTCAGCGTCCGAAGTGGCCGCTCACGCATTGTCGCGACTGCCGACGAAGATGTGATCAACCTGATCGCCATGGTCTTCGACTGCATCCTCGACGATCGCAATGTGCCCGATGCGCTCAAGGCGCTGATCGGCCGATTGCAGATTCCGATGCTCAAGGTTGCGGTGTTGGACAAGAGTTTCTTCAGCCGCAGCACGCACCCGGCGCGGCGCCTGCTCAACGAAATCGCCGAGGCCGCAATGGGCTGGAGCGATTGCGACGGCGCTGAGCGCGACAACCTATACGTGCGCATCGAACAAGTGGTGCAGCGCTTGCTGAGTGATTTTGTGGATGACCCGGCGATCTTCTCCGAACTGCTCGCCGACTTCCTCGCCTTCACTCAGGAAGAGCGCCGCCGCACCGAACTGCTGGAACAACGCTTGCGGGACGCCGAGGAAGGCCGGGCGAAGGCCGAGCTGGCTCAGCGGCGTGTCGCGCAGGCGTTGCAACAGGCGCTACTGGGCAAAGTGCTGCCGGCGACGGTGGTGAGTTTCGTCCAGCAGGCCTGGAGCAAAGTGCTGTTGCTGACCTGCCTCAAGCACGGCGATCAGTCCGCCGAATGGCATGCCGATGTGCAGACCATGGAACAGTTGGTCTGGAGCGTGCAGCGCCATGACGACGGCGAATCCAGCCTGCGCCTGCTGGCACTGGTGCCGGGTTTGCTCAAGTCGCTGCGCGATGGCCTGAGCAGCACCGCGTTCGACCCGTTTGCCACCAGCGAATTTTTCAGCGAACTGGAGGCTCTGCACGTACGCGTGCTGGAACGTTCCGACGATGCCGAGCACAGCGCCATGCCGCTGATCGAAGTCACGCCCGAGGTCTTGCAGCACAGTGCCGACCAGGCAGCAGCGACCCCGGCGCCGCGCCTGGCGCAAGACGATGCCGGTCTGTCTCAGGTCGAGCAGTTGCGTGTGGGCAACTGGGTGGTGTTCGACGCAGACGAGGAACAGACCTTGCGTTGCAAACTCGCCGCGATCATCGAAGAGACCGGCAAATATGTCTTCGTCGACCGCACCGGGACGAAAGTGCTGGAGCACAGCCGCACCGACCTCGCCTTGGCTTTCAGCCGTGGCGCCGCGCGCGCACTGGATGACACCTTGCTGTTCGACCGCGCACTGGAATCGGTGCTGGGCGACCTGCGGCGACTCAATCGCGGCAAGTGATCGCGCGGTGAGGGCGGATCGCGGCATACTGGGCGCCCACATGGTTGGCGTTGAAGGAATCGGTATGCAGTTGGATCCCGCGAGCGGGTGGTGTCATGGCGTGCAGATCTGCCCGTCGCCCAACTTCAATGAGCGCCCGGCGGGCGAAGTGTCCCTGTTGGTCATCCACAACATCAGCCTGCCGCCGGCGCAATTCGCCACGGGCAAGGTGCAGGAATTTTTCCAGAATCGTCTGGATGTCACTGAACACCCGTACTTTGCAGGCATCGCTGACCTGCGTGTCTCGGCGCATTTTCTGATCGAACGTGACGGCAAGGTCACCCAGTTTGTCTCCTGTCTGGAACGGGCGTGGCATGCCGGCGTTTCGATGTTCGAAGGTCGTGAAACCTGTAACGATTTTTCCGTGGGCATCGAGCTGGAAGGCACCGATGATCTGCCGTTCACCGACGAGCAATATCGCGCGTTGACTGCGCTGACCCGGCAGTTGCAGAAACGCTTTCCAGCGATCACCGATCAGCGCATCTGCGGCCACAGCGATATCGCGCCGGGGCGCAAGACCGATCCGGGACCGGCATTCGACTGGGCACGCTACCGCGCCGCCCTGGCAAAAGAGGAAGGACAATGAGTTTTCTGGTGTTACTGCTGGCGCTGTGGATCGAGAAGTTTTCGGCCCTGCGCCATCGGCTTCAACGCGACGGCGGATGGATCCGCGAACTGCACAAACTCGAAAAAAGCAAACGGCTGGCCAGGCAACCGTGGCTGGTGCTGACGATTCTGGTGCTGTTCCCGGTGGCGTTGCTGGCGCTGTTGCTGCTGGTGCTGGAACCTGTGGCTTACGGTTTGCTGGCGCTGCCGGTGCATTTGCTGGTGGTGATCTACAGCCTCGGACGCGGCGATCTGCTCGGCGGCCTCGGCCCGTTCCGCGATGCCTGGCGCCGTGAGGATCTGCAAGCGGCGGCCCACGTGGCCAAGCGCGACCTGGACATCTGCGCCGATAACGGCGAGCAGTTGCTCGAGCGGGTGCAAGGGCATCTGCTGTGGCAGGCCTATCAGAGTTTCTTCGCGGTGATCTTCTGGTACTTCCTTCTCGGCCCCGTGGCGGCATTGGCCTATCGTTTGCTGGCGCTGGCCGAAGAGCACGGCTGCAATCCGGCGCTGGTCGAGCGTGCTGCGCAATTGCGTCACGCTTTCGATTGGGTGCCGGTTCGTTTGCTGGCGGCAAGTCTTGCGTTGGTCGGCAACTTCGTCGCGGTCAGCCGAGTGATGCTGCATGAGCTGCTGAACTGGAACATCAGCGCTGCGCAGTTGATCAACAAGGTCGGCCTGGCCGCCGGGGAAGTTCCACCGCCAGTGGTCGGCCCGGACGGCATAAACACCCTCGATTGCCTGTGGGAACTGCTGCTGCGCGCGGCGGTGCTGTGGTATGCCGGGTTTGCCTTGTGGACGGTTCTGGTTCACTGATTCGCTGATTTACAGAAAGATCAAAAGATCGCAGCCTTCGGCAGCTCCTACCTTGGAACGCATTTCCCTGTAGATACCGTCTTGAGCCTCACCGGGCAAGCGCAAGTTTCGGGTCATATGGCAGTCCTGACTTGAGCACTCCGTAAACGAAGTGCAGCAGCTTGCGCATTGCTGCGCAGATGATCTGCTTGGGGGCCTTGCCATTGGCTTCCAGGCGTTCTTTCATCGCCTTGATCGCCTTATTGTGTTTCAGCGCCACCATGCCAGGCATGTAAAGGCCTGCACGCAGCCGTGCTGACCCTACTCTTGAGATCAGGGTGTGACCTTTGAGCTTTCCTGATTCCTGCAGCTTTGGATTGAGCCCTGCAGCAGCGACCAGTTGGCGAGGATCACTGTATTTGCGCAAGTCACCCAGTTCGGCGAGCAATCGTTCAAGCGTTTTTTGTCCGATGCCGTCGATGGTTACGATGAGATCCCGCATCTGACGCATATCCGGGTCGTCATCGATGTGTTTTTTGATCGCCTTATGCGTTTCTACGATCTCTTTTTCGATATGGCGCAGAACGGAGTTGATCGAGTCTTTGACCTTTTCGTCGGAAACGTCCAGACGATTGAGCTCCATTTGTTCCATTTCCTGAAGGTCATCCAGGCGGCGCACCATTGCTTTTAACTGGCGGTATTTCAGCGGCTCAGGCGCCCATGGGTGAAGTTTTTGATCCTTTTCCCGGGCAAAGTCGGCGATCAGTTTGGCATCGCTTTTATCAGTCTTGATGCGGCGCAGTTCGCTGTCAGCGTACGCTTTGGTCGTAGCCGGGTTCACGACGCAGACCCGGAAGCCTTTGTTGTAAACGAATTCCGCGAGCTCCAAATGGTAGACGCTGGTGGCTTCCATCACGATCAGGGCCGAACGCTCGGCATTTTTTTCTAGCCACGCCTCAAACTCTTTAAAGCCCTTTGGATCGTTGGCCAGCTTGGCCTTGGTTTTGTGCTTGCCGTTGGGCTGGTGTGTAGCGATATCAAAGGTGTTCTTTGCGATGTCGACGCCAACGAAACCGGACATGATTGATTCTCCACTTGTTCCCTGTTGCGATCATCACGTCACTCTGTCCAACCTTGCGAATGCGGGCTCTCGCCGCAGGCGGGCCCAAGATACCGTGCGAACTGTACGAGTGAGTGTGGAGGGCTGGAGCACGATCTACGTCACAGGCAAAAAGCCTAAGGAGCTGCGCGGCTTCCAAGTCCCTCCCTCGATGATCAGTCGAGAACTATCGCTCCTGACGGAGCGTTAGTCGAGATACAAGGAGCTGCCGAAGGCTCGGGCCGCGATCGGACGATCTTTTTGCTTTTGATTTGGCGATCACTGCATTGCCATTAACCTTAAGTTACAAAACCTCCCGCCGATTTACGCTATACAGAGATAGCGCCCGATAGTGGCTATCTGCTGTCGTCCCGCGCCTGCCAATAAAAACAAGAAAAACCAAGGGAGACTTCCAGTGAAGAGCTTGCTCTATCCCGCCGTCTCGCTGATGAACCGTCTGAGCTTCGGCATGAAGTTCAGCTTGATCAGCGTGCTGTTCCTGGTGCCGATGCTGGTGACCAATTTCTATCTGGTACGCGATTCCTATCGCGAATTTCAGGGCACACGCGTCGAACTGCAAAGCCTCGACCTGTTGGGCAGCAGCCTGACCCTGCGCCGGGATCTGGAGACCTTGAACAATCTGGTGCAGATCGACGTCACCCTCGGCCAGTCCGGCAAGGCCGGCAATGTCGAGGCGCAGATCCAGGCGCTGGAGCAAGCCGTGCTCGCGCGGCTCGAAGGGCTGACGGCGATGACCGAAGACCCCGAGCAGATCAAGCAATTCGAGGCCAAGCGCGATGAAATGATCGCCGCGTTCAAGGCCCAGCAAGCAGAGAGCTCGCTGCAAAGCAAAAGCGCGTTGATCGGCAAGTTGCTGGCCAGTGCGCAGATTTTCAGCCAGATCATCACCAGTCAGGCCGGGTTGAGCCGCGACAACCAGAGCGACATTCGTCAGCTCAGCGAACTGGTTACGCTGATCACCCCCAGCGTCACGCAAACCCTCGGCGAAGGCCGGGCGATGGGTTCGTATTCGTTGGGCCAGGGCTTTCTCAACAGTTCCTCGAGTACGCGTTTCGACGAGTTGCTGGTGCAGATCGAAAAACTCCAGGCCGAGTACGCCCTGAAACTGCAAGACGCCCTCGGTTCCAGCAGTGCTGCGCGCGAATCCCTCAGTGCCCAGGCCGACACCAGCAAGGCTTCGCTCAAGCAGGCCAGCGAGCTGTTCGAAGAACAAGTGGTGATGGCCGATACCCTCGATGCGCCGTGGCAGGCATTTTACGATCAGGTCACCGGGCTGATGGAACACACCTACCAGCTCAATCAGGCCACGCTGAAATTTCTCGACAGCCAGTTGCAGCAGCGTCTGGCGCAGAACCGCACGCACATGATTCTGCAAGCCTCTGCGCTGTCGGTGGTGTTTGTGCTGATTTTCTATCTTTATGGCGGTTTCTACGCCTCGACCCGGACCACCCTGAAAAGCCTGGGCGCGATGATGGACAAGGTCGCGGCCGGTGACATGACCGTCAACTTCAAGGCCAGCAGCCGTGATGAACTGGGCGAGTTGGGCGAGGTGTTCAACGGTACGGTGAAGAAGATTCACGACTTGATCGAACGCGTGGGCCACACCGTGGGTGAGGTCGAGCGCCAGGCCGGGCAGGTGGAGAGCGTGTCGGCGCAGAGCAATCAGGCCGTGGCCGGGCAGCGCTCGCAGATTGAACAAGTGGCGACGGCGATGAACCAGATGTCGGCGACCTCAATGGAAGTCGCCCGCAGTGCTGCGGCCGCGGTGAGCAGCGCCCACAGCGTCAACGACGAAACCCTCAGCGGACGCGGGCTGGTGGAATCGCAGCAGGGCAGCATTGCCGCGCTGGCCAGCGAAATCGATCAGTCGGTGCTGGTGATCAATCAACTGGCCAGCGACAGCCAGTCGATCAGCCGTGTGCTTGAGGTGATCAAGAGCATCGCCGAACAGACCAACCTGCTAGCACTCAATGCGGCGATCGAAGCCGCGCGAGCCGGCGAGCAGGGGCGCGGTTTTGCCGTGGTCGCAGATGAAGTGCGCACGTTGGCCAAGCGTACCCAGCAATCGACCGAAGAAATCGAGCAGATGATCGCCAAGCTGCACGGTGGCGTCGGCGCGGCGGTGAAGGCCATGGGCGTCAGCCATCAGATGGCCAACGGCACGGTGGGCCAGTCGGAGAAGGTCCAGCAGGCGCTGGAAAACATCCTTGGCGCGGTGGGCATGATCGTCGATCAGAATCAGCAGATCGCCGCCGCCGTCGAACAGCAGACCGCCGTGGCCCACGACATCGACCAGAACATCGTCGAAATCAACCGTGCCGGCGAACGCACAGCGCAAGGCGCGCACCAGACCGAAGATGCCAGCCGCGCGCTGTCGGCGCAGGTGGTTGAGCTCAAACAACTGATCAGCGCGTTTCGCGTCTGAGCCCCAAACAATCCTTGCACTCGTCAGCTCCTACCCGGGTACGTGTTACCAGCCGAAGACTTCGCAGCAGTTGGCGGTGCTGGCGTTGGCCAGTTGTTCAGGCGTTATATTCATCAGCTCGGCCAGCGCCGCGCAAATCGCCGGCAGATGCGCCGGGCTGTTGCGCTGGCCGGGGAACATGGCGGGGGCCATGTCCGGTGAGTCGGTTTCCAGCACCACCGATTGCAGCGGCAGTTCCGGCAGGACCCGATGCATGCGCAACGCCTGCGGCCAGGTCGGAGCACCGCCGAGACCCAGTTTGAACCCGAGCTTGAGGTATTCCCGCGCTTCCTCACGGCTGCCGGCGAAGGCGTGGATGATGCCGGCGCGTTTGAGCTTGAAGCGCTTGAGCGTGGCGATCACCGCCGCGTGGCTGCGGCGTACGTGGATCAGCGCCGGCAGCTCGAAGTCCGCCGCCAGTTGCAGCTGCGCTTCGAACAACGACTGTTGCCGCTCGCGATCGAGGTCTTCGATGAAATAATCCAGACCGATCTCGCCCACCGCACACAACTGCCGATGCCCGCGCAGGCGTGTCAGCCAGTCACCCAGTGCGAGCAAATCCTCGGAGCGATGCTGATCGAGGAACACCGGATGCAGACCGAACGCGGCGTACAGGTCGGCATCGCTCTGCACCAGGTCCCACACCCGTTGCCAGTTGCCCTGATGCACGCCCAGCACGACCATGCGCCGCACCCCGAGGGCGCGGCTTTCGGCCAGCAACTCTGCGCGATCGGCGTCGAAGTCGGGGAAGTCGAGGTGGGTGTGGCTGTCGATCAGCTCCACGCTTCAGTCCCGATGAATACGCTGCTTGAAGGTCCGCGCAATGGCTTGCACGCCCGGTTGGTAGTCGTCCTGCTCGACGGCGGCCAGGGCCAGTTCCAGGGCCTTGTCGGCGATCAACTGGTGTTGCTGGGACATGGCGTTGACCGGCAGTGGCAGGAAATCCAGCAACTGCGTGTCGCCGAACGTGCCCAGGCGCAGCGGCCGCGATTTCAGCGGGAAATCATGCAGCGCATCGAACACGCCCTGCAGCAGCACGTAGGAAGTGGTCACCAGCGCGTCAGGCAAATGCCCCAGACGCTGCAGGAGTTCTTCCATCAATTGCTTGCCGCACTCACGGCTGAACGACTCGGCGTGCTCGACCAGCACCTCACCTTTGAAATCTTTGAGAGCCTCGCGGAAACCGGCGGCACGCTCCTGGCTGATGCTCAGCTCCGGCCGTGCGCCGAGCAGCACGATCTGCTTTGGCTGCGGATCGAGCAGGCTCTGGGTCAGATGCAGGCTGGCCTCGCGGTCGTCGCTGATCACCGAGCAGAAATGCTCCGGCTCCATGACCCGGTCGATGGCGATGATCGGCAGACCCTTGGCCTGCAACTGGCGATAGCTGTCATCACCGGCCGGCAGGCAACTGGCGACGATCAGCGCATCGCATCGGCGCGCGCGGAACAGTTGCAGCAACTGGCGCTCGCTGTCCGGCGCATCGTCGGAACTGGCAATCAGCAATTGATAGCCGCGAGCCCGCGCGCCTTGTTCGAGCAACTTGGCGATCCGCGCGTAACTGGGGTTTTCCAGATCCGGCAGGATAAAGCCCAAGGTGCGCGTGTGCCGACTGCGCAGGCCGGCCGCTTGCGGATTGGGCGTGAAGCCGTGCAGATCGACCACCGCGCGCACGCGCTCGACGGTCGCGTTGCTGATGCGTTGCTGTTCGGCCTTGCCGTTGATGACGTAGCTGGCGGTGGTGACGGAGACGCCGGCCAACCGCGCAATATCACTGAGTTTCAACCCGGTATTTCCTTGTTTTTTCGAGCATGCCGCGACATTTTCGCCAATCCTACCCGATAAGGGCAGTCGACTTATTGCCTGGGCAGATCCGACCAGTTGGACTTCAAGGATGAGACATTATCGAGTAACGTGCCGATCAATCTAGATTAAACGTTTCAGCAAGCGTATTTTCTACGTTTTAGACGCCTTTGGCCGGTCCTGCCGTGAAACCGCCAAAACTGCCGCTGAAAAGCGCGGCAGAGCGCCTAAGCTGTGAACCATTCAAAACAATACCTGGCGTTGAACTGCGCCAAAAAGGAGATCGCATGCTCGAGCTCACTATAGAGCAGATATCCATGGGCCAGTCGGCCGTGGATAAACCCGCTGCCCTGCAATTGCTGGCCAGTCATCTGGTCGCCGATGGTCTGGTTGCCGACGGCTACCTCGCCGGCCTGCAGGCCCGGGAAGCCCAGGGCTCGACCTTTCTCGGTCAAGGCATCGCCATTCCCCACGGTACGCCGGAAACCCGCGATCAGGTATTCGCCACCGGCGTGCGCCTGATGCAGTTCCCCGACGGCGTTGATTGGGGCGATGGCCAGATCGTTTATCTGGCGATCGGCATCGCGGCGAAATCCGATGAACACCTGCGCCTGCTGCAACTGCTGACCCGCGCCCTCGGCGAGACCGATCTGGGCCAGGCCCTGCGTCGCGCCAGCTCGCCCGAAGCGCTGCTGAAGCTGCTGCAAGGCGCGCCGCAGGAACTGGCGCTGGACGCGCAGATGATCGGCCTCGGCGTGTCGGCCGACGATTTCGAAGAACTGGTCTGGCGCGGCGCACGTCTGCTGCGTCAGGCCGAATGTGTGAGCAATGGCTTTGCCGGCGTGTTGCAGCAAGTCGAAGCGCTGCCATTGGGTGATGGCCTGTGGTGGTTGCACAGCGAGCAGACCGTGAAGCGTCCGGGGCTGGCGTTCGTCACTCCCGACAAGCCAATGCGTTATCTCGGCCAGCCGCTTAGCGGTCTCTTCTGCCTGGCGAGTCTGGGCGAAGCGCATCAGGCGCTGCTCGAGCGTTTGTGCGCGTTGCTGATCGAAGGTCGTGGCCACGAACTGGGCCGCGCCACCAGCAGCCGCAAAGTCCTCGAAGTGCTCGGCGGTGAGCTGCCGGCCGATTGGCCGAGTGCGCGTATTGCCCTGGCCAACGCCCATGGTCTGCACGCACGACCAGCGAAGATTCTTGCGCAACTGGCGAAGAGTTTTGACGGCGAAATTCGCGTGCGCATCGTCGACAGCCAGGACAGCGCCGTATCGGTGAAGAGCCTGAGCAAACTGCTCAGCCTCGGCGCCCGCCGCGGTCAGGTGCTGGAGCTGATTGCCGAACCGAGCATCGCCGCCGATGCCTTGCCGGCTCTGCTCGCGGCGATTGAAGAAGGCCTCGGTGAGGAAGTCGAGCCGCTGCCGGCCGTGAGTCAGCAGCGCGAAGTGATCGCCGACATCGCCGAAGTGCTGATCGCCCCGGCCTCCGGCAGCCTGTTGCAGGCGATTCCTGCCGCACCGGGCATCGCCATCGGCCCGGCGCACATTCAGGTCCTGCAAGCCATCGATTACCCGTTGCGCGGCGAATCTGCCGCGATCGAGCGCGAGCGCCTCAAGCAAGCGCTGAGCGACGTGCGCCGCGACATTCAGGGCTTGATCGAACGCAGCAAGGCCAAGGCAATTCGCGAGATTTTCATCACTCACCAGGAAATGCTCGACGACCCGGATCTGACCGACGAAGTCGACACCCGCCTCAAGCAAGGCGAAAGCGCCGAAGCGGCGTGGATGGCGGTGATCGAAGGCGCCGCCAAACAGCAGGAATCGCTGCAGGACGCGTTGCTCGCCGAGCGTGCCGCGGATCTGCGTGACATCGGCCGTCGAGTGCTGGCGCAATTGTGTGGCGTGCAGACCGCGAACGAACCTGAGCAACCGTACATTCTGGTGATGGACGAAGTTGGCCCGTCCGATGTCGCGCGGCTTGATCCTGCGCGAGTGGCGGGGATTCTCACCGCGCGCGGCGGCGCTACCGCGCACAGCGCCATCGTTGCCCGTGCCCTCGGGATTCCAGCGTTGGTCGGTGCGGGGGCGGCAGTGCTGTTGCTCGAACCGGGCACGCCGCTGTTGCTCGATGGTCAGCGTGGCCGTCTGCATGTCGACGCCGATGCCGCGACCCTCAAGCGTGCCGCCGAAGAACGCGACACCCGCGAGCAACGCCTGAAGATCGCCGCCGAACAGCGCCATCAACCGGCGCACACCACCGACGGCCACGCCGTTGAAGTGTTCGCCAACATCGGCGAAAGCGCAGGCGTGACCAGCGCGGTGGAGCAGGGCGCCGAAGGCATTGGTCTGCTGCGCACCGAACTGATTTTCATGGCCCACCCACAGGCACCGGACGAGGCAACCCAGGAAGCCGAATACCGTCGCGTCCTCGATGGTCTGGCCGGACGGCCGCTGGTGGTGCGCACGCTCGACGTCGGCGGCGACAAACCGCTGCCGTATTGGCCGATCGCCAAGGAAGAAAACCCGTTCCTCGGCGTGCGCGGCATTCGCCTGACCCTGCAGCGGCCGCAGATCATGGAAGCGCAACTGCGCGCCTTGCTGCGTTCGGCCGACAACCGTCCGCTGCGGATCATGTTCCCGATGGTCGGCAGCGTCGAAGAGTGGCGCCAGGCCCGCGACATGACCGAACGCTTGCGTTTGGAAATTCCAGTCGCCGACCTGCAACTGGGGATCATGATCGAGGTGCCGTCCGCCGCATTGCTTGCGCCAGTGCTGGCCAAGGAAGTCGACTTCTTCAGCGTCGGCACCAACGACCTGACCCAATACACCCTGGCCATCGACCGTGGTCATCCGACGCTGTCTGCACAAGCGGACGGCTTGCACCCGGCGGTCCTGCAACTGATCGACATCACCGTGCGCGCCGCCCATGCCCATGGCAAATGGGTGGGCGTCTGCGGCGAGCTGGCGGCGGACCCGCTGGCGGTGCCGGTGCTGGTTGGCCTCGGTGTCGACGAGCTCAGCGTGTCCGGGCGCAGCATTGCCGAAGTCAAGGCGCGCATCCGTGAACTCAGCCTGCCCCAGGCGCAAACCCTCGCTCAACAGGCCCTGGCCGTGGGCAGCGCGAATGAAGTGCGCGCATTAGTGGAGGCCCTGTAATGGCCAAGATTCTCACCCTGACCCTCAACCCGGCACTCGACCTCACCGTCGAGCTGTCACGGCTGGATGCCGGTCAGGTCAATCGCAGCGAGGAGATGCACACCCACGCTGCGGGCAAAGGCGTCAACGTCGCCCAGGTGCTGGCGGACCTCGGCCATCAGGTCACCGTCAGCGGCTTTCTCGGCGAAGACAATCTGCAAGCGTTCGAAACCCTGTTCGCCAAGCGTGGTTTTATCGACGCGTTCATCCGCGTGCCGGGCGAGACGCGCAGCAACATCAAGGTCGCCGAACAGGACGGGCGCATTACCGACATCAACGGTCCGGGGCCAATGGTCGATGCAATGGCGCAGCAAGCTTTGCTTGATCGCTTGCTGCAGATCGCACCGGGGCACGATGCGGTGGTGGTCGCCGGCAGTCTGCCGCGTGGCGTCACTGCGCAATGGTTGCGCGAGCTGATTGAAAGCTTGAACGCGCTCGGCTTGAAAGTCGCCCTCGATTCCAGTGGTGAAGCCTTGCGCGTCGCGTTGCAGGCCAGCCCCTGGCTGATCAAACCGAACACCGAAGAATTGGCCCACGCCCTCGGCTGCGAAGTGGTGTCGCCGATCGCCGAAGCACAAGCCGCCGCACGTTTGCATGCGCAAGGCATCGAGCACGTGGTGATCTCCCACGGCGCTGACGGGGTCAACTGGTTCAGTGTCGGCTCGGCCCTGCACGCCACGCCGCCGAAGGTCAGCGTGGCCAGCACGGTCGGTGCCGGCGATTCATTGCTGGCTGGCATGCTCCACGGTCTGCTCAGTGCTGATACGCCGGAGCAAACCCTGCGCACCGCCACCGCGATTGCGGCAATGGCGGTGACCCAGATCGGTTTTGGCATCAACGACGCTGCGCAACTGGCGCAGCTCGAACAGGGCGTGCGCGTGCGCCCCCTGACAGAACAATAAGAGGGTTTGTGATGAAGTTAGCCATTGTTACGGCTTGCCCGAACGGCATGGTCACCAGTGTGCTGTGCGCGCGCCTGCTCGATGCAGCGGCGCAGCGCCAGGGCTGGAGCACCAGCGTTGAAGTGGTCGATCCGGCACACCCGGAACGCGAATTGTCGGCGGCGACCATCGAAGCCGCCGAGTGGGTCTTGCTGGTCACCACTGGCGCGGTGGACATGAGTCGCTTCGTCGGCAAGCGCGTGTTCCAGATCGCTCCGGCGCAGGCGCTGCAGGATGTCGAAGCGGTACTGCGTCGCGGTGCTGAAGAAGCCGAAGTCTACGTGGCCAGCGCAGTCGAACCGGCGATTGACGCGCCACGTGCGCCGCGCATCGTCGCCATCACGGCCTGCCCGACCGGCGTCGCCCACACCTTCATGGCCGCCGAAGCGTTGCAGCAGACCGCCAAGCGTCTGGGCTATGAATTGCAGGTCGAAACCCAAGGCTCGGTCGGCGCGAAAACCCCGCTCAGCGCAACGGCCATCGCCGAGGCTGACGTGGTACTGCTGGCGGCGGATATCGACGTCGCTACCGAGCGTTTCGCTGGCAAGAAAATCTATCGCTGCGGCACGGGCGTTGCGCTGAAGCAGTCTGAAGCGACTTTGAAAAAAGCCTTGGCCGAAGGCGCTGTCGAAAGTGCGGCAAGCGACGGCAAGGCCCCGGCCAAGTCCGAGAAAACCGGCGTCTACAAGCACCTGCTCACGGGTGTGTCGTACATGCTGCCAATGGTGGTGGCGGGTGGTTTGCTGATCGCGTTGTCCTTCGTGTTCGGCATCACCGCGTACAAGGAAGAAGGCACGCTGGCGGCGGCGCTGATGCAGATCGGCGGCGACACCGCGTTCAAGCTGATGGTGCCGTTACTCGCCGGTTACATCGCCTACTCGATCGCCGATCGCCCGGGCCTTGCGCCGGGGATGATCGGCGGTTTGCTCGCAGGCACTCTGGGCGCCGGATTCATCGGCGGGATCATTGCCGGTTTCATTGCCGGTTACGCCGCCAAAGCCATCGCCCGCTATGTGAAATTGCCGCAGAGCCTGGAAGCGCTGAAGCCGATTCTGATCATCCCGTTGCTGGCCAGTCTGGTGACCGGCCTGGTGATGATTTACGTGGTCGGCAAACCGGTCGCCGGCATGCTCGCCGCGCTCACCCAGTTCCTCGACAGCATGGGCACCACCAACGCAATTCTGCTCGGCGTGCTGCTCGGCGGCATGATGTGCGTCGACCTCGGCGGGCCGATCAACAAGGCCGCCTATGCGTTTTCGGTGGGGCTGCTGGCCTCGCAGAGTTACGCACCGATGGCCGCGACCATGGCCGCCGGCATGGTGCCGCCGATCGGTCTGGGCATCGCCACCTTCATTGCCCGGCGCAAGTTTGCCCAGACTGAACGCGAGGCCGGCAAAGCGGCTTTCGTGCTGGGCCTGTGCTTTATCTCCGAAGGGGCGATTCCGTTTGCCGCGAAAGACCCGCTGCGGGTGATCCCGGCGAGCATCGCTGGCGGCGCGCTGACCGGTGCCTTGTCGATGTACTTCGGCTGCAAACTGATGGCGCCGCACGGTGGCTTGTTCGTGCTGGCGATCCCCAATGCGATCAACCATGCGCTGCTGTATCTGCTGGCGATTGTTGCGGGGAGCCTGGTCACGGCGGTGGTGTATGCGCTGCTCAAACGGCCTGAGGCTGTCGAGCTACCGCTGGAGCCCGCCAAGGCCTGACCGACAACACCAAATCCCTGTGGGAGTCTGCATTGTCATAGCGGATTCATACACCCGTGCTTAAGTTTTCCCTTTTGCAGGGAGAACACCATGAGCGATTTCAATCTCGGCCGGCGTCGCGTCATGCAAGCGGTCGGCGCCGGGCTGTTGCTGCCGGGGCTGGCGCCGGCGGTGATTGCCTCGGTCAAGGATCGTCCGCAGCTCACCGACGGCGTGCAGTCCGGCGACCTGCTCGGCGACCGCGCGATGATCTGGAGCCGCAGCGATCGGCCGGCGCGCATGGTGGTCGAGTGGGACACCGGCAGCCTGTTCGGCAACCCGCGCAAATTCGTCTCGCCACTGGCCGATGCGCGCAGCGATTTCACCGCCCGCGTCGAACTCACCGGCCTGCCGGCCAACCAGGCAATTTTCTATCGCGTGCACTTCGAAGACGCCCAGAGCGGCGTCGCCAGCGAACCGTGGTTCGGCCATCTGCGCAGCGTGCCAACGACAAAACGCGACATCCGTTTTGTCTGGAGCGGTGACACCGTAGGCCAAGGCTTCGGGATCAACCCGGACATCGGCGGCATGCGCATCTACGAAGCCATGCGCCTGCGCCTGCCGGACTTCTTTATTCACAGCGGCGACACCATCTACGCCGACGGCCCAGTGCCCGCGCAACTGACCACGGAAAGCGGGCGCATCTGGCGCAATGTCACCACTGAAGCCAAAAGCAAAGTCGCGCAGACCCTCGACGATTATCGCGGCAACTATCGCTACAACCTGATGGACGAAAACATCCGCCGCTTCAACGCCGAAGTGCCGCAGATCTGGCAGTGGGACGATCACGAAGTGGTCAACAACTGGTCACCGGGCAAGCAGCTGGATGAGCGTTATCAGGAGAAAGATATCCACAAGCTGGTCGGCCGCGCGCGGCAGGCGTGGCTGGAATATGCGCCGATGCGTTTGCAAGCGGCGGACGGCGGCGGGCGCATTTATCGCAAGCTCAGTTACGGGCCGATGCTCGACGTATTCGTGCTGGATATGCGCAGCTATCGCGAAGCCAACGACGACAACCTGGGCGCGGCAAAACCGTTTCTCGGCCGCGAGCAGCTGGACTGGCTCAAGCGTGAATTGCAGGCATCGAAGGCACAGTGGAAAGTCATCGCCGCCGATATGCCCATCGGCCTTGGCGTGCCGGACGGCGAGGTCAGTCCGGGCGTTGCGCGTTGGGAAGCCGTGGCCAACGGCGACCCCGGCCCGGCGCAGGGGCGAGAGCTGGAAATCGCCGAGCTGCTCGGATTCCTGCGCGCGCAGCAGGTGCGCAATTTCGTGTTTCTGACGGCGGACGTGCACTACTGCGCGGCGCATCACTATCATCCGGACCGCGCGGCGTTTCAGGATTTCGAACCGTTCTGGGAATTTGTTGCCGGACCGTTGAACGCCGGCAGTTTCGGGCCGAATCCGTTGGACAAGACGTTTGGCCCAGAGGTGGTGTTCGAGAAAGCACCGCCCGCACAGAACACTTCGCCGTTTGCCGGGTTTCAGTTTTTTGGTGAGGTGAATATCGAAGGGCAGAGCGGCGAGATGAGCGTGGTGTTGCGGGATCTGGATGGTGTAGCAGTGTTTGAGCAGAAGTTGCAGCCTGTTTAATCACGCTGGATCAAAAGCCCCTCACCCCAGCCCTCTCCCGGAGGGAGAGGGAGCCGACCGAGGTGTCTCGCGTTAAGCATCGACCTCGAAGACCGAGGTGATTGTGGCTTTGGATTCAGTGAAGAACGCTCAGGTCGGCGTCGATTTCAAGCATCACCCAATCAGTCACCTCGCCCTCTGGGAGGGAGAGGGCCGACCGAAGTGTCTTGCGTCATGCATCGACCTGGAAGACCGAGGTGATTGTGGCTTTGGATTCAGTGAAGAATGCTCAGGTCGGCGTCGATCTCAAGCATCACCCAATCAGTCACCTCGCCCTCTGGGAGGGAGAGGGCCGACCGAAGTGTCTTGCGTCATGCATCGACCTGGAAGACCGAGGTGATTGTGGCTTTGGATTCAGTGAAGAACGCTCAGGTCGGCGTCGATCTCGAGCATCCCCCAATCAGTCCCCTCTCCCTCTGGGAGAGGGCTAGGGTGAGGGCATTTTCCGCTCTGCCGCAATTCTGATGATCTGCTCCAACACGTCATCCATCTGCTGAAGCACCTCAAGATTGCTGAATCGCACGACGTCGATGCCTTGTTGAGACAGGAAGTTCGACCGGCGCCGATCGTGAACCACCCCGGCCGTCTCATAATGCTGGCCACCATCCAGCTCAATCGCCAATCTCAACTCCACACAATAGAAATCCAGCACAAACGGCGGACATGGAAACTGTCGGCGAAATTTCAGGTTGGCTATCTGCCGGGAACGCAGGCGCTGCCAGAGCAGGTGTTCGCAATCTGTCTGGTTGGTGCGCAAGTGGCGGGCGAATTGGGCGAGGGTAGGGCGGCTTGGCATGGCTTCACGGTCCTTGTGAAGTTGAGTGGAGATTTAACAGTAGCCCATTTCCCTCATCGGAACGCCGCCCGCCCAGCCCTCTCCCAGAGGGAGAGGGAGCCGACCGAGGTGATTATGGCTATGGATTCAGTGAAGAACGCTCAGGTCGGCGTCGATCTCGAGCATCCCCCAATCGGTCCCCTCTCCCATTGGGAGAGGGCTAGGGTGAGGGGCTTTTCGCAGGCGTTAGTAAACATCCCGGCGATAGCGGCCCTGTTCGATCAGGCGTTCGACTTCGGCGCTGCCGAGGATATCGTTGAGCGCCTGGTCTACGCCTGAGGCCATCCCTTGAAGGCTGCCGCAGATATAAATGACGGCACCATCAGCCAACCACTTCTTCAGTTCATCCGCCGACTCACGCAAGCGATCCTGCACATAAACCTTCTCAGCCTGATCCCGCGAAAACGCCAGATCCAGCCGCGCCAGATCACCATTGACCAACCACTCCTCGAGCTCGGCGCGGCAGAGGAAGTCGTGCTCGCGGTTGCGCTCGCCGAACAGCAGCCACTGCCGTTGCTGACCATCGGCAATGCGTGCCTTGAGCAAACTGCGCAGGCCGGCGAGGCCTGTGCCGTTGCCCAGCAGGATCATCGGCACGGGCTCGTTCGGCAGGTGGAAACCGCTGTTGCGCCGCACGCGCAGGCTGATGCTGCCGCCCACAGGCGCATGCTCGGTGAGCCAGCCGGAGCCGATGCCGAGGCTGCCGTCGTTGTGCTGTTCCTGACGCACGATCAGCTCCAGCACGCCGTCAGCGGCAATCGAGGCGATGGAGTATTCGCGCATGGCCAGCGGCACCATCGCGTCGACCAGCGACTGCGCATGCAGGCCGACCAGATGCGCGCGGTGTTCGGGCAGTTGGCGTGAGGCGAGGGCCACTTCCAGCGGCTCGTCGATGCCGTTGACCTTCACCGGTGTTTCGCCACGGATGCCGAGGCCGTCGAGGAAATGTTCGATCGCCCACGGGCAATTGCGTGGCAGCACTTCGACCAGGTCACCGGCCAGCCAGCTGCGGGTGTCCGGGGCTTTGAGGCCGAGCAGATAGACCGGCGCGCCGCTGCTGTCGGGGTTCATCAGTTCGCGCCGCACCAGCGTCCAGTTGTCGTAGCTGGGTGCTTGCCAGGTTTCGCTCGGCGCCTGTCCGGTGAGCTGGCCGAGTTGCGTTTGCCAGTGACGCAGCGCGTAGGGATCGGCGCTATCGACCTCCACCGGGGCGAACAGCGTCTTGCCGCCGTGCTCGCCGAGCCATTGATGCAAGCGTTTGGCGAAGCCACAGAAGTGCGCGTACTGCCGATCGCCGAGGCCGAGCACGGCGTAGTTGAGGCTGTCGAGTGTCGAGGCTTTGGCCAGCACTTTGCGCTCGAAACCACGGGCGCTGTCCGGCGCTTCGCCGTCGCCGAAGGTGCTGACCACGAACAACGCGTTATTGGAATCCCGCAGATCCTGTTCGCTGAGATTGGCCAGCGGCTGCACGTTGACCGGCAGCCCGGCGGCCTGCAATTGCCCGGCGGTCTGCCACGCCAATTGTTCGGCGAAACCGCTCTGGCTGGCGAAACCGATCAGCCAGGCCGAAGCCTCGGCGGACGGTTGCGCGAGGCCTTGGCGGGCATCCTTGATCTGCTTTTTCTTGCGCCGACGGTCCAGATACAGCAGCCAGCCAGTGATGAAAAACAGCGGCATGCACACCGCCGCGATCGTGACGATGATGCGCCCGACAAGGCCGAAATAGCTGCCGACGTGCAGCGCATAAATGCTGGTCAGCAGTTGAGCCTTGAAGCTTTTGTCGGCATAGCGGTCGACGCGTTTGACTACGCCGGTGGCCGGATCGAGGGTGATCTGGTTCAGCGCGCGGTCATGGGGCGAGCTGTCGAGCAGGTAGAACACCGTCGCCGGCTGGCCGGCCACCGCCGGCATGCGAATGTTGTACGCGGCCAGACCCGGGCCGGCAGCGCTGTAGATGCTGCTCCACATCGCTGCGTAGTCGGCGGTCGGTGCCGGGCCTTCCGGCGCCGGGCCGCGACCGCCGCGCACGCGTTCGTTTTGCGGCGCGTCGGAAAGCAGGCGGGTCAGGCCTTTGTTGTACCACTCGTACGACCATGACAAGCCGGTCAACGCCAGCAGCAGATAGACCAAAAGGCACCAGGTGCCGGCCACCGAGTGCAGATCCCAATTGAACGCGCGGCCCTTCTTTTTCCAGTCCAGGGTTAACCACACGCGCCAGCTGTTCCACTGGCGTGGCCAGCGCAGATAAAGGCCGGAGAGGCAGAAGAACGGCAGCATCAAGGTGCAGGCGCCGGTGATGTTGCGCCCGGTGTCGCCCATGGCGAGAAAACGGTGCAGTTGCAACATCAGGCCGAAGAAGTCCTGGCCGGTGGCATCGCCCTTGAACTCGGCGGTGTACGGGTCGAAGTAGCGCATTTCGCCACGTCGTTCGCCCTTGGGCGGGGTGAAGAACACCCGTGCGGCGTGACCGCTGTCGGTCTCGACCCAGAGCATCGCGACTTTCTTGCCGGACGCGGCTTCGATGCGTTCCACCAGTTCCACTGGCGGCAGCACGCCGGCGACCTGTTTTTCCACCTGCAGAACGGACGGATTGAGCGCGCGCAGGATCTCTTCCTGAAACGAATAGGCCGCGCCGGTGATGCCCATCAGGGCCAGCACCAGCCCTGCGGTGATGCCAAAAAACCAGTGCAACTGGAACAGGGTTTTCTTCAACACGTCACTCGCCGTCCGTTCGGAAATTGTCATCACGGCGCGCATTATGCCGTGGGTTATCAAGAAGCGTTTTGCGTAACACACGAAAGCCCCGTTCAACTGAATGAACGGGGCCGAGCCTCGCGGCGCATTCCCTGTGGGAGCGAGCCTGCTCGCGAAAGCGGTGTGTCAGTCAGCATCGATGTTGCTGAAAGATTGCCTTCGCGAGCAGGCTCGCTCCTACAGGTATTCACATTGGTCAGAAGTGGAAATTGGTGCTCAACAGCGCCGTGCGTCCCGCCGCCTGATTGGCGAAGTGGGTCGAGAAGGCTTTGTCGTAATAGGTTTCGTCGGTCAGGTTCTGCACGTTGAGTTGCAGGTCGACGTTCTTGGTCAGCTTGTAGGCCGCCATCGCGTCGTAACGCACGTACGAATCGACCATCGTCGTGTTGGCGACACTGCCGTAGACGTCGTCGACGTAGAACGCGCCACCACCGATCGTCAGCTTCGGCGTGACCTGATACGTGGTCCACAGGCTGGCGCTGTTTTTCGGTGTGTTCGGCAGATCGTTGCCGTCGTTGGCGCGACCCAGCGGGCCACCATCAACCTGTTCGCTGTCCATGAAGGCGTAACCGGCGAACACCTGCCACTTGTCGGTGATCTTGCCGCTGGCCGACAGTTCGAAGCCTTGTACGCGGGTCTTGCCGGCGTTCTCGTAGGAACTGGTATCGACTTGCACGCGAGCGTTTTCCTTCTCGGTGCGGAAGATGTCGGCGGTCAGCGACAGGCGGTCATTGAGCAGATCCCACTTGGTGCCTATCTCGTAGTTCTTGGTGGTTTCCGGCTCCATGTCGCTGCTCAGCAGGTTGCCGCTGCGATCCGGTGTGCCGCCCAGCGGGTTGCCTTCCTGCCCTTCGCCCAGGGTGTTGCCCGGCGGTGTCGCCGAGGTCGCATAAGAGGCGTAGATGCTGCCGTTTTCCGCCGGCTTGTAGACCACGCCGAACTGACCGGTGACGAATTCGCTGGTGTCATCACCCTTGGAGGTGGTGGTCCCTGCGGCGTTGTAGGTCTTGTAGTCGGTGTCGAAGTGGTCATAGCGCAGGCCCATGTTCACCAGCCACTGCTCGGACAACTCCAGCGTGTCGAACACGTACAGCGCGTAGGTGTCGGCCTGGGTGTCGGTGCCGGCGTAGTTGCGCGAGATTGCGCCGTTCCACGGATCATTCGGATTCGGGTTCGACAGCGAGGTGCAGTTGTAACCGCTGGCGGCGCCGATCAGGCCCGGGTTGCAGTTGGTGGTGACGACGCTGGTGCGCGGCGTAGTGTCGGTGTTGACGTTGTACGAGGATTTCTCGCTCTGCTCACGGGTGTATTCGACGCCGGTGGAGAAGCTGTTCTTGAAACCGCCCACGTAGAAGGTGCCGAACAGGTCGGTCTGGTTGGTGGTGGTTTCGGTGTTGCTCACCCGCGTGTTGGCCCGACGCCAGACGCTGCCGTTGTTGACGTTGCCCTTGCTGTCGTCCGGCTGGGTGAGGATGTAATCCTGCATGCTGCTGCCGTGGCGCAGGGTGTTCTTGATGGTCAGCGCGTCGTTGAGGTCGTGCTCGATGGCGAAGGTCGCGGTGTCGGTGCGGCCCTTGCGGAAGTCACGATCCAGACCATAGAAGTTGTCGTGATCGCCACCGGCGTACGGCTTGTCCGGATTGGACTTGGTGCGTGCGGCCGAACCACCGGTTGGGATGGTGTACGGGATGCCCGAGTCCGGGGTGTCGTTGCTTTCCAGATGGTAGTAGTCGAGGTTTACACGGGTATCGGTGCCCAGGCCGAAGGCCAGCGACGGCGCGATGCCCCAACGGTCGTAATCGACCTTGTCGCGACCGGCGACGTTGCTCTCGTGGCTCATCAGGTTGAGACGGCCGGCAGCGCTGTCGCTGAACTGATAGTTGCCGTCGAGGGTGTAGCGCTGGGTCTGGTCGGAGCCGTAGGTGAAGCCGCCGTCGAACGAGTTGCCCAGATGGGCTTTCTTGCTCACCAGGTTGATGCTGCCGCCGGCCGCGCCACGACCGCCAATCGCCGAGTTCGGACCTTTGCTGACTTCGATGTTTTCCACGGCGAAGATTTCGCGGCTCTGCGAACCGGTATCGCGCACGCCGTCCAGGTAAGTGTCACCCTGAGCATCGAAGCCGCGAATGAATGGACGGTCGCCCTGCGGGTTGCCGCCTTCACCGGCGCCGAAGGTAATGCCCGGCACGGTACGCAAGGCGTCCTGCATATTCAGCGCGCCGGTGTCCTTGAGCACTTGTTGCGGGATGACGGTGACCGAGCGCGGGGTGTCGACCAGCGGCGCGGTGTACTTGGGCGAGGAGGCTTTTTCGACCTGATAGGAGGTCGAGTCCTGGGCTTCACCGGTGATGGCGGTGGCGTCCAGGGCAATGGCGTTGCCGGAAGTTTTGCTCTCGGTTTTTTCCGCCGCGAAGACCATCTGCCCAGCGGAGCCGGCGGTGATTGCGACACCGATTGCCGAGGCGAGCAGACGTGGTGAACTGACCGGTAATTGTGCGTGTTGACGTGCCATTTTTATTCCCCTCCCCAAGGATTTGAGGCGGCGGAATATAGGGTAAACAGGTATTCGTATCAATTGCGAAACATTGTTATTCGCATTGAATTTACATTCTTTACAATTTGCTCTTACGGTCTCTGCCTGTTCGTTCGTCTCGGGGGTTTTACACAGTCAATAAGAATCAATACCATTGCCGCCTTCTTGCCATCAGGTGACATCGCCATGCTGTTGCACATACCCGGGCTGTTCGCAAAAGACGAAGTGCAGCGCATCCGCCAGGCCCTGGAGCAAGCGGATTGGGCCGACGGCAAGATCACCGCCGGCTTCCAGTCGGCCAAGGCCAAGCACAATCTGCAACTGCCCGAAGGCCACCCGCTGGCCAAGGAAATCGGCGCGGCGATGCTGGAGCGGTTGTGGAAAAATCCGCTGTTCATGTCTGCCGCACTGCCGTACAAGGTCTTCCCGCCGCTGGTCAATTGCTACACGGCCGGCGGCAGTTTTGATTTCCACATCGACAACGCCGTGCGCCAGCCCAAGGGCAGCATCGAGCGGGTGCGCACCGATTTGTCGGCTACGCTGTTTTTCAGCGAGCCGGAAGATTACGACGGCGGCGAACTGGAGATTCAGGACACCTACGGCACCCAGCGCGTGAAGCTGCCGGCCGGCGACATGGTGTTGTATCCGGGCACCAGTTTGCACAAGGTCAATGCGGTCACACGTGGTGCGCGTTATGCCTCGTTTTTCTGGACGCAAAGCCTGGTGCGCGAAGACAGCCAGCGCGCGTTGCTGTTCGAAATGGACGGGGCGATTCAGCAGTTGACCCAGGACGTTCCCGATCACCCTTCGCTGATCCGCCTCACTGGCACTTATCACAACTTGCTGCGGCGCTGGGTCGAGGTATGAGTTTCCAGTTGCGCCGCGAGGAAGTTCTCGATGCAGCCGGGTTGGCGGCAATGCTTGAAGAAAGCCCGGCCCGCGCTGCGCAGGCGATTTTGCTGGCGGCAGGCGAGGGAGAGGTTGAAGCGCAGGCGCTGCTTGGGCAGATCCTGCTGGACGGTCAGGGCATCGCGCAGGATCAACCGCTTGCATTGCGCTGGTTCGGTATCGCCGCCGGGCGCGGGCATCTGATGGCGCGCAACATGCTCGGGCGTTGTCATGAGCATGGTTGGGGTTGTGCGGCGGATGCCTCGGTCGCGGCGCAGCATTATCGGATCGCTGCCGAGGCGGGGCTGGACTGGGCGATGTACAACCTGGCCAATCTACTGGCCACCGGGCGCGGGGTGACGGTTGATCATCAGCAGGCGCTGGCGTTGTACCGGCGTGCAGCTGAGTTGGGCCATGCGAAATCGATGAACCTGCTGGGGCGCTATCTGGAGGAAGGGCAGGTGTGTCCGGCGGATCCGCTGGCGGCGCGTGACTGGTATCGGCGTTCGGCTGAGGGAGGGGATTTTCGTGGGCAGTTCAGTTTCGCTGCAGTTTTAGCGGCTGAGGGACGGGTTGATGAAGCAGTTGTTTGGCTTGAGAAAGCCTTGGCTGGGGGCAATCTTAATTTTCTGCGGGTGGCGAGCCAGACGCTGGCTGATGCGACAGGCTTGCGAATTCAGGCGATGGCTAGTCGGTATGCCGCTCGGTATGCAGAGTTGCAGCGCGGCTGAAACCGCCGAGCCCTCACCCTAGCCCTCTCCCAGGGGGAGAGGGAACCGACCGAGGGATGCTTGGGAGGTACGCCGACCTGCAATGGTTTTGCCGAATCCATAATCGCCAAGGTGGTTCAGGTCGATGTCGGACGGAAGACCACTCGGTCGGCTCCCTCTCCCTCGGGAGAGGGCTGGGGTGAGGGGCTATGGTATCTAGTACAAAAAACCTCCCCAGCCGAACACCCACAAAAAAGCCCACAAATTCGTGGGCTTTTCACTTGCAGCTTGCAGCTCAAAACTTGCAGCTGCTCCTTAAACGTAAAACGACTTCAGCGGCGGGAAGCCATTGAACTCGACCGCGCTGTAACTGGTGGTGTACGCACCGGTCGACAGCCAGTACAGACGATCACCAATCGCCAGGTTCAGCGGCAGGCCATACTTGTAGTTCTCATACATGATGTCGGCGCTGTCGCAGGTCGGGCCGGCGATGACGACTTCTTCCATCTCGCCTTTCTTCTCGGTCCAGATCGGGAACTTGATCGCTTCGTCCATGGTTTCGATCAGGCCGGAGAACTTGCCCACATCCGTGTAAACCCAACGCTCGACAGCAGTGCGCGACTTGCGCGCAACCAACACCACTTCGCTGACCAGAATACCGGCGTTGGCAATCAGCGAACGGCCCGGCTCGAGGATGATTTCCGGCAGGTCGTCACCGAAATCTTCCTTGAGGAAGCGAATAATCTCTTCGGCGTAGGTTTCCAGGCTGTTGGTGCGGGTGATGTAGTTGGCCGGGAAGCCGCCGCCCATGTTGATCAGCTTCAGGTGAATGCCGTCTTCTTCTTTCAGACGCTCGAAGATTACTTTGACCTTGGCGATCGCCGCGTCCCAGACGCTGATGTCGCGCTGTTGCGAGCCGACGTGGAACGAGATGCCGTACGGCACCAGACCGAGGTCGCGAGCGAGGATCAGCAGGTCCATGGCCATGTCGGTCTGGCAGCCGAACTTGCGCGACAGCGGCCAGTCAGCAGTGGTCGAGCCTTCAGTGAGGATGCGCACATAGACTTTCGAACCCGGTGCAGCCTTGGCGATGTTGCGCAGGTCGGCTTCGGAGTCGGTGGAGAACAGACGCACGCCTTTCTCGTAGAAGTAGCGGATGTCCTTGGATTTCTTGATGGTGTTGCCGTAGCTGATACGGTCCGGGCTGACGCCGCGATCCATGACTTTGTCCAGCTCGTAGATCGAGGCGATGTCGAAGCTCGAACCCTTGTCTTTGAGCAGGTCGATGATCTCGACGGCCGGGTTGGCCTTGACCGCGTAGTAGACCTTGGCGAATTCGAAACCGGCGCGCAGGTCATCGTAGGCCTGGGCGATCATCGCGGTGTCGATCACCACGAACGGGGTTTCCTGTTTGTCGGCGAACGCCTTCATTTTGTCGAATGTAGCGCGCGCGAAATAGTCTTCGACCTGGATCGACATGCTGGGTGCTCCTATGGGCAAACTCGTAAAAACAATGGGTGCATGAACGCCCTCCGTATCCCCACTTTGGTTCGCCTACTTCCCAAGGCATTGCCGCCGAAAGCAAAAAGGCCCAGAGATGTGCAGCTATCCCTTGGCCTTGCTGTCTCGTCGTCAGTACTTGAGCCGGATGGATCGTTTCCAGCATGGACGTTCGGCGCGAACTTTAGGGCGTGAGGGGCGCGAGATCAACTAAAAATGTCGCGTTTTTGCACGCTTCTGACGTGCGTCGCGTTCATCACTCCTTCTACCCGACCGAGATGACGGGCAGATGTTCCCGGCGAATTTTCGAGTGTTAAAAATACCTGCACGTTCGTGGCTTTTGTCGGCTAGATCGTTGGTAAGTGTGATGGCGGCAACATCGGCGACGTTGGCAGCGAGAGAGTCTTTTGAAGGGGGATTTGAACCTTGAAGAAGCTGAATTGACGACGCTCTTGCAGGAGAGGCTGTTGAGATTCTTTGTCACCCAGTGAAGATCAACAAAATTACGTAGATCCTGTGGGAGCGAGCCTGCTCGCGAAGGCATTTTCACAGCCGCCATCAGCGTCGACTGATATTGCGCTTTCGCGAGCAGGCTCGCTCCCACAGGGATCGGGTTTCAACCGCGTAGATGGTTTACGCGACCACGGTCTCAGCCGGCGAGACGATACTGGTCTTCATCCCCCGTGAACGTCCCGAACTCAGGTATGCCGCAATCGACTCCTGCGTCACTTCACCGAGGAATACCCGTTCGGCATCCATCACCGGCAGCCAGGCGCGGTTGAACTCGTACATGCGCGACAACAGGATGCGCAGGTGCTCGTCGTACGCTGCGGTGGCGTTGAACTCACGCAGGAACTGCGCGCAGGTGCCGGTCTGACGATGCAGGTCGCGACGGCGCACGTACCCCAGCGCCTTGTTCTCGGCGCAGGTGACCACCACGTAGCGACGGTCGTGCTCGTCCATCAATTCCAGCGCATCGGCCACTGGCGTTTCCGGGCTGACCGACGGCGCGTTGTCCGCCGCGTCTTCGGCTTTCACCAACAGCAGGCGTTTGAGCGTGCTGTCCTGACCGACGAAATTGCTGACGAAATCATCCGCCGGATGCGCGAGCAGGGTGTCCGGGTGGTCGATCTGCAGCAGTTTGCCGGCGCGGAAAATGGCGATCTTGTCGCCCAGCTTGATCGCTTCGTCGATGTCGTGGCTGACCATGATCACGGTCTTGTTCAGCGCGCGTTGCATCTCGAAGAATTCGTTCTGGATCATCTCGCGGTTGATCGGGTCGACCGCGCCAAACGGCTCGTCCATCAACAGCAGCGGCGCATCAGCGGCCAAGGCGCGGATCACGCCGATACGCTGTTGCTGACCACCGGACAGTTCACGCGGGTAGCGATGCAGATACTGCTTGGGCTCGAGCTTGATCATGCTCATCAGTTCGCGGGCGCGGTCGTGGCATTTCTGTTTGTCCCAGCCGAGCAGTTTTGGCACCACGACGATGTTTTCTTCGATGGTCATGTTCGGGAACAGACCGATCTGCTGGATCACGTAGCCGATGTTGCGGCGCAGGGTCACCTCGTCGAGATCGGTGGTGTCTTCACCGTTGATGAGGATCTTGCCCGAAGTCGGTTTGATCAGGCGGTTGATCATTTTCAGCGTGGTGCTTTTGCCGCAACCCGATGGCCCGAGGAACACGCAGATCTCGCCTTCATTGACGGTCAGGCTTACCGAATCCACGGCTTTGACATCTTTGCCGTTGCTTTGGAAAGTTTTGCTGAGGTTTTGAAGTTCGATCATTTCAGGAGTCCTTTTGGAGTCAACGAGCGTTGCAGCCATTGGAGAAACAGGTCGGCGAAGATCGCCAGAAGACTGACCAGCAGCGCGCCGACGATAAGCATCGACATGTCACTGCGGCTGATGGAGGCGAGGATCAACACACCGAGGCCGCCGGCGCCGATGGTGGCGGCGATGGTCATCACGCCGATGTTCATCACCACGGCGGTGCGCACGCCAGCGAGGATCACTGGCACCGCAATCGGCAGTTCGACCATGCGCAGGCGCTGGCCGAAGGTCATGCCGATGCCGCGCGCGGCTTCGCGGATGCCCGGTTCAACGCCGGTCAGGGCGAGGTAGGTGTTGCGCATGATCGGCAGCAGCGAATAAAGGAACACGGCGGTGATCGCCGGCAGCGGCCCCAGGCCCTGGCCGAACTTGGAATAGAACGGCAGCAGCAGACCGAACAGGGCGATCGACGGCACGGTCAGCAGCACCGTGGCACTGGCCTGCAACGGGCCGGCGAGGGTGGGAAAGCGTGTCATCAGGATGCCCAGCGGCACGCCGATGACGATCGCCAGGGTCACGGCGATGCCGACCAGAGTGATGTGCTGCCAGGTCAGGTGCATTACCTGCTGCCAGTCGAGATGGGAAAAGGCGTTCAGAAATTCCATGACTTCTCCTCTCTTAATTCAGTGGATGCTGGCGCAGGAAATCGGCGGCAACGGACGAAGGGCTCTCGTGGTCGACGTCGACTCGCGCGTTGAGCTGGCGCATGGTTTCGTCGTCGAACAGTTCGGCCAGCGGCTTGAGTTGTTCGGCCAGTTTCGGATTGGCGTCCAGCGTGGCCTGACGCACCACGGGAGCTGCGGTGTAGTCGGGGAAGTAATGCTTGTCGTCCTCCAGCAATTTCAGGCCGAAGGCGTTGAGGCGGCCATCGGTGGTGTAGACCAGACCGGCAAACACCTGACCGTTACGCAGCGCGGTGTAGACCAGGCCGGCGTCCATCTGCCGGATGTTCTTGCGGGTCAGGTTCATGTCGTAGAGCTTGACCATGCCGTCGAGACCGTCGGAGCGGTTGGCGAACTCGGTGTCCAGCGCCACCAAGTGGTTGGTCTTGGCCTCGGCGCGCAGCACTTCGTTGAGCTGGCTGATGTTGCCGATCTGCGGATATTGCTCGGCGATTTTTTTCGGCAGAGCGAGGGCGTAGGTGTTGCTGAATTTCGACGGCGTCAGCCAGATCAGGCCTTTCTTCGCGTCGAGCTCTCTGACCCGGGCGTAGGACTGCGCGCTGTCGAGTTTTTCAGTGACGTGGTTATAGGCCACCAGCGACACGCCGGTGTATTCCCAGAGCAGGTCCAATTGGCCACTTTCGTGGGCGCTGCGGGCGAGGTTGCTGCCCAGACCGCCGGTGATCTGCGCGTCATAGCCTTTGCTGCGCAGGTATTGCGCGGTGATTTCGGCGAGCAGGGTCTGCTCGGTGAAGACCCGGGCGCCAAGGCGGATGACCGGTTTTTCAGCGGCTTGCGCGATTCCTGCGAACAGCAGGACGCAGCCTAAGATCAAGCTAAGTCGTTTCATAAATATTCCTTCGCAAAGCCTTAAGACGGGCGCAAACCGCGTTCCAGCCAGAGACGGCTGGCGAGGGTGACCACGCCATCGAGCAACAGCGCCAACAGCGCGGTGCACGCGGCGCCGAGCAGCAGTTGCGGCTGGTTGTTCAGGGCGATGCCAGGGAAGATCAGGCTGCCGAGGCTGTTGGCGCCGATCAGGAACGCCAGCGGCGCAGTGCCGACGTTGATCGCCAGTGCGACACGCACGCCACCGACGATGATCGGCACGGCGTTGGGCAATTCGACTTTCCACAGCACTTGGCGCGGCGTCATGCCGATGCCGACAGCGGCTTCTTTCAGCGAGCCCTGCACATTTTTCAGGCCTTCATAGGTGTTGCGCACAATCGGCAACAGCGAGGCGAGGAACAGCGCGAAGATTGCCGGGCCACTGCCGATGCCGAGGATGCCCAGCGCAATCGCGAGCACGGCCAGCGGTGGCACGGTATTGCCGATATTGAAGATTTGCATGAAGCGTTCGGCGCGGCCGACCATGGTCGGGCGGCTGAGGAAGATACCGGCGGGAATGCCCACGACAAGGGCGGCCAGCATGGAAGCGAGGACGAGAATCAGATGAGCTTGCAGGTAAAACAACAAATCGTCGCGGTAGTGTTCGATCGTGTTGATGCCGATCCAGTGGACCAGCAGGGCCAGGAGCGCGATCACCACCGCACCTCCCATCAGCCCTTTGCCATAGCGGATAGCCACAGGCGGACTCCTTTTTTTGTAGTCGGCGAGCGCAGTCCCGTGTGGCATGCCAAGCCTTGGCTGCCGGGAGCGTCGTTCGCGAAAAGTAGCCGTTTTTCAGAGCCGGCAAAGCGGTCTGAAAGCGAGCCATGAGCGCAGCCTCGTCAGGCTAACTTGCTGATTTTTCAGCCCCTGACGAAAGTTCGTAACAGGGGATGGACGTCTCCGTGCTTTAAAAGGTTCCCACGTTAGACACTATTTGGCCACCCTGTTGGAGCTGCCGAAGGCTGCGATCTTTTGACTTTGCTGCTGAAAACAAGATCAAAAGATCGCAGCCTTCGGCAGCTCCTACGGGGTTTTGCGCGGCCGAGGGACGGTGGTTTGGCGATCACTTTTTAAGCTATACTCGCCGCCCTTTTTTGAATCACCGCCAGGCGATTTCCCATGACCCAACAGGCCGCCGAAGTCGCGAAACGCCGCACTTTCGCCATTATTTCCCACCCCGATGCCGGTAAAACCACAATCACCGAAAAGCTCCTGTTGATGGGCAAGGCGATTGCAGTGGCCGGTACGGTGAAATCCCGCAAATCCGATCGCCATGCGACATCCGACTGGATGGAGATGGAGAAGCAGCGGGGTATTTCTATTACCACGTCGGTCATGCAGTTCCCCTATCGCGAACACATGATCAACCTGCTCGACACCCCGGGCCACGAAGACTTCTCCGAAGACACCTACCGCACCCTGACAGCGGTGGACTCGGCCTTGATGGTGCTCGACGGCGGTAAGGGTGTAGAGCCACGGACCATTGCGCTGATGGACGTCTGCCGTCTGCGTGACACGCCGATCGTCAGCTTCATCAACAAACTCGACCGTGACATCCGCGACCCGATCGAACTGCTCGACGAGATCGAAGCCGTTCTGAAGATCAAGGCTGCGCCGATCACCTGGCCGATCGGTTGCTACCGCGATTTCAAGGGCGTGTATCACCTGGCCGACGACTACATCATTGTCTACACCGCCGGTCACGGTCACGAGCGCACCGAAACCAAGATCATCGAGAAACTCGACTCCGACGAGGCGCGCGCGCACTTGGGCGATGAGTACGAGCGCTTCATCGAACAGCTGGAACTGGTGCAGGGCGCCTGTCACGAATTCAACCAGCAGGAATTCCTCGACGGCCAACTGACCCCGGTGTTCTTCGGTACGGCGCTGGGCAACTTCGGTGTCGACCACGTGCTCGATGCTGTCGTCGATTGGGCGCCGCGTCCGCTGGCCCGTGTGGCCAACGAGCGTACTGTCGAGCCAGTGGAAGAGAAGTTCTCGGGCTTCATCTTCAAGATCCAGGCGAACATGGACCCGAAACACCGCGACCGCATCGCCTTCATGCGTATCTGCTCCGGCAAGTACGAAAAAGGCATGAAGATGCGCCACGTGCGCACCGGCAAGGACGTGCGCATCGGCGACGCCCTGACGTTCTTCTCCTCCGAGCGTGAGCAACTGGAAGAGGCGTACGCTGGAGACATCATCGGTCTGCACAACCACGGCACGATCCAGATTGGCGACACCTTCAGCGAAGGCGAAGTCCTCGGTTTCACCGGTATTCCGCACTTCGCCCCGGAACTGTTCCGTCGCGTGCGTCTGCGTGATCCGCTGAAGTCCAAGCAATTGCGTCAGGGCCTGCAGCAGTTGGCGGAAGAGGGCGCGACGCAGGTGTTCTTCCCCGAGCGCAGCAACGACATCATTCTCGGCGCCGTCGGTGTGCTGCAGTTCGATGTGGTCGCCAGCCGTTTGAAAGAGGAATACAAGGTCGAGTGCTCGTATGAGCCGATCACTGTGTATTCGGCGCGCTGGATCGAGTGCGACGACAAGAAGAAGCTTGAGGAGTTTTCCAACAAGGCGGTGGAGAACCTCGCGCTCGATGGCGGTGGTCACCTGACTTACCTGGCGCCGACGCGGGTGAATCTGGCGTTGATGGAAGAGCGGTGGCCGGATGTGAAATTCCGCGCGACGCGGGAGCATCATTAAGGTTTGAGGTGTTTTTCTGAAAGCCCCTGAGGTGTAGGCCTTGGGGGCTTTTTTATGGGCTGCCGGTTTTGGTCTTGGCTTTTGGGCCGAGCATGGTCTGTCTTCATAACGTGCGCTGGGTTGGAGAACAATACGTCGCTTGAAATCCATTTTGAAGACACGACATGCGCACATGTCGTCGTCAGCGACATGAGATCATGACGTGTCGTCAAAATCTCAAAAAAGCGACACGTAGAGCGCACATGTTTACACTGACGCCATAAGGGGGCGCATACAGGTGTCCTTACCTTAATGTTTATCCCAAGGATCAGGCCCTTCATCCATGACCATACACGCACTTCCTTGGACGGCGGACAAGCCGTATAACCAGCTTCCGACCTTACCACCCAAAGCAGAGCTGGAGACTCGAGCAGTGCTCAAGCGCTGCATCGAGGCCCGCACAGCGCTTGCGGAGTTGAAGCAGGCAGCCGAGCTCATTCCGAACCAAACGGTGTTAATCAACACCATCCCATTGCTGGAAGCGAAGGACAGCTCCGAAATCGAAAGCATAGTCACCACCACGGATTTGCTCTTTCAGCACGCCCATGATGGCGAAAATCACGCCGACCCCGCTACTAAAGAAGCTCTGCGCTATCGCAAGGCTCTCCATCATGGCTTCCAGTCTTTGGCCGAACGCCCACTTTCCACTGGTACGGCAGTCGAGATTTGTCGCACTCTCAAAGGTGTGGATATGGACATACGCCGTGTGCCCGGTACTCAGTTAGCCAACGACCGTACAGGTGAGATCATCTACACACCTCCCGAAGGTGAGGATCACCTGCGTGATCTGCTCGCTAATTGGGAACGCTTTCTGCACAACGAGACGGATCTGGATCCACTGGTGCGTATGGCCGTTGGGCATTACCAGTTCGAGGCGATTCACCCGTTTACCGATGGCAACGGCCGTACCGGACGAGTGCTCAATACTCTGTACCTCATTCAAGAAGGTTTGCTGAACCTGCCGATCCTTTACCTCAGCCGTTACATCATCGCGCACCGCGCCGAGTACTATCGATTGCTGCTCGATGTCACTCGCGAGCAAGCATGGGAACCCTGGCTGCTTTACATGCTCAGCGCTGTGGAGGAAACCGCCCGCTGGACCAGCGCCAAAATCGCCGCCATCCGCAGCCTGTCCGAGCACACCACCCAGTTTGTTCGAGAGCAACTACCAAAAACATATTCCCGCGAGCTGGTGGACGTCATTTTCGAGCAACCCTACTGCCGCATCAGCAACGTCGTTGATAAACAGATTGCCCAGCGTCAAGCCGCCTCCCGCTACCTCAAAGAGCTGGTCGCCATTGGCGTTCTGCAAGAAGTGCAGGTCGGTAAGGAAAAGCTGTTCATCCATCCCAGGCTGATGCAATTACTGATTCGCGACAGCAACGACTTCAGGGCCTATGCCTTATAACATCGTTGCGTCTCCAGGCAGTTGCGTCAGGGTCTGCAGCAGTTGGCGGAAGACGGCGCGACGCAGGGGTTCTTCCCGGAGCGCAGCAACGACATCATGCTCAGCGTCGCGTCTGTGCTGCAGTTCAATGTGGTCGCCAGCCGTTTGAAAGAGGAATACAAGGTCGAGTGCTCATATGAGCCGATCACTTTATTCCGCGCGACGCGTGAGCATCATTGAAAGCCCCTGAGGTGTAGGCCTTGGGGGCTTTTTTATGGGCTGCCGGTTTTGGTCTTGGCGGCCTTTGGGCCGACCAGGCTGTTGGGGTTTTGGGTGAATATCCGTTGCTGCGGGGGCTGCGGCTGGCGGTTTCGCCCTTACGGCGAGTCACCTTTTCCAAACGCCGAAAAGGTAACCGAAAAGGCTTGCTCCTGCGTTCGGCCCTCGCAGGCTCGGGTTCCTTCGCTCCGGGACTGATCCGGGCGCAGCGGCTACGGTTTGCTTCGCTGCACCTCCTTCCGCTGTGTTCGACTTCGTCGAACGGTCGCTGCGCTCCCTCGCCCGGATCAATCCCTCCACTCAGCCTTCCGACGTCGCCCGTGGATCAAAAGCAAGATCAAAGGCACTCGAGCTTGCGCTCATTGTTTTGAGTGGGGCGGCTTTGCCGCGTGCAGCTGCGCTGCTTTGCTTTTTTGTGGGAGCGAGCGTGCTTGCGAAAGCGGCCTGACAGCCGGCCTGTTTCTTGAGGTCGTCCCCAATCCAATTGTGGGAGCGAGCCTGCTCGCGAAAGCGGCCTGACAGCCGGCCTGTTTCTGAGGAGGTACGCGGTCAAATTGTAGGAGTGAGCCTGCTCGCGATGGCGGCCTGACAGCCGGCCTGTTTCTTGAGGTCGTCCCCACTCCAATTGTGGGAGTGAGCCTGCTCGCGAAGGCGATCTGCGAGCCGACGATTTTCTGTTTGATGCAATCAATCCAGCTCGGCTGTTGGAGAGTGCGAGCTTGAAAAGCAAGGTCAAAAGTTCTCAGCCTGCGGCATGTCCTACAGCAGGTTGTAGGGCGAATCCTTTTTTTCCTGGTTTTGGTGTGCAGGTGTGCGACAACCGCCGTGTTGATCGTTAGTGTTTCAATCCCTGCAAGTCGTTCGAAGAGGTCAATGGAGTGACAAGTCGGCTGAATCCCCTGTTGCTTCTTAAAGGCTATTTCACCCCCATGGCCTGGGTCCTCGCGGCTCTGTTGTTCATCAACCGCCTCAGCGCCATGGTCAAGTTGTTCATGGCGCTGTACCTGCGTCAGGAACTGGGGCTGGCGATTGAAACCGTCGGCTGGTTGCTGTCGGCCTATGGCGCTGGGTTGTTGGTCGGTTCGATGCTCGGTGGCTGGCTCAGTGATCACGTGCGCACGGCGCGGCTGACGGCGGCGCTGTTTTTCGTTTCGGTGTGGGTGCTGATGCTGTTGGGGCTGGTGACGCAGGTGCCTTGGCTCGCCGGTTTGCTATTGCTTAGCGGTGTCATCGATGGGGCGATTCGGACGTTGCATCAGCGGCTGATCATGGAGTATTGCGAAGTCGCGCAACGCTCGCGTGCGCAGGCCCTGAGTCGGGTCGCGCGTAATCTGGGCATGGCCGCTGCCGGGGTGGCGGGTGGGATGTTGGCGCAAGCGGATTTTCGTTGGGTGTTTTTTGCCAGTGCAGCGATGACGATGCTGGCGTTGCTGTGGTTCGTGCGCACAACGTGGCGGCGGCCGGTGCTGGTGGTTGGAGACGAATCCGCCGATGGCTCGAGCGTGCCGCTTCGCGACAAGCCGTTCCTCTGGTTGCTGGCGGCGACGGCCGTGCTCGGCATCGCGTTCGACACGGTCTACAGCACGCTGGGCAATTATCTGCGTGATTACTACCACCTGAGCACAGAGGCGATCGGCTGGCAGTTCGGGCTCAATGCGCTGTTGGTGATCGCTTTACAAATCCCGCTATCGCACGCGGTCGAGCGTTGGGGCTCGCGTTGGCAGATGCTCGTTGGCAGTGTCCTGTTGGCCTGTGGGCTGGGCATGTTGCCGTTCGGTTCCGGCTTGGCTTTTGTCTGTCTGTCGACGCTGATCTGGACGCTGGGCGAGGCGCTGTTCATGCCTCCACTGAATGTGCTGGCGATGCACTTTGCGCAGAGCGGCAAGAGCGGTCAGTACTTCGGGCTGTTCTTCATGAGCTGGAGTGCCAGCGCGTTGTTGTCGCCGGTGCTCAGCGGTCAGCTGTATGGCCAGTTTGGCGGGCACAGCGTCTGGCTGATGAGTGCGCTGCTGGTGCTGATGTCCATTCCACTGACCTGGCAGGCCACACGCGGCGCTTAGCAGTATCGGTTATCGGGGTTATTCGAAAGCAATCTGTGCATCGAGGGCATTTCTCCCCGCACCGCCGCGTCCTAAGTGGTGAGCCGGTCGGATCGCGACTAGATTTCACACGGAGCCAGTCCGGCAAGCATGTCTTAGCGCAACAGGATGGAGTCGGCCATGAAAAGCAGATTGCTACGGGTTTTGATGTTGTTGAAAGTGATGGTGATGCTGTCCCTCGGCACGGCAACGGCCTGGGCCGAGTGCGAGGATCACGAATCTCAGGCGTTCAATGGGCAGGTCGGGCATAGCGGGCTGATGCTGGCCAAATCCGAGTCGGAGCCGGGGGATATGAATCAGGGTGGCAGCGCCGAAGATGATGACTCGACGACCGACGAGCCGGACACCGATGATCCGGATGACGAAGGCGATAGCCAGACATAGATCGCCGGCCAAAGAAAAACCCCTTCTGCCTCGACTGATGCGCAATTGAGGTGGAAGGGGTTTTGTTATCGCGTGAACTCTTGAATCAACACGAATTCCCTGTGGGAGCGAGCCTGCTCGCGAAAGCGGTTAATCAGTCACCGATGATGTTGACCGAAATGACGCCTTCGCGAGCAGGCTCGCTCCCACATGAGATATTTCGTGGGCCTACGCCGCGCCGTCGAGAAACTGCTCGGCGTAGTGGCAAGCCACCTGCCGATTATCCAGCTCACGCAACAGCGGTTCTTCCGTGCTGCAGCGTTCGGTCGCGTACGGGCAGCGCTTGTGGAAAGCGCAGCCCGGTGGCGGGTTCAGCGGGTTGGGCAGTTCGCCGACGATTTTGATTTTCGGCTTGTTCGGGTCCGGGTGGATGGTCGGGGTCGCCGACAGCAGCGCCTGGGTGTACGGGTGCAGCGGGCGTTCGTAGATGTCGTTTTTCGGACCCAATTCCACCGGGCGGCCGAGGTACATCACCATCACGTCATCGGCCACGTGCTGCACCACCGCGAGGTTGTGCGAGATGAACACGTAGGCGGTGTTGAACTCCTGCTGCAAATCCATGAACAGGTTCAGCACCTGGGCCTGAATCGATACGTCCAGTGCCGAAGTCGGTTCGTCCGCGACCAGCACTTTCGGTTGCAGCATCATTGCCCGCGCCAGAGCGATACGCTGGCGCTGACCGCCGGAGAACATGTGCGGATAGCGCTGGTAATGCTCGGGCCGCAAGCCGACCTGCTTCATCATCGCCTGGACTTTCTCGCGACGTTCGCTGGCCGACAGCTTGGTGTTGATCAGCAACGGCTCGGCCAATTGATCACCGATTTTCTGCCGTGGGTTCAACGACGCATACGGGCTCTGAAACACCATCTGCACGTCTTTGCGCAGTTGCTTGCGCTCGGCCTTGTCGGCGCCGGCGACTTCCTGGCCGGCGATCTGCAGCGAACCCGACGACGGCTCTTCGATCAGCGTCAGGGCGCGGGCGAGAGTGGATTTGCCGCAGCCCGACTCACCCACTACGGCGAGGGTCTTGCCGGCTTCCAGTTCGAACGACACGCCGTTAAGCGCGCGCACGGTGGCGTGGCCCTTGAACAGGCCACGGGAGACTTCGTAGTGACGGGTCAGGTCGCGGGCGGTAAGTACGACGGCCATTACGCCACCTCCTGGTTCAGCGGGTAGAAGCAGCGGGCGAGGCTGTTGGCTTTCGGATCAAGGCCCGGACGCTGGGTGCGGCAGTTGTCCTGCACATACGGGCAGCGCGGCGACAGCAGGCAACCCTGCGGTCGGTCGTAACGGCCCGGGACGATGCCCGGCAAGGTCGACAGGCGTGAGGCGCCGAGGCTGTGCTCGGGAATCGCCTTGAGCAGCGCTTCGCTGTACGGGTGCGCCGGTATGTCGAACAGTTGCGGCACCTGACCGACTTCCACGGCTTGACCGGCGTACATCACGCAGACGCGCTGGGCAGTTTCCGCCACGACCGCGAGGTCGTGAGTGATCAGCACCAGGCCCATGTTCTGCTCTTTCTGCAACGCCAGCAGCAGATCCATGATCTGCGCCTGAATCGTCACGTCCAGCGCGGTGGTCGGTTCGTCGGCGATCAACAGTTTCGGCTCGCCGGCAATCGCCATGGCGATCGCGACGCGCTGGCTCATACCGCCAGACAGTTGATGCGGATAGGCGTCCATGCGGCTGGCGGCGCCCGGGATCTCGACCTTTTCCAGCAGTTCGATGGCACGCTTGCGCGCTTGCTTGCCGGACATTTTCAGGTGCAGGCGCAGCACCTCCTCGATCTGGAAACCGACGGTGTAGCTGGGGTTCAGCGCGGTCATCGGGTCCTGGAAGACCATCGACAGGTCTTTGCCGACGATCTGCCGACGCTGACGATTGCTCAGTTTGAGCATGTCCTTGCCGTCGAAGCTGAGCGAGTCAGCGGTGACGATGCCGGGATGCTCGATCAGGCCCATCAGCGCCATCATGGTCACGGATTTACCCGAACCCGACTCGCCAACGATGGCCAGTACTTCGCCCTTGTCGACCTTGAGGTCTAGGCCGTCGACCACCGGGGTCGCGGTCTTGTCGCCGAAGCGGACGTTGAGATTCTTGATTTCTAGCAGTGACATTTGAATCTCCTCAGGCGGCGTTCTTGAGTTTCGGGTCCAGCGCATCGCGCAGGCCGTCGCCCATCAAGTTGATTGCCAGCACGCTGAGCAAAATGGTCAGACCAGGCAGACTTACCACCCACCAGGCGCGTTCGATGTAGTCGCGGGCCGAGGCCAGCATGGTGCCCCACTCAGGGGTTGGCGGTTGGACGCCGAGGCCGAGGAAGCCCAGTGCAGCGGCATCGAGAATCGCCGAGGAGAAGCTCAGGGTTGCCTGCACGATCAGCGGCGCCATGCAGTTGGGCAGCACGGTGATGAACATCAGGCGCGGCAGACCGGCACCGGCCAGACGCGCGGCGGTGACGTAGTCGCGGTTGAGTTCGCCCATCACGGCAGCACGGGTCAGACGCACGTAGGACGGCAGGGAAACCACAGCAATCGCGATCACGGTGTTGATCAGGCCAGGGCCGAGGATGGCGACGATCGCCACGGCCAGCAGCAGCGACGGCAGGGCCAGCATGATGTCCATCAGACGCATGATGGTCGGGCCGACCACTTTCGGGAAGAAACCGGCGAACAGACCCAGCAGGATCCCCGGAATCAGCGACATCACCACCGACGACAAGCCGATCAGCAGCGACAGGCGCGAACCCTGGATCAGACGCGACAGCAGGTCACGGCCGAGTTCATCGGTGCCGAGGAGGAACTGCATCTGCCCGCCTTCGAGCCACGCCGGCGGCGTCAGCAGGAAGTCACGGTATTGCTCGCTCGGATTATGCGGCGCGACCCACGGCGCGAAGATCGCGCAGAAGATGATCAGCAGCATGAACAGCAGGCCGGCAACGGCGCCCTTGTTCTTCGAGAACGCTTGCCAGAATTCTTTGTACGGCGACGGGTACAGCAGGCTTTGATCCACGGCGGACGTGGCGGTGGCTACTGAGGATGTTGGAGTGCTCATGGGTATTGACCTCAGCGCTGATGACGGATGCGTGGGTTGGCAAAGCCGTAGAGGATGTCCACCACGAAGTTGACCAGAATCACCAGGCAGGCGATTAACAGGATGCCGTTTTGCACCACCGGATAGTCCCGGGCGCCGATGGCTTCGATCAGCCATTTACCGATGCCGGGCCAGGAGAAGATGGTTTCGGTCAGGACCGCACCGGCCAGCAGCGTGCCGACCTGCAGGCCGACCACGGTCAGCACCGGAATCAGCGCATTGCGCAGACCGTGCACGAACACCACGCGCGACGGCGACAGGCCTTTGGCCTTGGCGGTGCGGATGTAGTCTTCGCGCAGCACTTCGAGCATCGACGAACGGGTCATCCGCGCGATTACCGCCAGCGGAATGGTGCCGAGCACGATGGCCGGCAGGATCAGGTGATGGAGGGCGTCGAAGAACGCGCCGACGTCATCGGCCAGCAGCGTGTCGATCAGCATGAAGCCGGTTTTCGGCTCGATGTCATACAGCAGGTCGATGCGCCCGGACACCGGGGTCCAGCCCAGGCTCACCGAGAAGAACATGATCAGGATCAGGCCCCACCAGAAGATCGGCATCGAATAGCCCGCGAGGGAGATGCCCATCACCCCGTGGTCGAACAGCGATCCTCGTTTGAGTGCCGCGATCACCCCGGCCAGAAGCCCGAGGATGCCAGCGAACAGCAGGGCGGCCATGGACAGTTCCAGGGTCGCCGGGAAAAGAGAGGTGAACTCGGTCCACACGCTTTCACGGGTACGCAACGACTCACCGAGATCGCCCTGGGCCAGTTTGCCGATGTAGTCCAGATACTGGGCATACAGCGGCTTGTTCAGCCCCAGGCGTTCCATTGCCTGAGCGTGCATTTCGGGGTCGACCCGACGTTCGCCCATCATCACTTCCACGGGGTCGCCCGGAATCATGCGAATCAACGCGAAAGTCAGCAAGGTGATGCCGAAAAACGTGGGGATCAACAACCCCAGTCGGCGGGCAATAAAACTAAACATCTTGTGTGGTACCTCATCAGCCGGTTAGGCGTGTCCGGCGTCCCTCAGGTAAGGGACGCCGGGCGTTTCTTATCTACTTCACCTGGGTGGTGGCGAAGTTATTAGTGGTGAGAGGGCTGATGTGGTAGCCCTCTACATTGTTGCGCATTGCAGTGAACATCCGAGTATGGGCCATGCTGATCCATGGCTGGTCCTGATTGAACAGCACTTGGGCCTGTTCGTAGAGCGCGGCGCGTTCGGCCGGATCTACTTTAGCCCGCGCTTCATCCAGCAGTGCCTGGAATTTCTCGTTGCACCAGCGTGCGTAGTTTTCGCCGTTCTTGGCGGCCTCGCAACTGAGCATAGGCGTCAGGAAGTTATCCGGGTCGCCGTTATCGCCCGCCCATCCGGCCGAGACCATGTCGTGCTCGCCGGCCTTGGCGCGCTTGAGCATTTCGCCCCATTCCATCACGCGGATGTCGATCTTGATCCCGACTTTCGCCAGGTCAGCCTGCATCATTTGCGCGCCAAGCATCGGGTTGGGGTTGGTCGGACCGCCGCCGTTACGGGTGAACAGGGTGAAGGTAGTGCCTTCCGGAACCCCGGCTTCCTTGAGCAGCGCGCGCGCCTTGTCGAGGTCGCGTGGCGGGTTTTTCAGATCATGGTTGTAGCCGAGCAGGGTCGGCGGGTACGGGTTGACCGCCACCGACGCGTTGCCCTTGCCGAACAGCGCGTTGACGTAGGCTTCCTTGTCGAACGCGATGTCGATGGCTTTGCGCACGCGTACGTCGCTCATGTACTTGTGCTGGGTGTTCATGGCGATGTACGAAACGGTCATCGCGTCCAGCTCGTCGACTTTCAGCTTGCTGTCTTTCTTGATGCTCGGGATGTCATCCGGTTTCGGATACAGCGCGACCTGGCACTCGTTGGCCTTGAGCTTTTGCAGGCGCACGTTGTTGTCGGTGGCGATCGCCAGGATCAACGCGTCGGCCGGTGGCTTGCCACGGAAATAATCCGGGTTGGCCTTGAAGCGCACCTGCGCATCCTTGGCGTAGCGCTGGAAGATAAACGGGCCGGTGCCGATCGGCTTGTTGTTAAGATCGCCGGTCTTGTTGGCCTTGAGCAACTGGTCGGCGTACTCGGCCGGGTAGATCGACGAGAAGGCCATGGCGATGTCGGCCAGGAACGGCGCTTCGCGACGGGTCAGGGTGAACTTGACCGTGTTGTCGTCGACTTTTTCTACGCTTTTGAGCAGTTCCTTGAAGCCCATGCTTTCAAAGTACGGGAAGCCTACGCTCGACAGTTTGTGCCACGGGTGATTCGGGTCCAGCTGACGCTGGAAGCTCCAGACCACGTCGTCGGCATTCATGTCGCGGGTCGGCTTGAAATATTCGGTGGTGTGAAACTTGACGCCTTTGCGCAGGTGGAAGGTGTAGGTCAGGCCATCTTCGCTGATGTCCCAGGACTCGGCGAGCGCCGGGATCACTTCGGTGGTGCCGGGCTTGAAATCGGCCAGGCGATTGAAGATGGTTTCGGCCACAGCGTCCGCCGTGACTGCAGTTGTGTACTGGACCATATCGAAGCCTTCCGGGCTGGCTTCGGTGCAGACCACCAAGGGTTTGGCCGAGGCGCCGACAGCGACACTCAGCAACGCAGCCGCGATGGCCGCACGTAGGGGAAGCATTTTCATCGATAACCCTCTGCAATCGGTTGAAGACAGAAAACCGAACGGCCGACTCATCATGAGTCAGCCGTCGGTTGGCGTTTTTACAGAATGTTGAACGGGATGGTGGTTACGAGACGGAACTCGTTGATGCTGCCGTCCGATTGGAACTCGCTCGCACGGTGGGCTGTGTAGGTGCCGCGAATCGTGGTGGCTTTCAGAGGACCGCTTTGTACCGCATAGGTCGCACCGATGCCGTATTCATAGTGGTGCTCGCCATCCTGTTCCTGGATGCCGTCGTAGCCTTTGCCTTCAACGCCTTTGTTGCCGTTGTAGTGCGTGCCATCGATTCCCCAGCCGCGAGCTTGATAGATGTTGAATTTCAGGCCCGGCACACCGTACTCGGCCATATTGATGGCGTATGAAACCTGGAAGGATTTCTCGTTCGGGCCGTTGAAGTCCGACAGCAGGGAGTTGGCTAGGTAGATACCGTTAGTCTCGTGCAGGTAATCGAAGTACTCGTTACCGTTTACTTGCTGGTAGGAGAAGGTCAGGTTATGCGCTTGGTGGGTCAGTCCGAACGACAGCGAGTAGGTGTCGTTGTCGATGTCGCCCAGCAGCTTCTTACCTTCGTCGACGGTTTTGTAGTAGTTGAAACCGGTAGTCAGGGCGAGGACGCTGCTGTCACCCAGTTCATGGGTGGCGCCGAAGTAGTACTGGTTCCACAGATCTTCAACTTGCGTGCCCCATAGACTGGTTTTCAGACTTTCGAGCGGCTGATAGCTGATACCGGCGGTGTTGACCTTGTCGGATTCGACACGGCCGTTGGCATACTCGGCGCGGAATTTCTGCAGGCTTTGTTCCGATCGTGGCGAGACGCGATCAAAAGTGGCCAAGTCGAAGGACAGATTGTTCAACTCTTCACTGTGCAGGGAGACACCCTCGAAGCTCGAAGGCAGTGCACGGTTGCCGATCACGTCGACCTGCGGGCTGCTGAAGCTCATACGACCGGCAGTCAGAGTGGTGTTGGAAACGCGCGCCTTGATGTTGGCAAGGCCTACCTTGCTCCACTGATCTACGGCTTCACCGTTATTCTTGTGCGTCAGGGTGCGGTTGTTACCCGATCCCACGCCCGTCTTTGGGGCGCCGCCATTTCCGGAAGCCAGATTTTCACGATCACGTTCAAGCGCAATTGCGTTATATGCCGCAACTTCGGTGCTGATACCTACAGTGCCCTCGGTGAAACCCGAGTTGTACTTGACGATGGTCCCTTGCACCCAGTTGATCCGACGGTCAGTTTCGGCCGGAGAACCATTTTTTTTATAGGAGAATTTGCCGCCGCGCTTCAGTTGCTCGTTGGCGTACCAGTTACGTGTCGTACCGGTGATCGACTGTCCTTCGACGAACCCAGTGGCCTCAGCCTGGGCGCTCTTGGTGTTGACGGTCACCGGGGTGAACGCCTGGCTCTGGGTTTCCGCATAAGCCGTGGCGGTGATGCTGCTGATGGCCAGGGCCAGTATCGCGGTGCTGCTCAGTTTCATGGGTGAAGCTCCTTTACTTTCTTTTTATCCCGGCTTTTTTTGGTATGCCGGTTATTGGTTTAGAACTCGTTCACACATCGCAAACGTTTGCAAAAAGCCGGATTGGCGAATTTAGGCAAAGCGCTTGCGTGAGGGGAGTAGACGGCTCCCCTCAGCATTGCGGCTAATCGGTTGGTTTAATCGATACTGACACCCGAGAACACGTTGCGGCCGAACGGGCTGACTTTGAATCCTTCAACCCGGGTGCTTAACGGCTGGTTGACCGTCGAGTGGGCGACAGGCGTGATCGGCACTTGCTGTTTAAGCAATTGCTGGGCCTGTTTATAAAGCACGGTGCGCTGGTCGCGGTCGGTGACGACCTTGGCCTGTTTGATCAGCTTGTCGTAAGCCGGATCGCACCACATGGAGTAGTTGTTGCCGCCGATGGCGTCACAGCTGTACAGCGTGCCCAGCCAGTTGTCCGGATCCCCGTTGTCACCGGTCCAGCCAATCAGGCTGACGTCGTGCTCGCCGTTCTTGGTGCGCTTGATGTACTCGCCCCATTCGTAGCTGACGATCTTCACTTTCAGACCGATCTTGGCCCAGTCGGACTGGAGCATTTCGGCCATCAGTTTGGCGTTCGGGTTGTATGGACGCTGCACCGGCATCGCCCACAGGGTGATCTCGGTGCCTTCTTTCACGCCGGCGGCCTTGAGCAGTTCCTTGGCTTTTTCCGGGTTGTAGGCGGCGTCCTTGATGGTGTCGTCGTAGGACCACTGGGTCGGTGGCATGGCGTTGACGGCCAGTTGGCCGGCGCCTTGATAAACAGCGTTGAGAATTCCCTGTTTATTCACCGCCATGTCCAGCGCCTGACGCACTTCCAGTTGATCGAACGGCTTGTGGCGCACGTTGTAGGCGATGTAGCCGAGGTTGAAGCCTGGCTTGGAAATCAGTTGCAGTTTCGGGTCGGCCTTCAGCGCTTCAACATCGGCAGGACGCGGGTGCAGGGTGATCTGGCACTCGTTGGCCTTGAGCTTCTGCACACGTACCGACGCGTCGGTGTTGATCGCGAAAATCAGGTTCTTCAGCTTGACCCGGCTCGGATCCCAGTACTGCGGGTTACCGGTGTAACGGATGTTCGAGTCTTTCTGGTAGCTCTTGAACACGAACGGTCCGGTGCCGATCGGCTTCTGATTGATGTCGCTCGGCTTGCCGTCGGCCAGCAGCTTGTCGGCGTATTCGGCAGACAGAATGGCGGCGAAGCTCATGGCGATGTTCTGGATGAACGCGGCGTCAACACTGTTGAGCGTGAACTCCACGGTCAGCGGCCCGGTCTTCTCGACCTTGGCGATGTTCTTGTTCAGGCTCATCCCGTTGAAGTACGGAAACTCGGTGGGATAGGCCTTGCGGAACGGCTGTTGCGCATCGAGCATGCGATTGAACGTGAACAGCACGTCGTCGGCGTTAAAATCGCGGCTCGGCTTGAAGTAAGGGGTTGTGTGAAATTTCACGCCTTCACGCAGGTGAAAGGTGTATTTCAGGCCATCTTCGGAAATGTCCCACTTGGTTGCCAGACCGGGTACGACATTGGTCGCGCCTTTTTCGAACTCCACCAGGCGGTTGTACAGCGGCTCGGCGGCGTCGTTGTCGGTGGCCGTCGTGTATTGCGCGGTATCGAAACCCGCCGGGCTGCCTTCCGAGCAGAACACCAGGCTGTCGCTGGCGGCGTAGCTTGCAGACGTGGCGGCCAACAGGCCGGCGCCCAACAGTGCGGAAAAAACCAAGGTATGGCGCATGACGCTCCCTCTTTTTTTAGTGTTATGCAATGCACCTGGATCCCGATCCCGGGACTTTCTGGTCGCATTGAGCTCAATCCAAATACGTACGGCAAAACCGGTGGCCCACGCAGACACTGGTCAGTACGCGACGGTAGGCACCGTGCCTCTGGCAGTAAATACGTAATTGCCTTAATGCTCGTAGGAAAAGTCGACGCGCCTATACCGAAGCAATCATCTGCGGCGGATTTGGGTGTAGGCCTTTTCCTTTTTTCCCGGTAGATAAAGCAACGGCGACGTCAGAAACGCCGCCGTTGCAATGTCTTACTTGCTGACGCTGACGCCGTAGAAGGAATTCAGGCCAAATGGGCTGATCTTGAAATCCTGCACGTTGGCGCGCATGGGTTGATACACCGTCGAGTGAGCGATAGGTGTCATTGGAACTGCATCTTTGAGGACGTGTTGCGCCTGTTTGTACAGCTCGGTGCGCTTGCCCTGGTCGGTAGTGCGTTTGGCTTCTTTCACCAGGCCGTCGAACTTCTTGTCGCACCACTTGGAGAAGTTGTTGCCGCTCAGCGAGTCGCAGCCAAACAGAACGTTGAGCCAGTTGTCCGGATCACCATTGTCACCGCTCCAGCCAATGATCATGGCCTGGTTCTCGCCACCTTTGGAACGCTTGATGTACTCGCCCCACTCGTAGCTGGTGATCTTCACTTTCAAGCCGATCTTGGCCCAGTCGGACTGGAGCATTTCAGCCATCAGTTTGGCGTTCGGGTTGTACGGACGCTGCACCGGCATCGCCCACAGGACGATCTCGGTACCTTCCTTGACGCCGGCTTCCTTGAGCAGCTGTTTGGCTTTCTCAGGGTCGTACTTGGCATCCTTGATCGTGGTGTCGTAGGACCACTGGGTCGGTGGCATGGCGTTGACCGCCAGTTGGCCGGCGCCCTGGTAAACCGAATCGATGATCTGCGGCTTGTTCACGGCCATGTCCAGCGCCTGGCGCACACGCAGGTCAGCCAGTGGGTTGGCCTCGTTGCTGCCCTTGACCTTGTCCATCACGTTGTAAGCGATGTAGCCCAGGTTGAAGCCAGCCTGATCCGGCATCTTCAGGGACTTGTCTTCTTTCAGCGCTTTCAGATCGGCCGGACGCGGGAACAGGGTGACCTGGCACTCGTTCTTTTTCAGCTTCTGGATACGCACCGACGGGTCGGTGGTGATGGCGAAGATCAGGTTGTCGATCTTCACGTCTTCAGGTTTCCAGTAATCCTTGTTGCCGGTGTAACGGATGTTCGAGTCTTTCTGGTAGCTCTTGAATACGAACGGGCCAGTGCCGACCGGCTTCTGGTTGATGTCGGCAGGCTTGCCTTCTTTCAACAGTTGCGCTGCGTATTCGGCGGACTGCACCGAGGCGAAGCTCATGGCCATGTTCTGGATGAACGCAGCGTCGACTTCTTTCAGAGTGAACTTGACGGTGTGGTCGTCGACTTTATCGATCTTGGTGATGTTGGTGTCCATCCCCATGTCGGTGAAGTACGGGAATTCGGTCGGGTACGCCTTACGGAACGGGTCGTCCTTGTTGATCATGCGGTTGAAGGTAAACAGCACGTCGTCGGCGTTGAATTCACGAGTCGGCTTGAAATACGGGGTGGTGTGGAACTTGACGCCTTCACGCAGGTGGAAGGTGTAAGTCAGGCCATCATCGGAAATGTCCCACTTGGTCGCCAGGCCAGGAATCACGGCGGTGCCGCCGCGCTCGAACTGGGTCAGGCGGTTGAACATGGTTTCGGCTGAGGCGTCGAAGTCGGTTCCGGTGGTGTACTGGCCTGGATCAAAACCGGCCGGGCTCCCTTCGGAGCAGAACACCAGGTTAGTCGCAGCGGTGGCGAAAGGTGCGGAGGCTAACAAGCCTGCGCCGACTAGAAACGGAATGACCGCGTGTTTAAGCATGTTGGCCTCATGATTTGTTGTCATTTTTTAGTTGTGAGGTACGACCTCGTGAGTCGTGCCTGCGGATACTTATGCAGGCCCCATACCCAATGCAAGATCCAGAGCGGTCGGCGGCGTTAAACGGTGGCACGAACGTACCTTAATGTCGCATCCGTATAACTTTTGACGCATTTGACCGTTTGCGGGTGGTTTTTGCGGTGCATTCGGGGCACTGAAATGGTGCGCTGAAGGTGTCGGGTGCGCTTGGGTGGGGCTTGGTGTTACTTATTTATACCCTTGGGGATGGGCGGGGTTGAGGGGTTTTCGCGGTGGGCTTTGGTGGGGTGGATTGGGGCAGGGATTGGGGAGTTTTACTTGGTGCAACTGGGTGTTTCGATTGGTGGCACCTTGGCGGCCTTTGGGCCGACCAGGCTCTTGGGTTTTGGGTGTATATCCGTTTCTGCGGGTGTTGCGGATTGCGGTTCCGCCCTTACGGCGAGTCACCTTTTTCAAACGCCAAAAAGGTAACCCAAAACGCTAGCTCCTGCGTTCGGCCCTCGCAGGCTCGGGTTCCTTCGCTCCGGGACTGATCCGGGCGCAGCGGCTCCGGTTTGCTTCGCTGCACCTCCTTCCGCTGTGTCTGGCTGCGCCAGACGGTCGCTGCGCTCCCACGCCCGGATCAATCCCTCCACTCAGCCTTCGGACGTCGCCGGTGGATCAAGATCAAGAGCAGGCGAGCTGACACTCGGCCTATTGAGTGGTGAAGAGCGGGTGTTCGGCGTTATTTTTGTTGTGGATTTGCCCCTCACCCCAGCCCTCTCCCCGAGGAGAAGGGGCTGATTTGTGTGCTTTTCAAATCCTGAGTTCAACTCGGAGTTTCACGTTGGCGTATCTCCCCCAAACACCTCGGTCAGTCCCCTCTCCCTCTGGGAGAGGGTTAGGGTGAGGGTTTGCTTTTTGGCTGTTTAAATCCGCTGCGAAACAGCCAGAACCTTCCCACAAGGTTTTCAGGTTGTCCGTCGGACGTCCGCTCTCTAGGCTTGGGTCGTCGCTGGTTGTTCAGCGATCGGGTGTGAGAACCCGACATTCATAGTCATTCAGTGCCCAGATCCGCATAATTGCCGCCAGCAAGTTTGCTGCCTGCAAGTGTGTTATGGCGGCTCTGTGCGGGCGGGCTTATGTCCGGCCGGGTGCCTATGACCGGTTTTCTCACCCCGCACAAAGCTGCCACCTCTTCGTCGTGTGAGAAACGGCATCGAGATGGCTCAACCTCATAGGTGAAGCGCATGAGCAAACCAGTCCCCGACCCACCCGAAGAAACCTCAACCCCCTTGAAGCCGCGCTGCGTGCCGACGATCTCGCGAAGAACCGCGAAGCCATCAAGCGTGCCCTCGATTTCTATCTCTGCCCGCCACCCGGCAAACCCCATCCACCCAGCACGATGTTTCTGATCCAGCCCGACATCGACACCGAAAGCCTGCTGGCTCACGCCTGTGAGTCCCTTGCTTCAGCCAACACCCTGGCCGGCGATTTCGCCGATCAGCTTGGTAGGCCGCAGCGTAATACGGCGCTGGCAATTCAGCAGATCATCATGCTGGCGGAGCTGGCGGTGAATCGGGCGCTGGATCGGGTTGATCCGCACGCTTGAGATCGCGTCATCGTTCTTCGCGAGCAGGCTCGCTCCCACATGGAAATGCGTTCAACCTGTGGGAGCGAGCCTGCTCGCGATAGCGGTGGATCCTTCACTACAAAACCCGGACACAAAAAAACCGGCAACCATTTGCTGATTGCCGGTCCTTCATTCAGCCAAGCTCAAATCACTGCATCAACACTTCAATCGAGCCATCGGCGGTCATGCTGACCTGGCTGGTGCCGGCTTCGACTTCCGGCGTGACTGGCGCGGAATCCATGGCCGCGGCTTTCATCATCATCGGCGCGCGCAGGTACGGTTGTGGGTAACCGTTGCTGTTGAGGTTCAGGTTGACGATTTTGTAGCCCTTGCCGCCCAGGGCGTCGGTGGCCAGTTGGGCGCGGGTCTTGAAGGCGGTGACGGCTTCTTTGAGCAACTGGTCTTCGCTGGCCTTGCGGGTCGGGTCGGCGATGGCGAAGTCCATGCCGCCCATTTTCAGGTCGGTCAGCAACTCGCCGGTGAGTTTGGACAGGGCGGCGAAGTCGGTGCTTTCCAGGCGCAGTTCGGCGCGTTCGCGCCAGCCGGTGATCTTCTGGCCTTTGGTGTCGTAGATCGGGTAGCTGTTGCGGCTGCCCGTACGCAGGGTGATGTCTTTGACTTGCTTGGCCTGGGTGGTGGCCTTGTTCATGGTGGTGCTGATGGCGGCGGCGAGTTTGGCCGGGTCGGTGTTCTGCTCTTCGGTGTAGAGCGTCACGATCATCTGGTCGCGGGCCACTTCCTGGCTGACTTCGGCGCGCAGGGAAATCTGGTTGTAGTGCAGCTCATCGGCGGCCAGCGCCGGGAGGCTGGCGACGCTGCCGACGGTCAGGGCGAGGAGGGCGGCGCTGCGGCGAAATGTGTGCATGAAGGCTCCTTGAATGAGGCGCAGGTGATGGGTCGCGGCCTGCGTGAACCATCAGACTCTAACTTCTGTGATCCGGTTCGCCCAGTTACAACTTCTATACAGATACCTGCGCGCAGTGGGGAGTGCTTCTGTGGCGAGGGGATTTATCCCCGTTCGGCTGCGCAGCAGTCGCAAATCCGGCTGATGCGGTATGTCTGGTTAAATGAGGTCGCATGATTTGGGGCGGCTCCGCCACCCAGCGGGGATAAATCCCCTCGCCACAATGATCTCCAATAGCCCTCGGAATTTTCTTCAACTCAGATGAATTCTTCATCGTCGCCATGTGGTCGTTTGCCGCACTTTCGCCTCTGAACCCCGCGCGTTGGTTATACTCCGTGCGATCCGCCTGGAGCGCTCATCAGGAGAGCTCATGCTCGCCCCCGTACAACTGACTTCCGCCACTCGCCAGAACCTCTGGCGGCTGACTTTCATCCGCACCCTGGTGCTCGCCGCGCAGGCCGGTTCCGTGGGCCTTGCCTACTGGCTGCAATTGTTGCCATTGCCGTGGGTGCAATTGGCGATGACCCTGGGCTGTTCGATTCTGCTCTGCGTGTTCACTGCCGTGCGCCTGCGCACATCGTGGCCGGTGACCGAGCTCGAATACGCGCTGCAACTGGCCTGCGATCTGGTGATTCACAGTGCGCTGCTGTATTTCTCCGGCGGTTCGACCAACCCCTTCGTTTCCTATTACTTGGTGCCGCTGACCATCGCTGCGGTGACCTTGCCGTGGCGTTATTCGGTCATTCTGTCGGGCATCGCGCTGGCGCTTTACACGCTGATGCTGACGCGTTTCTATCCGCTGGAAACCCTGCCGGTCGCCCGTGAGAATCTGCAGATCTACGGCATGTGGCTGAGCTTTGCCCTGGCCGCTGCGGTGATCACCTTCTTCGCCGCGCGCATGGCTGAAGAACTGCGTCGGCAGGAAGAGCTGCGGGCGATTCGTCGGGAGGAAGGGCTGCGTGATCAGCAGCTGCTCGCCGTTGCGACCCAGGCCGCCGGGGCTGCGCATGAGTTGGGTACGCCGCTGGCGACCATGAGCGTGTTGCTCAAGGAAATGCAGCAGGACCACCCCGATGCGTTGCTGCAGGACGATCTGAAAGTGCTGCAGGATCAGGTCAAGCTGTGCAAGGAAACCTTGCAGCAACTGGTCCGTGCCGCCGAGGCCAACCGGCGTCTGGCGGTGGAGATGCAGGACGTTACCGACTGGCTCGACGAAGCGCTGAACCGCTGGCACCTGATGCGCCCGGAAGCCAGTTACCGCTTCCAGCGTCTCGGTCAGGGGGCGGTGCCGCGCATGGCGCCGCCGCCGGATCTGACCCAGGCCTTGCTGAATCTGCTCAACAATGCAGCCGACGCCTGCCCGGAAAATCTCCAGGTGACCCTCGACTGGGACGCAGAGACTTTGACCATCAGCATTCGCGACCACGGCGCCGGTGTGCCGCTGGCCATCGCCGAGCAGATCGGCAAGCCGTTTTTTACCACCAAGGGCAAAGGTTTCGGCCTGGGCCTGTTTTTGAGCAAGGCCAGCGTGACACGCGCCGGCGGCTCAGTGAAACTCTATAGTCATGAGGAAGGCGGCACGCTCACCGAGCTGCGCCTGCCCCACGGCGCCCGAGGAGACCAACATGAGTGACGAAATCCAAGTCGAAGGCGAAGAACTGCCGCATCTGCTGCTGGTCGACGACGACGCGACCTTCACCCGCGTCATGGCCCGCGCCATGGCCCGTCGCGGCTTTCGCGTCAGCACTGCCGGTTCCGCTGAAGAAGGCCTGACCATCGCCCAGGCCGATCTGCCTGATTACGCCGCGCTGGACCTGAAAATGGACGGCGACTCCGGTCTGGTCCTGCTGCCCAAGCTGCTGGAACTCGATCCGGAAATGCGCGTGGTGATCCTCACCGGTTATTCGAGCATTGCCACGGCAGTCGAGGCGATCAAGCGTGGCGCCTGCAACTACCTGTGCAAACCCGCCGATGCCGACGACGTGCTGGCCGCGCTGCTGTCTGAGCACGCCGATCTCGACAGTCTGGTGCCGGAAAACCCGATGTCGGTCGATCGTCTGCAATGGGAGCACATCCAGCGCGTGCTCACCGAGCACGAAGGCAATATTTCCGCCACGGCCCGCGCGCTGGGCATGCACCGCCGCACCTTGCAGCGCAAACTGCAGAAGCGCCCGGTGCGTCGCTGAACCTGCGCTGAACGACTATCGCCAGCCCTCGCGATGAATCGCGCCGATCATCTATGATCGGCGCGTGTCCGTTCTTTTTACTATCGAGCCTTATCCATGAATCAGAACGCTGAATATTCCGCGGTCAACGATGCTGTGCGCGGGCAGTTTTTTCGCAAGGTCTGGGCGATGACCACGCCTTACTGGCGCAGCGAAGAGAAGGGCAAGGCCTGGACGTTGCTGATTGCCGTAATTGCGCTGACGCTGTTCAGCGTAGCGATCTCGGTGTGGATCAACAGTTGGTACAAGGATTTCTACAACGCTTTGCAGAGAAAGGATGAAGCCGCGTTCTGGCAGTTGATCCTGTATTTCTGCGGCATCGCGACGGTGGCGATTCTCGGTGCGGTGTATCGGTTGTATCTGACGCAGATGCTGACGATCCGCTGGCGGGCGTGGCTGACCGAAAAGCACTTCAAGCGCTGGCTGGACCACAAGAATTACTACCAGCTGGAGCAGGGCGGTTATACCGATAACCCCGATCAGCGGATTTCCGAAGACCTCAACACTTACACCGCCAACACCCTGAGCCTGGGCCTCGGGCTGCTGCGCACGATTGTCAGTCTGGTGTCGTTCTCGATCATTTTGTGGGGCGTGTCGGGCAGTATTGAAGTGTTCGGCATCGAGATTCCCGGCTACATGTTCTGGTGCGCACTGTTGTACGCGGCGGTCGGCAGTTGGCTGACGCATTTGATCGGTCGCCGTCTGATCGGTCTGAACAACAAGCAACAACGCTTCGAAGCAGACCTGCGTTTTTCCATGGTGCGCGTGCGTGAGAATGCGGAAAGCATCGCCTTGTACAACGGCGAACCCAATGAAAACCGCCGCTTGAGCAATCGCTTCGGACTGGTCTGGCACAATTTCTGGGACATCATGCGCGTGTCCAAGCGCCTGACGTTCTTCACCTCCGGCTACGGGCAGATCGCAATCATTTTCCCGTTTGTCGTCGCCGCACCGCGCTATCTGTCCGGCAAGATCGAACTGGGCGAGCTGATGCAAATCAACTCGGCGTTCGGCAACGTGCAGGAGAATTTCAGCTGGTTCATCACCGCCTACTCGGATCTCGCCGCGTGGCGCGCCACCTGTGATCGTTTGCTGAGTTTCCGTCAGGCCATGAGCGACAACGAACAACGCACCCCGGCCATCGACGTGCAGAACCAGGGCAGTGAGTTGCAGGTGCACAACCTCGGCCTCGATCTGGCCGATGGTCGTCACCTGCTGACCGACGCTGACATGACCGTTGAACCGGGTGAGCGCGTGATGCTCAGCGGGCGGTCCGGCAGCGGCAAGTCGACACTGCTGCGAGCGATGGGGCATTTGTGGCCGGCGGGGCACGGCAATATTCGTTTGCCGGCGGCGCGTTATCTGTTCCTGCCGCAGAAGCCTTATCTGCCGATCGGCACATTGCGTGAAGCGTTGAGTTATCCACAACCGGGCGACACCTACGCGCCGGAACGTTATGCACAGGTGCTGGAAACCTGCCGTCTGCCACACCTGGTCGGGCGGCTGGATGAAGCCAATCACTGGCAGCGCATGCTTTCACCGGGCGAGCAACAACGCCTGGCCTTCGCCCGCGCGCTTCTCTACGCACCGCAATGGCTGTACATGGACGAGGCTACTTCGGCGATGGATGAAGAAGACGAGGCGACCTTGTATCAGGCGTTGATCGATGAGATTCCGGGGCTGAGCATTGTCAGCGTCGGTCACCGAAGCAGTTTGAAACGATTCCATCCACGGCATGTGCGGATCGACAGCGGTCGTCTGGTCGAACAGGCCATAACTGTCTGAACACCCACCTGTGGGAGCGAGCCTGCTCGCGAAGGGGTCATATCGGTCGACGAATCTGTCGTCTGAACCACCGCTTTCGCGAGCAGGCTCGCTCCCACAGTGGGGCAATGTGATCTGCCCGGTGATCGTACAACCCGCTTGAGCTATGATGGCGCCAAGCCGAACTTTCGAGACAAGATGCAGACCATGGAAAAGCTGATCGACACCCCGCGCCTCCCCCGCAAGCGCCGCAGCCTCGCCCAGGAATTGGTGACGGTGTTGAGCGAGCAGATCCGCGATGGCCTGCTCAAGCGTGGCGACAAGTTGCCCACCGAGTCGGCGATCATGGAAGCCCATGGCGTCAGCCGCACCGTGGTCCGCGAGGCAATTTCCCGTCTGCAGGCCGCCGGCCAGGTAGAAACCCGCCACGGCATCGGCACCTTTGTTCTCGATACGCCGAGCCCGAGCGGTTTCCGCATTGATCCGGCCACCGTTGTCACCCTGCGTGACGTGCTGGCGATTCTCGAATTGCGCATCAGCCTCGAAGTCGAATCCGCCGGCCTTGCCGCGCAACGCCGCAGCCCCGAACAACTGGCAACCATGCGCGCCGCCCTCGACGCCTTGAACGAAAGCGCCTCCCATGCCAGCGATGCGGTGTCGTCGGACTTCGCTTTCCACCTGGAAATTGCCCTGTCCACCGGCAACCGCTACTTCACCGACATCATGACGCACCTGGGCACCAGCATCATTCCACGTACGCGGCTGAACTCGGCGCGGCTGGCCCACGATGATCAACAGCACTACATGAGCCGCCTGAGCCGCGAGCACGAAGAAATCTACGACGCGATTGCCCGTCAGGATTCCGATGCAGCGCGTGCGGCGATGCGTCTGCATTTGACCAACAGCCGTGAAAGACTGCGCCAGGCCCATGAAGAGGCGCAGGCGCAGCGAAGCTGAGTCTTACGCCTCTATGCGCAATCGCAGCGGCAGCGAATACGGCTCCATGCTCGACTCGTCACGAAATTTGTAGCGCAACTCCACCTCGCGGTTCAGGTAAGGTTGCAGCGCCTCTTTGGGCAGCTGCACCTCGATGTCGAGCAACTTTTCCATTTCATCCTCGGCGTCGTCCCAAGCGCCAGTGTCCACCTCATCACCTTCCCATTCAGGTTCCTCGGCATCGCTGCCGAGGACCGCGTAGACGCTCCAGTTTGCTGCGAAATCGCTGGAATCCGGGACCTGCACGGTGAGGATGTCCGGCAATTGCGAGAGCTGAAGCGTCACGCAATCGTCTTGCGCAGGGGCGACGTGGGTGAGGGTGGGGGCGGCAAAATGCATCGACATAGCGGCTTCCTTTGTGTGGTCCGCCACGATCCTTCGTGGCAGTCGACGTACTTTACGAGCCGCAGGTCGCCTCAGAATTAAACGAATCCAGACCAGATATTTCAGCCCTCGAACGCGTCAAGCGCGAGCCTTGTAGCCATTTCATAAAGCGCAAAAGCCAATCTTGTCCGACAAAAAAGCCCTGCCAACGATGAAATGCAGTTGACGGTTATTTTTTAAGTTGTACGATGACCTACAACTTCGGCGAAGGCTGAACGGTCCACTCACAATAAAACGTTGCTACCAGGGTGTTCGAATAATGAATCCACAAGAACTGAAGTCCATCCTCTCTGCCGGCCTGCTGTCTTTCCCGGTGACCGATTTCAACGCGCAGGGCGATTTCAACCGCGCGGGCTACATCAAACGCCTGGAATGGCTGGCTCCGTATGGCGCTTCGGCTCTGTTCGCCGCCGGTGGCACCGGTGAGTTCTTCTCCCTGGCCGCCAGCGAATACTCGGAAATCATCAAGACTGCCGTCGATACCTGCGCGACCAGCGTGCCAATCCTCGCCGGCGTCGGTGGTTCGACCCGCCAGGCCATCGAATACGCTCAGGAGGCCGAGCGTCTGGGCGCCAAAGGTCTGCTGCTGCTGCCGCACTACCTGACCGAAGCGAGCCAGGACGGTGTTGCCGCCCACGTTGAAGCCGTGTGCAAATCGGTGAAGATCGGCGTGGTCGTCTACAACCGCAACGTTTGCCGTCTCACCGCGCCGCTGCTGGAACGTCTGGCCGAGCGCTGCCCGAACCTGATCGGCTACAAGGATGGCCTGGGCGATATCGAGTTGATGGTGTCGATCCGTCGCCGCCTCGGTGATCGCTTCAGCTACCTGGGTGGTCTGCCGACCGCCGAAGTCTACGCCGCTGCCTACAAGGCGTTGGGCGTGCCGGTGTACTCCTCGGCGGTGTTCAACTTCATCCCGAAAACCGCGATGGACTTCTACCACGCGATCGCTCGCGAAGATCACGCCACCGTCGGCAAGATCATCGACGACTTCTTCCTGCCGTACCTGGACATCCGCAACCGCAAGGCCGGTTACGCGGTGAGTATCGTCAAGGCAGGTGCAAAAATCGCCGGCTATGACGCAGGTCCGGTGCGTGCGCCGCTGACCGACCTGACCGGCGAAGAGTACGAAATGCTCGCCGCGCTGATCGACAAGCAAGGCGCGCAATAAGCGAGAGAAGCGAGGCCGCTGAGCAATCAGCGGCTTTTTGCGTGAAGGCTTTTAGAGTTGAGGGCTGCCCTGTGACAACTGCAAAACGCTACGACAACTACATCAATGGCGAATGGGTCGCCGGTGCCGATTACTCGGCCAACATCAACCCGTCCGAACTCAGTGACACCATCGGCGATTACGCCAAGGCTGACCTGACCCAGGTCAACGCCGCCATCGACGCTGCTCGCGCTGCGTTCCCGGCGTACTCCACGTCGGGCATCCAGGCTCGTCACGATTCGCTGGATAAAGTCGGCACGGAAATTCTCGCCCGTCGCGAAGAGCTTGGCACCCTGCTGGCCCGTGAAGAAGGCAAGACCCTGCCGGAGGCGATCGGTGAAGTGACCCGCGCCGGCAACATTTTCAAGTTCTTCGCCGGTGAATGCCTGCGTCTGTCCGGTGACTACGTGCCGTCGGTACGCCCGGGCGTCAACGTCGAGGTCACTCGCGAAGCCCTGGGCGTGGTCGGTCTGATCACGCCGTGGAACTTCCCGATCGCCATCCCGGCGTGGAAAATCGCTCCGGCCCTGGCCTACGGCAACTGCGTCGTGCTCAAGCCTGCCGATCTGGTGCCGGGCTGCGCCTGGGCGCTGGCCGAAATCATCTCCCGCGCGGGCTTCCCGGCCGGTGTGTTCAACCTGGTAATGGGCAGCGGTCGCGTGGTTGGCGAGGCGTTGGTCAACAGCCCGAAAGTCGACGGCATCAGCTTCACCGGTTCGGTGGGCGTTGGCCGCCAGATCGCCGTCAACTGCGTTTCGCGCCAGGCCAAGGTGCAGCTGGAAATGGGCGGCAAGAACCCGCAGATCATTCTCGACGACGCCGACCTCAAGCAAGCGGTCGAGCTGTCGGTGCAGAGCGCGTTCTACTCCACCGGCCAGCGCTGCACAGCATCGAGCCGTCTGATCGTCACCGCCGGCATTCACGACAAGTTCGTTGAAGCGATGGCCGAGCGCATGAAGTCGATCAAGGTCGGCCACGCGCTGAAGGCCGGCACCGACATCGGTCCGGTGGTCTCCCAGGCGCAGCTGGAACAGGACATGAAGTACATCGACATCGGCCAGTCCGAAGGTGCACGTCTGGTCAGCGGCGGCGGTGTGGTGACATGCGACACCGAGGGCTACTTCCTCGCGCCAACGCTGTTCGCCGACAGCGAAGCGTCGATGCGCATCAGCCGCGAAGAGATCTTCGGCCCGGTGGCCAACATTGTCCGCGTGGCCGATTACGAAGCTGCGCTGGCAATGGCCAACGACACCGAATTCGGCTTGTCGGCCGGCATCGCCACCACCTCGCTGAAGTACGCCAACCACTTCAAGCGCCACTCCCAGGCCGGGATGGTGATGGTCAACCTGCCGACCGCCGGTGTGGATTACCACGTACCGTTCGGCGGGCGTAAAGGTTCGTCCTACGGCTCCCGTGAGCAGGGCCGCTATGCACAAGAGTTCTACACGGTCGTGAAGACCAGTTACATCGGATCGTAACCCCGCTGCATCCGCGCCGGGCCATCGCCTGAGGCCCTGCGCGGCACAAGACCAAAGAATGTTTTACCCGCATAAAAATAATCAGTGGGAGTACATCTGCATGCAATCCTCCAAGCCGACTCACGTCCGCTATTTGATCCTGCTCATGCTGTTTCTGGTGACCACGATCAACTACGCCGACCGTGCCACGATCGCCATTGCCGGCTCCAGCCTGCAAAAGGACCTTGGCATTGACGCCGTCACCCTCGGCTACATCTTCTCCGCATTCGGTTGGGCCTACGTCGCCGGGCAAATTCCCGGTGGCTGGCTGCTCGATCGTTTCGGCTCGAAAAAAGTCTATGCCCTGAGCATTTTCACCTGGTCGCTGTTCACCGTGCTGCAAGGCTTTGTCGGTGAATTCGGCATGTCCACGGCAGTGGTTGCGCTGTTCATGCTGCGCTTCCTCGTGGGCTTGGCCGAAGCGCCATCGTTCCCTGGCAACGCGCGCATCGTGGCGGCGTGGTTCCCGACCGCTGAACGCGGTACCGCTTCGGCGATCTTCAACTCGGCGCAATACTTTGCCACCGTGCTGTTCGCGCCGTTGATGGGCTGGATCGTCTACAGCTTCGGCTGGGAGCACGTGTTCATCGTCATGGGTATCCTCGGTATCGTGTTCTCGCTGGTGTGGCTGAAAGTCATCTACAGCCCGCGCGAACACCCACGCGTCAACGAGGCCGAGTTCAAGCACATCGCTGACAACGGCGGCATGGTCGACATGGATCAGAAGGGCAAGAAGTCCGACGGTCCGAAGTGGGATTACATCCGTCAGTTGCTGACCAACCGCATGATGCTTGGCGTGTATCTGGGCCAGTACTGCATCAACGGCATCACCTACTTCTTCCTGACCTGGTTCCCGGTGTATCTGGTGCAAGAGCGTGGCATGACCATTCTCAAGGCCGGTTTCATCGCTTCGTTGCCGGCCATTTGCGGCTTTATCGGCGGCGTGCTCGGCGGGGTGATTTCCGATTACCTGCTGCGCAAGGGCCATTCGCTGACCTTCGCCCGCAAGGCGCCGATCATCGCCGGCCTGCTGGTGTCGAGCAGCATCGTCGCGTGCAACTATGTTGATGTGGAATGGATGGTGGTGGGCTTCATGGCTCTGGCATTCTTCGGCAAAGGCGTTGGCGCACTGGGCTGGGCGGTGGTTTCCGACACTTCGCCGAAACAGATCGCCGGTCTGAGCGGGGGCCTGTTCAACACCTTCGGCAACATCGCTTCGATCACCACGCCGATCGTCATCGGCTACATCATCAGCTCCACCGGTTCGTTCAAGTGGGCGCTGGTGTTTGTCGGTGCCAACGCACTGGTCGCAGTGTTCAGCTATCTGGTGATCGTCGGCCCGATCAAGCGTGTGGTCTTGAAAGAGCCGCCAGCCAAGGGCGGCAATGAAGCCACCGGCAATTTGTCTCAAGCGCATTCCTGAGGAGCGGCGTCATGCAGTTGATTGAACATTCCGACTCGCCGCGCTACATCCGCCTGCACGAGCGGGACAACGTTGTAGTGGTGGTCAACGATCAGGGCGTACCGGCCGGTACCGAGTTTGCCGATGGCCTGGTCACCTTGGATTTCGTACCGCAGAGCCACAAGGTCACTCTGGAGGATATTCCTGAGGGCGGCCCGGTGATTCGTTACGGGCAGATTATCGGCTATGCGTTGCAGCCGATCCGTCGCGGCAGTTGGGTCAAGGAAGATCAACTGCGCATGCCGACCGCGCCGCCGCTGGACAGCTTGCCGCTGTCCACCGATGTGCCGGATGCGCAGGCACCGCTGGAAGGCTTCACGTTCGAGGGTTATCGCAACGCCGACGGCACCGTCGGCACGCGCAACATTCTCGGCATCACCACCACCGTGCAGTGCGTCACCGGCGTGCTCGATCATGCGGTCAAGCGCATCAAGGAAGAGTTGTTGCCGAAGTACCCGCACGTCGATGACGTGGTGGCGCTGACCCACAGTTATGGCTGCGGTGTGGCGATTACCGCGACCGACGCCTACATCCCGATTCGTACCGTGCGCAATCTGGCGCGCAACCCGAACCTGGGCGGCGAGGCGCTGGTGATCGGTCTGGGCTGCGAGAAATTGCAGGCCGGGCAGGTGATGCACGAGGACGATGCCTCGGTGGATCTCAGCGATCCGTGGCTGTACCGCTTGCAGGATTCCAGTCACGGCTTCACCGAAATGATCGAGCAGATCATGGAACTGGCTGAAGTGCGTTTGAAGAAACTCGACCAGCGCCGCCGCGAAACCGTGCCGGCCTCCGAGCTGATTCTCGGTATGCAGTGCGGCGGCAGCGATGCGTTTTCCGGCATCACCGCCAACCCGGCGCTGGGTTATGCCTCGGATTTGCTGCTGCGTGCCGGGGCGACGGTGATGTTTTCCGAAGTCACCGAAGTGCGCGATGCGATCTACCTGCTGACCTCACGGGCGCAAACGCAAACCGTCGCCGAAGAGCTGGTGCGCGAGATGGACTGGTACGACCGTTACTTGGCCAAGGGCGAGGCCGATCGCAGCGCCAACACCACGCCGGGCAACAAGAAGGGCGGGTTGTCGAACATTGTCGAGAAGTCGCTGGGCTCGATCGTCAAGTCCGGCAGCAGCGCGATCAATGGCGTGCTCGGCCCGGGCGAGCGTTTCAAGCACAAGGGCCTGATTTTCTGCGCGACGCCGGCCAGCGATTTTGTCTGCGGGACGTTGCAACTGGCAGCAGGGATGAACCTGCACGTGTTCACCACCGGTCGCGGCACGCCTTACGGGCTGGCCATGGCGCCGGTGGTCAAGGTTTCGACGCGGACTGAACTGGCGCAGCGCTGGCCGGACCTGATCGACATTGATGCCGGACGCATTGCCACCGGGCGCGCGACCATCGAAGAACTCGGCTGGGAGTTGTTTCACTATTACCTGGATGTTGCCAGTGGCAAGCAACAGACCTGGGCGGAGAAACACAAGCTGCACAACGACATCACCTTGTTCAACCCGGCGCCGATTACCTGATCGTTTCATGGAAGATCAAAAGCCCCTCACCCCAGCCCTCTCCCGGAGGGAGAGGGGGCCGACCGAGTTGTTTGGCGCTATACATCGACCTGACAAATCGGGTCGATTATGGATTCGACGATGTCATTTCAGGTCGGTGGATTGTTTAAATATCCCCCGATCGGTTCCCTCTCCCTTTGGGAGAGGGCTAGGGTGAGGGGCTTTTGCTTTATCATTGCCCCCCTGACTAAGCTCACCCAAGGCTCTCCGGCATGCTGGCAATCTTTCTTGAAACCCTGAACATCACCGCGCCGGTGTTTGCCATGCTGTTTCTCGGCGTGCTGCTCAAGCGCATCGACTGGATCAACGACAACTTCATCCACACCGCCTCGTCGCTGGTGTTCTACGTGACCATGCCGGCGCTGCTGTTTCTCGGCATTCTCCACGCTGACCTGCACGCCGCACTGCAACCTTCGCTACTCATCTACTTTTCCCTCGCCACCCTGGTGAGTTTCGCCGTGGCCTGGGGCTGGGCGATTTTCAAGTGTCCGCGGGAAGATCGCGGCATCTACACCCAGGGTGCGTTTCGCGGCAACAACGGCGTGATAGGCCTGGCGCTCGCCGCGAGCATGTACGGCGATTACGGCATTTCCCTCGGGGCAATTCTCGCGGCGCTGGTGATCCTGTTCTACAACACCCTGTCGACCATCGTGCTGGCGGTGTACAGCCCGGTGATCAAGTCCGATCCTTGGAGCATCTGCAAAAGCGTGTTCAGCAACCCGCTGATCATCAGCGTGATTTCGGCGGCGCCGTTTGCCTATTTCAAGATCGGACTGCCGGGCTGGCTGGAGACCTCCGGCCAGTATCTGGCGCAGACCACTTTGCCACTGGCGCTGATCTGTATCGGCGGCACGCTGTCACTGGCGGCGCTGCGCAAGAGCGGCAACATGGCGCTCAGTTCCAGCCTGGTGAAGATGATCGGTCTGCCGGTGCTGGCGACACTGGGGGCATGGCTGTGGGGCTTTCGCGGGGCGGAATTGGGGATTCTGTTTCTCTACTTTGGCAGCCCGACGGCGGCGGCGAGTTTCGTCATGGCCCGGGCGGCGCAGGGCAATCATGAGCTGGCAGCGGCGATCATCGTGATGACCACGTTGATGGCGGCTATTACCACCAATGTCGGGATCTTTGTGTTGCAGTGGGGTGGGTGGATCTGACCAAGGATTTGCAGTGTCTGTCAGGGCCTCTTCGCGAGCAGGCTCGCTCCCACAGGGAAACGCATTCCAACTGTGGGAGCGAGCCTGCTCGCGAAGGCGGTCATTGCGGTTTCTGATAACTGTCGATCACTTCCTGCGCCGCGCGAAACGCATCGATCGCCGCCGGTACGCCGGCATACACCGCGCAATGCAGCAGAGCTTCGCGAATCTCTTCCACCGTGCAGCCGTTGTTCAGCGCACCGCGCACGTGGCCCTTCAACTCCTGCGGACACTTCAACGCGGTCAGCGCGGCGAGGGTAATCAGGCTGCGGGTTTTCAGCGACAAACCTTCGCGATTCCACACGCCACCCCAGGCGTGTTCATTGACGAAATCCTGCAACGGCTGGGTGAACTCGGTGGCGTTGCCCAAGGCGCGATCAACGAACGCATCGCCCATGACCTGACGACGGATTTCAACCCCGGACTGCTTCGACTCGCTCATGGCACATCTCTCTTGTGGTGTTGGCGACGCCAGGCGCGGATCGACGTGAACAGCAGAAACGTCAGCAGCGCCGGCAGGACATAAAACAGCATCAAGCGCTCGAGTTTGCCGGCCAGCGGCATACCAGTGGTGAACGACACCACGTGCAGCCCGTAGACCAGATACAAACCGAGCAGCAGCAAGCCTTCGGCCCGGGTCACGCGGTAGCCCGAGTAAAACACCGGAAGGCACAGCGCAGCGACGCCGAGCATCACCGGCAAGTCAAAATCTAGCGCGTTGGGGGAGACGGAAAGCGGCGTCGGTGCGAGCAGCGCGGTCAGCCCGAGTACCCCGAGCAGGTTGAACAGATTGGCGCCGATCACGTTGCCCACGGCAATGTCGCGCTGCCCGCGCAACGCAGCGATCAGCGACGTCGCCAGTTCCGGCAACGAAGTGCCGACCGCAACCACGGTCAGGCCGATGACCCGTTCCGACAGGCCCAGGTCGGTGGCCACGACCACGGCGGCGCCGAGCAGCAGACGGCCGGCGAACACCAGCATGGCCAGGCCAGCGAAAGTCATCAGCACACTGATCAACCAGGATTGCTGCGTATCCTGTGGTCGTGCGCCATGGGGCCGGGTCGAGTGTCGCGACTGACGCAACAGCAAACCGAGGTACAGCGCCAAAGCGCCGAGCAGCAGGACGCCGTCGAAACGCCCGAGGTCCTTATTCCAGGCGAGGATGAATACCAGCAGGCTGGCGCCGATCATCAGCGGGATATCGAGGCGCACCAACTGCCGCGACACGCGCAGCGGGATGATCAGTGCCGACAGGCCAAGGGTTACGAGGATATTGAATATGCCGCTGCCGACCACGCTGCCGACGGCGATGTCGGGGTTGTCGGTCAACGCCGCTTGCAGGCTCACGGTCATCTGCGGCGCGCTGCTGCCGAGGGCGACGATGGTCAGGCCGATGATCAACGGACGCACATGCAGGCGCTCGGCCAGACGCACGGCGGCGCGCACCATCAGCTCGGCGCCGATGAGCAAAAGACACAGGCCGCTGAGCAGTTCGATGACGTTGATCAGCGGCAGATCGGCTAGTCCGAAAATGGTCGGCGCTCCATCAGTCCAGGGCCTGCACGCGAACCCGTGCGGTGCCGCTGCGCAGCATGCCGATCTCATCGGCGGCCTCGCGTGACAGATCGATCAGTCGGCCACGGGTGTGCGGGCCACGGTCATTGATGCGGACCACGACTGATTCATCGTTTTTCAGATTGGTGACCTTCACCCGCGTGCCGAACGGCAACTGGCGGTGGGCGGCAGTCAGGGAATGCTGGTTGAACGCTTCGCCGCTGGCGGTGCGTTTACCGTGATGCCTGGCTCCGTAATAGGAGGCGACGCCGGTCTGGTCATAACCGTGCGGGTCGATGGTGTCGGTACTGGCGCAACCGGCCAGCAGAGAGAGCAGGGCGCTGCTCAGCAACAGACGCTTCATTCAAAGGTATCCCGGATCAAATGTAGGAGTGACCTGTGGCGAGGGGATTTATCCCCGTTGGACTGCGCAGCAGTCCCAAAACTGAGAACTCGGTTTATCTGGTGCAAATCAAGCTCAGCAATTGGGGCCGCTTCGCGGCCCAACGGGGATAAATCCCCTCGCCACAGGTCCCTTCCACAGGGGATGGAGCCAGGCTTTGGATCTGGCTCCATTGGTGGTCAGCCTTCGAGCTTGCTTTTCAGCAGTTCGTTCACCTGCTGCGGGTTGGCCTTGCCTTTCGAGGCTTTCATGGCCTGGCCGACGAAGAAGCCGAACATCTTGCCGCGTTTGGCTTCGTCTGCCGCGCGGTACTGTTCGACCTGTTCGGCGTTGGCCGCGAGCATTTCGTCGAGCACGGCCGAGATCGCGCCGGTGTCGGTGACTTGCTTGAGGCCGCGCTTCTCGATGATCTCGTCAGCACTGCCTTCACCATTGGCCATCGCTTCGAACACCACCTTGGCGATCTTGCCGGAGATGGTGTTGTCCTTGATGCGCTGCAGCATGCCGCCCAGTTGCTCGGCGGAGACTGGCGAGTCTTCGATGTCCAGGCCCTGCTTGTTGAGCAGGCTGCCCAACTCGACCATCACCCAGTTCGCCGCCAGTTTCGCGTCGCCACCGATGGCTGCGACTTTCTCGAAGTAATCCGCCTGTTCACGGCTGGTGGCCAGCACGTTGGCGTCGTAAGCCGACAGACCGAACTGGCTCTGGAAGCGCTCGCGCTTTTGCGGTGGCAGTTCCGGCAGGGTGGCACGCACTTCACCGAGGAACGACTCTTCGATGACCACCGGCAGCAGGTCCGGATCGGGGAAGTAACGGTAGTCGTTGGCTTCCTCTTTCGAACGCATCGGACGGGTCTCGTCCTTGTTCGGATCGTACAGGCGGGTCTGCTGGATCACTTTGCCGCCGTCTTCGATCAGCTCGATCTGGCGCTGGATCTCGGAGTTGATCGCCTTCTCGATGAAACGGAACGAGTTGACGTTCTTGATCTCGCAGCGAGTGCCGAACTCGACCTGGCCTTTCGGTCGTACCGAGACGTTGCAGTCGCAACGCAGCGAGCCTTCGGCCATGTTGCCGTCGCAGATGCCCAGGTAACGCACCAGCGCGTGGATCGCCTTGACGTAAGCCACGGCTTCCTTGGCGCTGCGCATGTCCGGTTCGGAAACGATTTCCAGCAGCGGCGTGCCGGCACGGTTCAGGTCGATGCCGGTGGCACCGTTGAATTCTTCGTGCAGGCTCTTGCCGGCATCTTCTTCCAGGTGCGCGCGGGTGATGCCGACTCGTTTGACCGTACCGTCTTCCAGGGCGATGTCCAGGTGCCCTTTGCCAACGATCGGCAATTCCATCTGGCTGATCTGGTAGCCCTTGGGCAGATCCGGGTAGAAATAGTTTTTCCGGGCGAACACGTTGTGCTGGCCGATCTCGGCGTCAATCGCCAGACCGAACATCACCGCCATGCGCACCGCTTCCTGGTTGAGCACCGGCAGCACGCCGGGCATGCCCAGGTCGATCAGGCTGGCCTGGGTGTTCGGCTCGGAACCGAATGTGGTGGAACTACCGGAAAAGATTTTCGACCGGGTGGTGAGCTGAGTGTGAATCTCCAGCCCGATCACGACTTCCCATTGCATGTGTGTCTCCTCAGAAGCCGGTTGGGGTGCGGGTGTGCCAGTCAGTGTTGAGCTGATACTGGTGGGCAACGTTCAACAGGCGGCCTTCCTGGAAGTACGGCGCGAGCAACTGCACGCCCACCGGCAGACCGTCGACAAAACCGGCCGGCATCGACAGGCCCGGCAGGCCGGCGAGGTTGGCGGTGATGGTGTAGACGTCTTCCAGATAGGCAGCGACCGGGTCGCTGTTCTTCGCGCCAAGCTTCCAGGCCGGGTTCGGCGTTGTCGGGCCGAGGATGATGTCGACTTCATTGAACGCAGCCATGAAATCGTTCTTCACCAGACGACGGATCTTCTGCGCTTTCAGGTAGTAGGCGTCGTAGTAACCGGCGGACAGCGCGTAGGCACCGACCATGATCCGGCGCTGTACTTCCGCGCCGAAGCCTTCGCCACGGGAGCGCTTGTACAGGTCGATAAGGTTTTCCGGGTTTTCGCAGCGATGGCCGAAACGCACGCCGTCGAAACGCGACAGGTTGGAAGACGCTTCTGCCGGGGCGATCACGTAGTACGCAGGAATGGCGTGCTGCATGTTCGGCAGGCTGATTTCCTTGATCACCGCACCGAGCTTCTGCAACTGCTGGATGCTGTTCTGGATCAGCTCGGCAATGCGCGGGTCTAGACCGGCGCTGAAGTATTCCTTCGGCACGCCGATGCGCAGGCCTTGCAGCGAATCGCCGAGGCTGGCGGAGTAATCCGGAACCGGCTCATCGATGCTGGTGGAGTCGTTCGGGTCGAAGCCGGCCATGCCTTGCAGCAGAATCGCGCAGTCTTCGGCCGTGCGTGCCAACGGGCCGCCCTGATCGAGGCTGGAAGCGTAGGCAATCATGCCCCAGCGCGAAACGCGACCGTAGGTCGGCTTCAGGCCGGTGAGGTTGGTGAACGCCGCCGGCTGACGGATCGAGCCGCCGGTGTCGGTTGCGGTGGCGGCAGGCAGCAGGCGAGCGGCCACGGCGGCGGCGGAACCACCGGACGAACCGCCCGGCACGTGTTCCAGGTTCCACGGGTTTTTCACTGCGCCGTACCAGCTCGACTCGTTGGCCGAACCCATGGCGAATTCGTCCATGTTGGTCTTGCCCAGGGTCACGGCGCCGGCAGCTGCCAGTTTCGCAACGACAGTGGCGTCATACGGAGCTTTGAAGTTGTCGAGCATCTTCGAGCCGCAGCTGGTGCGGATGCCCAGGGTGCAGAACAGGTCTTTGTGGGCGATCGGCGCGCCGAGCAGGGCGCCGCTCTCACCATTGGCCCGGCGTGCATCGGCGGCTTTCGCCTGCTCGATGGCCAGATCCTCGGTGAGGCTGATGAAACTGTTGAGCTGCGGGTCGAGCTGGGTAATACGCGCCAGCAGGACTTTGGTCAGCTCTTCGGAGGAAAACTTTTTATCGGCGAGATCGCGGGCGATCTCGGCCAGAGTCATTTGATGCATTGCAGGCTCTTTCCCTTTAGTCGATGACTTTCGGAACCAGATACAGGCCGTTTTCGACCGCTGGTGCGATGGACTGGTAGGCCTCGCGATTATTCGTCTCGGTCACCACGTCGGCGCGCAGGCGCTGACTGGCTTCCAGGGGGTGGGCCAGCGGCTCGATACCGTCGGTATCAACGGCCTGCATTTCGTCGACCAGCCCGAGAATGCTGTTGAGGGCGGAAGTAATGTGCGGAAGATCGGCATCGTTGAGGCCAAGGCAGGCCAGATGCGCGATTTTTTCCACGTCGGAGCGTTCTAGCGCCATCGGGATTCTCCAGTGGAAAACAGAACGGACGGCGTCCGTGTGTTAGATTGTCGGAACACTACCGCACTTCTACGGTCATAAGGCCGCGATTGTGGGGCTTGGTGCACAGAAAAGCGGCCAATTTAACATATTGGCGCCTTGCCCAAAATCCCTGTCGTTGTTAGAGTTTGCCGCACTTTTTTACCCACGCGTTGCCTAGGGTCCCTTTCCCATGTTCAAGAAACTGCGTGGCATGTTTTCCAGCGATCTTTCCATTGACCTGGGCACTGCCAACACCCTTATTTACGTGCGCGAGCGCGGTATCGTCCTGAATGAGCCATCGGTTGTGGCCATTCGGACACACGGTAACCAGAAAAGTGTCGTTGCTGTCGGCACCGAGGCCAAGCGCATGCTCGGCCGTACGCCGGGCAACATTGCTGCCATTCGTCCGATGAAGGATGGCGTGATCGCCGACTTCAGCGTCTGCGAAAAGATGCTGCAGTACTTTATCAACAAGGTTCACGAAAACAGTTTCCTGCAGCCCAGCCCTCGTGTGCTGATCTGCGTTCCATGCAAGTCCACCCAGGTTGAGCGTCGCGCCATCCGTGAATCGGCCCTTGGCGCCGGTGCCCGTGAAGTGTTCCTGATCGAAGAGCCGATGGCTGCTGCGATCGGTGCCGGTCTGCCGGTTGAAGAAGCGCGCGGTTCGATGGTCGTGGATATCGGTGGTGGTACCACCGAGATCGCCCTGATCTCCCTGAACGGTGTGGTTTACGCCGAATCCGTACGTGTCGGCGGCGACCGTTTCGACGAAGCGATCATCACCTACGTGCGCCGCAACTACGGCAGCCTGATCGGTGAATCCACCGCCGAGCGCATCAAGCAGGAAATCGGTACGGCCTACCCGGGCGGCGAAGTGCGCGAAGTCGATGTTCGCGGTCGCAACCTGGCCGAAGGCGTTCCACGCGCATTCACCCTGAACTCGAACGAAGTGCTCGAGGCTCTGCAAGAGTCGCTGGCAACCATCGTTCAGGCGGTGAAAAGCGCGCTGGAGCAATCGCCGCCGGAACTGGCTTCCGACATCGCCGAGCGTGGCCTGGTGCTGACCGGTGGTGGCGCGCTGCTGCGTGACCTCGACAAGTTGCTGGCCCAGGAAACCGGTCTGCCGGTGATCGTTGCCGAAGATCCGCTGACTTGCGTTGCTCGCGGCGGTGGCCGTGCGCTGGAAATGATGGATAAGCACACCATGGATCTGCTTTCGAGCGAATAAGCTTCGAATGCAATACGTGGGTGAGCGCACAGGCAGCACTTTGCAGTGCTGCCTGTTGGCGTTTATCTTCTGTCAGTCTTCATCCAGGCCGGTTTGATGCCGTATGAATAAACAGAACATTTGCCTGGGAGGAGCGGCTTATTAAACCGCTTTTCACCAAAGGCCCTTCGTTGGGCGTGCGCCTGTTGGTGCTGGCCGTGCTCGCGGTCGCGCTGATGGTGGTCGATGCACGTTTCGACCTGCTCAAGCCCGCGCGCAAGCAAGCGTCGCTGGTGCTCATGGATGCCTACTGGATCACTGACCTGCCCGGCCGCTTATGGGAAGGGGTCGCCAGTCAGTTCGGCAGCCGCACCGAGCTCGTCGCCGAAAACGAAAAACTCAAGACCGAAAACCTGCTGTTGCAGGGACGCATGCAAAAGCTCGCGGCCCTGACCGAGCAGAACGTTCGGCTGCGCGAGTTGCTCAACTCCTCCGCACTGGTCAATGAAAAGGTCGAAGTGGCCGAGTTGATCGGCATGGACCCCAACCCCTTCACCCATCGCATCATCATCAACAAAGGTGAGCGCGACGGCGTGGTGCTCGGCCAACCGGTGCTCGATGCACGCGGGCTGATGGGCCAGGTGGTCGAATTGATGCCGTACACCTCGCGCGTTCTGCTGCTGACCGACACCACCCATAGCATTCCGGTGCAGGTGAATCGTAACGGTCTGCGCGCGATTGCAAGTGGCACCGGCAACCCTGAGCGCCTGGAATTGCGTCATGTCGCCGACACGGCGGACATCAAAGAGGGCGACCTGCTGGTCAGCTCCGGCCTCGGCCAGCGATTCCCCGCTGGTTATCCGGTGGCCACGGTCAAGGAAGTCATCCACGATTCCGGCCAACCGTTTGCCATTGTCCGTGCGGTACCTACCGCCGCCCTGAACCGCAGCCGCTACCTGCTGCTGGTGTTCAGCGACAGCCGCACCGCCGAGGAACGCGCCAATGACGCCGCCCAGGCGCAGGAACAGCTCGATGCCCACGGCGGCGGCCCGATGTTGCCGGCCAGCGTGCCGAAACCGTTGATCATGCCTGCCACGCCGTCGACCGCTACCGCAGCGCCGGCCGCTGAAGCAGCGGCGCCTGCCACCACGCCTGCCAAGCCTGCCGCGAGCAAACCGCCCGCTGCCGCTCCGGCCGCTGCCAAACCGCCGGCCGCGAGCAAACCACCGGCAAAACCGCCAGCGACTACCGGGGGACGAGAATAATGGTCGGCGCGAAAAAATCCGGAAACAGCTGGATGATCTGGCTGACGTTCTTCGTCGGCATCCTGCTCAGCGTTTCACCGTTGCCGATCTTCATGGAAATCCTTCGCCCGCTGTGGCTGGCCTTGCTCGTGACCTTCTGGGCGCTGTACATGCCGCACACCGTCGGCATGGTCACCGCCTTCTGTCTGGGACTGGCCGAAGATGTCCTGCAGGGCGACCTGCTCGGGCAGAACGCGCTGATCCTGACCCTGATTACTTTCCTCGTGTTGTCGTTGCAGCAGCGTCTGCGCATGTTCCCGATGTGGCAGCAGTGCCTGGTGATCCTGGTGATCTTCGGCCTCGCACAGTTGGCGCAACTGTGGCTGAGCGCTCTGACCGGCAACCGTCAGCCAACCCTGGCGCTGGTCTTGCCGGCGCTGGTCAGTGCCTTGCTCTGGCCGTGGGTCAGCTTCGCCCTTCGCGGGATGTGCCGACGCTACAGAATCTATTGAGCCGGTGAAGCAGGGCACTGAACAGGGAGATGTTTTGATGAAACTGCTTTACCTCGCCTCCGGCTCACCGCGTCGCCGTGAATTGCTCACGCAGATCGGCGTGCAGTTCTCCGCCATCAGCGCGGACATCGACGAAACCCCGCTTCCTGAAGAGTCCCCTTCGGCCTATGTCGAACGCCTTGCGCGTGGCAAGGCTGAGGCCGGTCGCTGTTCGGTCGTCTCTGATCAGCCGTTCTGCGTGCTTGGCGCCGACACCGCAGTGGTGCTCGACGGCAAAATACTTGGCAAACCGGTGGACGAAGCCGATGCATGCGCCATGCTGATGATGTTGTCCGGCAACGAACACGAAGTGCTGACCGCCATCGCCGTGCTTGAAGGCGAGCGCTGCGAGTCGCGGGTGGTGCGCAGTCGCGTGCGTTTCCGCACCATCAGCCGCGATGAGGCCGCTGCCTACTGGGCCAGTGGCGAACCGCGCGACAAGGCCGGCGGCTATGGCATTCAGGGCCTGGGTGCGGTGTTTGTCGCCGGGCTCGAAGGCAGCTACTCGGCGGTGGTCGGCTTGCCGTTGTGCGAAACCTGCGAGGTGTTGGGCCATTTCGGCATACCCTGTTGGCAAAACCTGAACACGCCCTGAGCGTCGTACGAATCCAGATGCGGCCACTATCGTGAACATGCCTGAACGAGATCCTGCCATGAGTGAAGAGATTCTGATCAACATCACGCCGATGGAATCGCGCGTGGCGGTGGTCGAAAACGGTGTGCTGCAAGAAGTCCACGTCGAGCGCACGCAGAAACGCGGGATCGTCGGCAACATCTATAAAGGCAAGATCGTTCGCGTCCTGCCGGGCATGCAGGCGGCATTTGTTGACATCGGCCTCGATCGTGCGGCTTTCATTCACGCCGCCGAAATCTCCCTGCGTGAAGGCCCGGCGGTGGAAAGCATCAGTTCGCTGGTGCACGAAGGCCAAAGTCTGGTGGTGCAAGTCACCAAAGACCCGATCGGCTCCAAAGGCGCACGCCTGACCACACAACTGTCGATCCCTTCGCGTTATCTGGTGTACATGCCGCGCACCGCTCATGTCGGCATTTCCCTGAAGATCGAAGACGAAGCCGAGCGCGAGCGCCTCAAGCAGGTGGTCAGTGATTGCGTGGCCAAAGAAGGCATCAAGGAGGCCGGCGGTTTCATTCTGCGCACGGCCGCGGAAGGCGCGGGCGCTGATGAAATCCTCATGGACATCCGTTACCTGCGGCGCCTCTGGGACCAGATCAACGAGCAGATCAAGACCATCGCCGCGCCGAGCGTGATCTACGAAGACCTCGGCCTGGCCCTGCGCACCCTGCGTGACCTGGTCAATCCGAAGATCGAGAAAATTCGCATCGACTCGCGGGAAACCTTCCAGAAAACCACGCAATTCGTCGCCGAACTGATGCCGGAAATCGCTGATCGTCTGGAACACTACCCGGGTGAACGACCGATCTTCGATCTGTACGGTGTCGAAGACGAAATCCAGCGCGCGCTGGAGCGCAAGGTGCCGCTGAAGTCTGGCGGCTATCTGGTGATCGATCCGGCGGAAGCCATGACCACCATCGACGTCAACACCGGGGCGTTCGTCGGTCATCGCAACCTCGAAGAAACCATTTTCAAGACCAATCTCGAAGCGGCCACGGCGATCGCCCGGCAGATGCGCCTGCGCAATCTCGGCGGGATCATCATCATCGACTTCATCGACATGGAAGATGAAGAGCACCAGCGTCAGGTCCTGCGCACTCTGGAGAAACAGCTGGAGCGCGACCACGCCAAGACCAACATCATCGGCATCACCGAGTTGGGCCTGGTGCAGATGACCCGCAAGCGCACCCGCGAAAGCCTTGAGCAGGTACTGTGCGAACCGTGCAGCAGTTGCCAGGGACGGGGCAAACTGAAAACCGCCGAAACCATCTGTTACGAGATCTTCCGCGAGATTCTCCGCGAGGCGCGGGCCTATCAGGCCGAGGGTTACCGGGTGCTGGCCAACCAGAAGGTGGTCGATCGTCTGCTCGATGAAGAGTCCGGTAACGTCGCCGAGCTTGAAGGCTTCATCGGTCGCACCATACGCTTCCAGGTGGAAACCATGTATTCCCAGGAACAATATGACGTGGTGCTGCTCTGAAACCCTGCATCACCCTTCATTCAACGCGGCTGGCCTCAGCTTTTCGCAGTTTTTTTGCCATGGGAGCCAACTGACATGGAGCGTCTGACACGCATTCTGGCCGCACTCACCCGCTGGGGGCTGGGCCTGTGCGCGTTGGTTCTGGTGTTGATGGCGTTGTACGTCAGCCTCGGCCGCGAGCTGACCCCTCTGGTGGCGGAATACCGCGCCGACATCGAAGACAAGGCCAGCGCCGCCCTCGGCATGCCCTTGCAGATCGGTGAGCTGGAAGGCAACTGGAGCGGTTTCGCGCCGATCCTGATGGCCCATGACGTGATGGTCGGCGACGGCGCCAACGCGCTGCGCCTCGACCGCGTACGGGTAGTGCCGGATATGTGGGGCAGCTTGCTCGCCCGCGAAGTACGCCTCGCGCATATCGAACTCAACGGTTTGAAGATCAGCCTCAAGGAAGCCGAAGACGGTACCTGGGCGCTGGAAGGGCTGCCGGTGCAGAAGGATCAGCCGTTCGATGCGGCGCAACTGTTCCAGCGCTCGCAGATGATCAGACAATTGTCGGTGCTCGACAGCCAGGTGACCCTGCAACCGCTCGATCACCCGCCCATGACGCTCACCTATGTCGGCCTCAATCTGCGTACCGGCGCCAGCCGCCAGCGTCTCGACGCGCGTCTGACCTTGCCCGATGGCCAGCCTGTCGCGCTGAGCCTGCGCAGCCAGCTGCGTCCTGATCAGTGGCAGAACAGCGCCATCGAGGGCTATGCCAGTCTGCCGCAGAGCGACTGGGCGAAATGGCTGCCAGAGCGCCTGACCCAGCAATGGAATTTTTCCGAGATCAAGGCCGGCGGCGAACTCTGGGTCGATTGGGCCGAAGGCGCGTTGCAAAGCGCCGCGTTGCGCCTGAATGCGCCGCAAGTGACCGGTGCCTACGCCGAGCGCAAGCCGATCCAGATCAGCAATCTGGCGCTCAACGCCTATTACCGCAACACAGCCGAAGGGGTGAAAGTCACTCTTGATTCACTGGCGATGAGCTTCGGCGACACCCGCTGGGAATCCCATGTGCAGGTGCAGCAGACTCGCGCCAGCGCCAAGGCTGAAGAGCTCTGGCATTTGCAGGCCGATCGCCTCGATCTGACCCCGATCACGCCGCTGCTCAATGCGCTGGGGCCGTTGCCACAAAGCTTCGCCACAGTGGTCGAGCGTTTGAAGGTAACCGGCGGCCTGCGTAACGTGTTGCTGGACTTCCGCCCGACCGCCACCGATGGCAACAAATTCGGCTTTGCCGCCAACCTCGACAACGTCGGTTTCGATGCCTACCACGGCGCTCCGGCGGCGCGCAATGTCAGTGGCAGCCTGAGTGGCAACCTCGACGGCGGCGAGTTGCGCCTCGACAGCAAGGACTTCGTCCTGCACCTCGATCCGATTTTCGCCAAGCCATGGCAATACCTGCAGGCCAATGCGCGGCTGACCTGGAAGCTCGACAAGGATGGCTTCACCCTGATTGCGCCATACCTCAAGGTATTGGGCGAGGAGGGAAAGATTGCCGGCGATTTCCTCATTCGCCTGCACTTTGACCATAGCCAGGAAGACTACATGGACCTGCGCGTCGGCCTGGTTGATGGCGACGGTCGCTACACCGCGAAATACCTGCCGGCGGTGTTGAGCCCGGCGCTTGATGAGTGGCTGCGCACAGCGATCCTCAAAGGCGCAGTGGACCAGGGCTTCTTCCAGTATCAGGGCTCGCTGAGCAAGAACGCTGGCGAGGCTGATCGCAGCATCAGCCTGTTCTTCAAAGTGCACGACGCCGAGCTGGCGTTTCAGCCGGGCTGGCCGCATGTGAGCAAAGTCAGCGGCGATGTGTTCATCGAAGACAGCGGCGTGCGCATCTGGGCCAGCAAAGGCCAGTTGCTCGACACCCAAGTCAGCGATGTCTTCGTCAATATTCCTCATGTACCGGCCGGGCAGAACTCGCATTTGTTCCTGGATGGCGCATTTGCCGGTGGCCTGGGCGACGGCTTGAAGATTCTTCAGGATGCGCCGATCGGCACTGGTGAGACCTTTGCCGGTTGGGAGGGCGCGGGTGATCTGAATGGCAAGCTCAAGCTGGATATTCCGCTGGCCAAGGGCGAGCAGCCGAAAATCCTCGTCGATTTCAAAACGGCCAACGCGCGGCTGAAACTGGCCGAACCGAAGCTCGAACTGAGCCAGCTCAAGGGCGATTTCCGCTTCGACAGCAATAAAGGCCTCAGCGGCCAGAACATCTCTGCACGGGCCTTCGACAAAGCGGTCACTGCGCAGATCTTCGCTGATGGCAGCCCCAACCAGATCAAGACCCGGGTTGCGGCGTCGGGGCAGGTTGAAGTGAAAAAGCTCACCGATTGGCTGGGCGTGACCCAGCCGTTGCCGGTGTCCGGGACGATTCCGTATCAGTTGCAGCTGAATCTTTCCGGGGCCGACAGCCAGTTGCTGGTCAGCTCCAGCCTCAAAGGCGTGGCGGTGGATCTGCCGGCGCCGTTCGGCATGACCGCCGATGTCGGGCGCGACACAGTGTTTCGCATGACCCTGCAAGGGCAGGAGCGGCGTTACTGGTTCAATTACGATCAACTGGCCAATTTCACTTTTGCTGCGCCGCCGAGCAATTTCGCCGACGGCCGTGGCGAACTGTTTCTCGGCGCTGGCGAAGCGGTGTTGCCGGGCGCCAAGGGCCTGCGCATTCGCGGGGTGCTGTCGGAACTGGACGTCGCGCCGTGGCAGGATCTGGCCAGCAAGTACGCTGGCGGGGATCCGGGCGGCAGCGCCAAACAACTGCTGAGCAGTGCTGACATCAAGGTCGGCAAATTGACCGCGTTCGGCACCACGCTGGATCAGGCTTCGGTGCAGATCAATCGCAAGCCAGGCGCGTGGAACCTGGCGCTGGATAGCCAACAGGCCAAGGGCAGCGCCAGCCTGCCGGATGCCAAGGGCGTACCGATTGCGGTGAATCTGCAATACGTGAAACTGCCGGCGCCGGACCCGGCGGTGCAGGCTGACGAGAATGCGCCGGATCCATTGGCGTCGGTCGACCCGACGAAAATCCCGGCGCTGGATATCACCCTCAATCAGTTGTTCCTCGGCCCCGATCTGGTCGGTGGCTGGTCGCTGAAAGTGCGGCCGACCGCCAAGGGCATCGCGCTGAACAACCTCGACATGGGCCTCAAGGGTATCCTGCTGCAAGGCAACGGCGGCTGGGAAGGCGCGCCGGGGGCGACCAGCAGTTGGTACAAGGGCCGCATTGGCGGCAAGAATCTGGCCGACGTGCTCAAAGGCTGGGGCTTCGCGCCGAGCGTGACCAGCGAAGAATTCCATATGGATGTCGACGGCCGTTGGCCGGGCTCGCCGGCGTGGCTGGCGACCAAGCGCTTCTCCGGCACCCTCGATGCCTCGCTGAACAAAGGCCAGTTCGTTGAAGTGGAAGGCGGTGCTCAGGCGCTGCGGGTGTTCGGCCTGCTCAACTTCAACTCGATCGGCCGGCGCCTGCGTCTGGACTTCTCCGACCTGTTCGGCAAAGGCCTGAGCTACGACCGGGTCAAAGGTTTGCTGGTGGCGAACAATGGTGTCTACGTGACACGTGAGCCGATTCGCCTGACCGGGCCTTCGAGCAACCTTGAGCTGGACGGCACGCTGGATCTGGTTGGTGACAAGGTCGATGCGAAATTGCTGGTGACCTTGCCGGTGACCAACAACCTGCCGATCGCCGCGTTGCTCGTCGGCGCACCGGCGGTCGGCGGCGCGCTGTTCCTCATCGACAAGCTGATCGGCGACCGCGTCGCGCGCTTCGCCAGCGTCAAGTACACCGTCAAAGGCCCATGGAAAGAGCCGAAAATCACCTTCGACAAGCCTTTTTAACTAGCAGACACTACCCGTGTAGGAGCTGCCGAAGGCTGCGATCTTTTGATCTGGCTCTTAAAAAAAATCAACAGATCGCAGCCTTCGGCAGCTCCTACACAGTCATATGCAAATCCCGGGGAGCGGCCATGTCTTTAGCGGTGATTCAAATGGTCAGCCAGAGCGACGTGCCGGCCAATCTGGCCCAGGCCCGGCGCCTGCTTGAACAGGCCGCCGCCGGCGGGGCGAAACTCGCGGTGCTGCCGGAAAACTTCGCCGCCATGGGCCGTCGCGACGTCGCCGATATCGGCCGCGCCGAGGCCTTGGGCGAAGGGCCGATCCTGCCATGGTTGAAACAGACCGCCCGCGACCTCACCTTATGGATAGTCGCCGGCACGTTGCCGTTGCCACCGTTGGGTCAACCCACGGCCAAAGCCAATGCCTGCTCATTGCTGATCAACGAGCACGGCGAGGTGGTCGCGCGCTATGACAAGCTGCATCTGTTCGATGTCGATGTCGCCGACAATCGCGGCCGGTACCGTGAATCCGATGACTATGCTTATGGCGGTAATGTAGTGGTGGCGGATACGCCGGTGGGGCGAGTCGGTCTGAGCGTGTGTTACGACTTGCGTTTCCCGGAGCTGTACAGTGAATTGCGTGCCGCCGGTGCCGAATTGATTACTGCACCGTCGGCGTTTACGGCCGTGACCGGCGCCGCGCACTGGGATGTACTGATCCGCGCGCGGGCCATCGAAACACAGTGTTATATCCTGGCGGCCGCGCAGGGCGGCAGCCATCCCGGACCGCGTGAAACCTTCGGGCATGCGGCGATTGTCGACCCGTGGGGGCGCGTACTGGCCCAACAGGATCAAGGCGAGGCGGTGTTGCTGGCCGCCCGCGACAGCGATGAACAAGCGTCCATCCGGGCGCGCATGCCGGTGACGCGTCATCGGCGGTTTTTCTCGCAGGGCGCCCAGCGGCCTGCTTCAGAACACGAATTTAAGGCGTAAACCTATGAGCGAGTTGTTGTCCTCAGTCAGTGATCACCTGTTGGCACCCGGCGGTGTCACGATCGAGAGCCTGCAAGGCGTGCTCGGCGATCTGGCCGGACCGGGCATCGATGCCGCCGACCTGTATTTCCAGGGCCAGATTTCCGAGTCATGGGCGTTGGAAGACGGCATCGTCAAGGAAGGCAGCTTCAACCTCGATCAGGGTGTCGGCGTGCGTGCACAGTCCGGTGAGAAGACCGGTTTTGCCTACAGCAACGCGATCACCCTCGAGGCCCTCGGCGCAGCGGCCCGCGCCGCGCGTTCGATCTCCCGTGCCGGACAGAACGGCACCGTGCAGGCATTCACCAGCCAGGACGTCGCGCAGCTGTACGCGCCGGATAACCCGCTGGAAGTGCTCAGCCGCGCGGAAAAAGTCGAGTTGCTCAAACGCATCGACGTCGCCACCCGCGCACTCGATCCACGGATTCAGCAGGTCAGCGTGAGCATGGCCGGGGTCTGGGAGCGGATTCTGGTGGCCTCCACCGACGGTGGCCTGGCCGCCGACGTGCGACCGCTGGTGCGCTTCAATGTCAGCGTCATCGTTGAGCAGAACGGCCGGCGCGAACGCGGCGGGCATGGCGGCGGCGGGCGTACCGATTACCGCTACTTCCTCGCCGAAGACCGCGCCATGGGTTATGCCCGCGAAGCGCTGCGCCAGGCACTGGTCAACCTTGAAGCAATTCCAGCGCCGGCCGGTACCTTGCCGGTGGTGCTGGGTTCCGGCTGGTCCGGGGTGCTGCTGCACGAAGCGGTCGGTCACGGTCTGGAAGGCGATTTCAACCGCAAGGGCAGCTCGGCCTATAGCGGGCGCATGGGCGAAATGGTTGCCTCCAAGCTTTGCACCATCGTCGATGACGGCACCTTGAGCGGTCGTCGCGGTTCGCTGAGCGTCGATGACGAAGGCACACCAACCGAGTGCACCACGCTGATCGAAAACGGCGTGCTCAAGGGCTACATGCAAGACAAGCTCAATGCGCGGCTGATGGGCGTGGCGCGCACCGGTAACGGTCGTCGCGAATCCTATGCGCATCTGCCGATGCCACGCATGACCAACACCTACATGCTCGGTGGCGAAAGTGATCCGGCGGAAATCATCGCTTCGGTGAAGAAGGGCATCTACTGCGCCAACCTCGGCGGCGGTCAGGTCGATATCACCAGCGGCAAGTTCGTGTTCTCGACGAGCGAGGCTTATCTGATCGAGGACGGCAAGATCACCGCACCGGTCAAAGGCGCGACATTGATCGGCAACGGCCCCGAGGCGATGAGCCGGGTGTCGATGGTTGGTAACGATCTGGCGCTGGATAGCGGTGTGGGTACGTGCGGTAAGGATGGGCAGTCGGTGCCGGTGGGTGTCGGCCAGCCAACGCTGAAAATCGATGCGATTACCGTGGGTGGCACGGGCGCATAAGAACGGTGGGGCTTTCGGGTGGCGCGCAGGACGGCCACCCGGTGGCGATTTTCAACGCAGGCCGCGTTGAGTCTCGTCCAGCTCCCGAATGTATTTGAAGATCTTGCGGCTCGAAGCAGGTGGTTTGTTTTGCGCAACCTCATGCTGGGCCTGACGGATCAGGGAACGCAATTGCTGGCGATCGGCGTCCGGGTACTCGATGACGAATTTCTCCAGCACGGCGTCATCGCCCGCGATCAGGCGGTCACGCCAGCGTTCCAGATTATGGAAACGCTCGTTGTACTGGCGAGTGGAGGCATCGAGTTGATCGAGCAGAGTCAGAATCGCGTCAGTGTCCTGGTCGCGCATCAGTTTGCCGATGAACTGCAAATGCCGTTTACGCGCGATGTTCGCGGTGTGCTTGGGCGCATCGGCCAATGCCCGGCGCAAAGCGTCGGTCAACGGCAGTTTGGCGACCAGATCAGGCTTGAGTGTGGTCAGGCGCTCGCCGAGGTCAACCAGCGCATGCAACTCGCGTTTGACCTGAGATTTGCTTTTTTCTCCCGTATCGAGGGAGTCGTCGTAAGAATCAACCATGGTGGCAGTCCGCAAAGAAACGCCGCCATGATAACCAGTCGGGGGCCGCTTGTCCGGCCCGGTCGCTCGATGACCCCAGCCGAAAGCAGAATTTGAGTGGAGATGAGCATGAGTGCAGTTCAAAGCGTCGGCCCGCAGGCATTGCCGGCACTGCAAGAACAGGTCGAGCAGATCATCGCCGAAGCCAAGCGCCAAGGCGCCAGCGCCTGTGAAGTCGCGGTGTCGCTGGAGCAGGGGCTGTCGACCTCGGTGCGTCAGCGCGAGGTCGAAACCGTTGAATTCAATCGTGATCAGGGTTTTGGCATCACCCTGTACGTCGGCCAGCGCAAAGGCTCGGCCAGCACCTCGGCCACCGGGCCGGAGGCGATTCGTGAAACCGTCGCTGCAGCACTCGCGATAGCCAAACACACCTCCGAGGACGAAGCCTCGGGTCTGGCCGACGCCGCACTGATGGCCAGGGATGTGCAGGATTTCGACCTGTTCCACGAATGGGACATCACCCCGGAACAGGCCATTGAGAAGGCTTTGCTCTGCGAGGCAGCCGCGTTCGATGCCGATGCGCGGATCAAGAACGCCGACGGCACCACCCTCAGCACCCATCAGGGCTGCCGGGTTTATGGCAACAGCCACGGTTTCATCGGCGGTTACGCGTCGACCCGGCACAGCCTGAGTTGCGTGATGATCGCCGAAGCTGACGGACAGATGCAGCGCGATTACTGGTATGACGTCAATCGCCAGGGCAGTCTGCTCGCCGATCCGGTGAGCATCGGCCAGCGTGCCGCGCAACGGGCGGCGAGCCGTCTGGGCGCGCGGCCGGTGCCGACCTGCGAAGTGCCGGTGCTGTTTTCCGCCGAACTGGCGGGCGGTCTGTTCGGCAGCTTCCTCTCGGCAGTATCCGGCGGCAGCCTGTATCGCAAATCGTCGTTTCTGGAAGGCACACTGGGGCAGAAGCTGTTCCCGGAATGGCTGACCATTGATGAGCGTCCGCATCTGATGCGTGCCATGGGCAGTGCTTCCTACGACGGTGATGGCCTGGCGACTTACGCGAAACCGTTCGTCGAAAAGGGCGAGTTGGTCTCCTACATCCTCGGCACCTATTCCGGACGGAAACTGGGCATGCCGAGCACCGCCAACGCGGGCGGGGTGCACAACCTGTTCGTCACCCATGGCGACGAGGATCAGGCAGCACTGCTCAAGCGTATGGGCCGGGGATTGCTGGTCACCGAGTTGATGGGCCATGGCCTGAACATGGTCACCGGTGACTATTCGCGCGGCGCTGCGGGCTTCTGGGTGGAAAACGGCGAGATCCAGTTCGCCGTGCAGGAAGTGACCATCGCCGGCAACATGCGTGACATGTTCAAGCAGATTGTCGCAGTGGGTAATGATCTGGAACTGCGCAGCAACATTCGCACCGGGTCTGTGTTGATCGAGCGGATGACTGTCGCCGGCAGCTAAGCCGCGAATCCGCCAACAAAAAAAGGCGCGCCATCCGTTGTGGATGGCGCGCCTTTTTTATTCGCTTCGCACAAATCCCCTGTGGGAGCGAGCCTGCTCGCGAAAGCGGTGGATCAGTTGCAAATGTGCTGGCTGACACGGCGCATTCGCGAGCAGGCTCGCTCCCACAAATGAACAGCGCAAACTCGAACGCTTGTTTTGGTTCTCATTATCATCTAATAATAAATCTCATTTCCGGACGAGTCACGGATCATGAGTTCTGCCTTGCACGAGCAGCCCTACCTCGAAAGCCGGCGCTGGATGAGTCGCCAGATCCGTTGCGCGCTAACGCCTGCAAGGAAGGCTGTGCGGTGATCGACGTCGCCCTGGAACACACCCGCCTGTCGCGCAGCCAGCTGAAAGAGTTGCTCAACCCCGAGAAACTCACCGCCGGCGGCGTGTAAACCCCGCAACCGCTTTGGAGGCTCATCATGGAGCACTGGAAACGCACGATCGAACGGGCCAATCGCTGCTTCATGCTGGGCGAACTGATCGACGCCCGCGAGGCTTACCTGCAAGCCCTGGCCCTGGCGCAAGTGTTGTTCGAACGCTGGGCGGATGCCGACGAAGCGGTGGCGGCCTGCGTCGTCTCACATCACAACCTGGCTGACCTGCATCTGCGCCTGAACCAACCGGAGGAGAGCGCCGAATATCTCTGTGCCATCCATCAACGTTTGTTGCAGACCATGCAGGACGAGCGCTTGCGTCCGGCCCTGCGTGAGGCGGCGCTGCGCCAGAGCAGCAAGACCTATGTCGAACTGTTGAACTTCATCAGCGAGCACGGCGAATACCCACGCACCCAGCGCCTGCTGCATCCGGACACCGGCAATGCCCGCCGCGCCTCAACTTCTCATCAGTATGGAGTCCATTGAAATGGCTTTTACCTTGCCTGCCTTGCCTTACGCCTACGATGCCCTCGAGCCGCACATCGATGCGCAGACCATGGAAATCCATTACACCAAGCATCACCAGACCTACATCAACAACCTCAACGCCGCCGTGGAAGGCACCGAGTTCGCCGAGTGGCCGGTAGAAAAACTCGTCGCCAGCGTGCAGCAACTGCCGGAAAAACTTCGCGCGGCGGTGATCAATCAGGGCGGCGGCCACGCCAACCATTCGCTGTTCTGGGAAGTGATGGTGCCCAACGGTGGCGGCAAGCCCAGCGGCGCGCTGGCCAAGGCCATCGACGAGCAACTGGGCGGACTCGACAGTTTCAAGGAAGCGTTCACCAAAGCCGCGCTGACCCGTTTTGGCAGCGGCTGGGCGTGGCTGAGCGTGACACCGGATAAAAAACTGGTCGTGGAAAGCAGCGGCAACCAGGACAGCCCGTTGATGAACGGCAACACCCCGATCCTTGGCCTCGATGTCTGGGAGCACGCTTACTACCTGCGTTACCAGAACCGTCGCCCGGAATACATCAACGCGTTCTACAACGTGATCAACTGGCCGGAAGTTGCTGCGCGCTATCAGGCCGCACTGGTTTAAGCCTTCAATAAAAACAATCAGGGCTGACTATGGGCACGGAAACACTGGCGATTGGCAGTGGGCGCATGTTTCGTTACGCGGTGGGTTCGCTGTTGCTGTTGGCGGGTATGACTTTACTGGTCGCCCACGCTTTGCAATGGCTGAATCTGGAACCGAGGCTGTTACGAGCCTTGCAGGGCGGTGCCATCTGCGCCTTGGGCACGGCGCTTGGCGCGGTGCCGGTGCTGGTGATACGGCGCATGCCGCAGGCACTCAGCGACACCTTGCTGGGATTTGGTGCCGGGGTGATGCTGGCGGCGACGGCGTTTTCGTTGATCGTGCCGGGCATAGCTGCGGCTGAGAGCCTTGGCCTGACGCCGTGGGCCGCCAGTGGCCTGATCTGCTTTGGCATCCTGCTCGGTGCGTTCGGTCTGTATCTGGTGGATCGGCGCATTTGCGGTGCCTCGCCGGAGATGCTCGTCGGCACGTTGGAGCATCCGGTGATTCCACCGCGAATCTGGCTGTTCGTGTTCGCCATCATCGCGCACAACATTCCGGAAGGCATGGCGGTTGGCGTATCTGCCGGAGGCGGGGTGGCGGACGCCGACAGTCTGGCGATGGGCATTGCGTTGCAGGATGTGCCGGAAGGACTGGTGATTGCTCTGGTGCTGGCCGGGGCGGGAATGTCGCGGGTCAGAGCGTTTCTGATCGGCGCGGCGTCGGGGCTGGTCGAACCGATATTTGCGCTGCTGTGTGCGTGGCTCGTGAGTCTGGCTCAGGTGCTGTTGCCGTTGGGGCTGGCACTGGCGGCGGGGGCGATGTTGCTGGTGGTGACCCACGAAGTGATCCCGGAATCGCGCCGTCATGGGCATGACAAGCTGGCCAGTCTGGGCCTTCTGATCGGGTTTTGTCTGATGATGGTGATGGATACGGCGTTGGGGTGAATGGAGGCGAGGAACAGTGTCCCCGCCTCGAGGATTATTCACCTTCGTCGAAATACCTTTCGATCAGATCGACCAATGCGTCCATGGCTTCCTGAGCCTGTTCGCCTTCGGTGCTCAAATGGATCTTGGTGCCTTTACCCGCCGCGAGCATCATCATTGCCATGATGCTCTTGCCGTCGACAGTCGTTTCAGGTGTGCGTCCCACTCGGATCGTGCAGTCTGGATACTGACCCGCCACGCCGACAAATTTGGCCGATGCCCGGGCATGCAGGCCCAGCTTATTGATGATTTCGATTTCACGAGCAGGCATCGCGGTGTGGATCCTTTAGGTGAGGTCGCGGTGGCGAACCTGGACGTTCTTCAGGGTTTTCTGCAGGGCCTGACCCAGTCGTTCGGTCAGGTAGACGGAGCGGTGATGCCCGCCGGTGCAGCCAATGGCAATGGTGACGTAGGCGCGGTTGCTGGCGGCGAAGCGTGGCAGCCACTTGTTCAGGTAGGCGTAGATGTCCTGATACATTTCTTCGACATCCGGCTGCTGCGCCAGGTACTCGGCCACAGGGGCATCGAGGCCGGATTGCGCGCGCAGCTCCGGTTTCCAGTACGGATTGGGCAGGCAGCGCACGTCGAACACGAGGTCGGCGTCGACCGGCATGCCGCGCTTGAAGCCGAACGACTCGACCAGAAACGCCGTACCGGGCTCCGGTTGATTCAACAGGCGCAACTTGATGGTGTCGCGCAGTTGATACAGATTCAGGCTGGTGGTGTTGATTTTCAGGTCGGCCAGATCGGCGATCGGACCAAGCAGGGCGGTTTCATCGTGAATCGCCTCGGCCAGTGAGCGATTTGCGTTGCTCAGCGGGTGACGACGACGGGTCTCGGAAAAACGCTTGAGCAGGGTTTCTTCATCGGCGTCCAGGTACAGCACATCGCACTTGATATGCTTGGCACGCACGTCTTCGAGCAACTCAGGGAAACGTGACAGATGGCTGGGCAGGTTGCGCGCATCGATCGACACGGCGACCAGCGGCTGCGCCAGTTCTGTGTGAATCAGCGCCCGCTCGGCCAGTTCCGGCAGCAAACCGGCCGGCAGATTGTCGATGCAGTAGTAGCCGTTGTCCTCAAGGACATTCAGGGCGGTACTTTTACCCGAGCCCGAACGGCCACTGACAATGATCAAACGCATGATTAGTGCCCGTTCTGCTCGTCCAGTACAACCTGGTACAAGGCTTCATTGCTCGGAGCGCTGCGTAGCTTGTCGCGCACTTCCTTGCGGTCGAGCATGCTGGCGATCTGGCGCAACAACTCCAGATGCGCGTCGGTTGCGGCTTCCGGGACCAGCAGTACGAACAACAGGTCCACCGGAGCGCCGTCGATGGCGTCGAAATCGATCGGGGCTTCGAGGTGCAGCAGGGCGCTCACTGGCCCCGCGCAGCCCTTGAGGCGGCAGTGGGGAATGGCGATGCCGTTGCCAAAACCGGTGGAGCCGAGTTTTTCACGGGCGATCAGCGCCTCGAAGACATCCTGCATCGCCAGATCCGGCACTTCGCGGTGGATCAGGTTGGCAATCTGTTCGAGGGCTTTTTTCTTGCTGCCGCCCGGCGCGTTCACTTGGGAACGGCCGGGGGTCAGGATGGTTTCAAGTCGGATCATGGATAGGGGTGTTAACGACCGGTCGCGCCCTGGAGGAGGCTCTGGGTCTTTTCCTTATGCTTTTTGAGTTGGCGATCCAGCTTGTCGGTAAGTGAGTCGATCGCAGCGTACATGTCGGTATCTTCTGCGTTTGCGACCACTTCACTGCCGGGAATATGCAAGGTGGCTTCGATCTTCTGTTTCAGCTTTTCGACGCACATCGTGACCTGCACGTTGGTGATCTTGTCGAAATGTCGCTCCAGTCGCTGGAGTTTTTCCTCGATGTAGGAACGCAGAGGTTGGGTCACTTCCAGTTGGTGTCCACTGATGTTGACTTGCATACAGCTTCTCCTTCGTTGCCAGTGCATAAAGCGGCAGGCCGAAAAGCCTGCCACTGGAACGCTGTAACGTGGCTTACATCAACCGCTTGCGTTCGCTCGAAGGCGCGATTCCGAGGGATTCGCGGTACTTGGCGACGGTGCGGCGAGCCACCTGAATGCCTTGTGCCTCCAGTAAACCAGCGATCTTGCTGTCACTCAACGGCTTTTTCTGATTTTCCGCAGCGACCAGTTTCTTGATGATCGCGCGGATCGCCGTGGACGAGCATTCGCCGCCTTCGGAGGTGCTGACGTGGCTGGAGAAAAAGTATTTCAGCTCATAAATACCGCGCGGGGTATGCATGAATTTTTGTGTGGTCACCCGGGAAATCGTCGATTCGTGCATGCCGACCGCTTCGGCGATGTCATGCAATACCAACGGCTTCATTGCTTCGTCGCCGTACTCGAGGAAGCCGCGCTGATGTTCGACGATCTGCGTGGCCACTTTCATCAGGGTTTCGTTGCGGCTCTGCAGGCTCTTGATGAACCAGCGGGCCTCCTGCAACTGGTTGCGCATGAAAGTGTTGTCGGCGCTGGTGTCGGCACGCTTCACAAAACCGGCGTACTGGGCGTTGACGCGCAGGCGAGGCACCGATTCCTGGTTCAGCTCGACCAGCCAGCGCTCGTTGTCCTTGCGCACGATCACGTCGGGAATGACGTATTCGGCTTCGGTCGACTCGATCTGTGAGCCGGGACGCGGATTGAGGCTCTGCACCAGTTCGATGACCTGACGCAGCTCGTCTTCCTTGAGCTTCATGCGCCGCATCAACTGGCTGTAATCGCGGCTGCCGAGCAGGTCGATGTAATCGGCGACCAGACGCTTGGCCTCGGTCAGCCACGGCGTCTTCGCGGGCAGCTGGCGCAATTGCAGCAGCAGGCATTCGCTGAGGTTGCGTGCGCCGATACCGGCGGGCTCGAATTGCTGGATGCGATGCAGGACGGCTTCGATTTCGTCGAGCTCGATGTCCAGTTCCGGGTCGAACGCTTCAAGAATTTCTTCGAGTGTTTCGTCCAGATAGCCCTGATTGTTGATGCAGTCGATCAGGGTCACGGCGATCAGGCGATCGGTGTCGGACATCGGCGCCAGGTTCAGTTGCCAGAGCAGATGACTCTGCAGGCTCTCGCCGGCCGACGTGCGGGTGGTGAAATCCCACTCATCGTCATCGCTGCTGGGCAGGCTGCTGGCGCTGGTCTGGTAAACGTCTTCCCAGGCAGTATCCACTGGCAGTTCGTTGGGGATGCGCTCGTTCCAATCGCCATCCTCGAGGTTATCCACCGTCGGGGCGGTTTCCTGGTAGGAGGGTTCCTGGATTTCGGCGGGCTTCTGTTCGGCGTTGTCGGCCAGCGGATCGGCATTGTCGAAGTCGTCGCCTTCTTCCTGGCGCTCGAGCATCGGATTGGATTCCAGAGCCTCCTGGATCTCCTGTTGCAGGTCCAGGGTCGACAATTGGAGCAGGCGGATGGCCTGTTGCAGCTGCGGTGTCATCGTCAGCTGCTGGCCCATTCTCAAGACTAGCGATGGTTTCATGGCAGGGGCTTAACACCTTATTCGCCGGCGCTTTGCGCCATCCACTACAGGGCGCCGAAGCGCCAAACTTAAGCAAATTATATGCCTGAAACTGAAGTGTTTGCCTAGAGCGCTGTAACAATTAAAGCGGATAAATGCGCCTTGAATCGATACAGCGCTGTCGCGCTTACAGGCGGAACTCGTGACCCAGATACACTTCCTTGACCAGATCGTTGGCCAGGATGGTCTCGGCATCGCCTTCAGCGATCAGTTGACCGTCGTTGACGATGTAAGCGGTTTCGCAGATATCCAGCGTCTCACGCACGTTGTGGTCGGTGATCAGCACGCCGATGCCCTTGGCCTTGAGGTGATGGATGATCTGCTTGATGTCGCCGACCGAGATCGGGTCGACACCGGCGAACGGTTCGTCGAGCAGGATGAACTTGGGTGCAGTGGCCAGGGCGCGAGCGATTTCCACCCGGCGACGCTCACCGCCGGACAGGCTCATGCCGAGGTTGTCGCGGATGTGGCTGATGTGGAATTCCTGCAGCAGGCTTTCCAGCTCCTTGCGACGACCGGCCTTGTCCAGCTCCGGGCGGGTCTCGAGGATCGCCATGATGTTGTCGGCGACCGACAGTTTACGGAAGATCGACGCTTCTTGCGGCAGATAGCCGATACCGGCCTTGGCGCGGCCGTGCATCGGCTGGTGGCTGACGTCCAGATCATCGATCAGCACACGGCCCTGATCTGCCTGCACCAGGCCAACGATCATGTAGAAGCACGTAGTCTTGCCGGCGCCGTTCGGGCCGAGCAAGCCGACGATCTGCCCGCTGTCGATCGACAGGCTGACGTCACGCACGACCTGGCGGCTTTTATAGGCCTTGGCCAGGTGCTGAGCTTTCAGAGTTGCCATTACTGGGATTTCTCTTCGGTTTTCTTCTTCGGCTGGATCACCATGTCGATGCGCGGACGCGATTCGGTGACCTTGCTGCCCGTGGCGCGACCGGCGCTGGCCAGCTTCTTCACGGTGTCGTAGACGATTTTTTCGCCCTGGGTGACGTTGTTATCCTTGTCGATAACCTTGGCCTTGTCGATCAGCACCACCCGGTTCTGCTGGGCGTGGTATTGAATCGTCACGCCGTAGCCCTTGACCGGGTTGGCGTCGCCCTGGGTCTGCAACTGCTCGAAGTAAGCCAGGTTGCCTACCGAGGTCACCACGTCGATGTCGCCATTGGGCGCGCGCGTCATGGTCACGGTGTTGCCTTTAACGATCATCGAGCCTTGGGTAATGATCACGTCACCTTTATAGGTGGCGATGCCATTCTTGTCGTCCAGTTGGGCGTCGTCGGCCTGAATGCGGATAGGCTGCTGCTGATCGTTCGGCAGGGACCAGGCGCTCGCGCTTCCCAGTGCTGCGCCCAGACTGAGCAAAATAGGGAGGGTTTTAACGAGCCTCATACTGTCCTCTTACGTTCGATTGCAGGTGTATCCTGCTGTCCTTCAGGTACGCTTTCATTCCGACGCCAGTCGATACGCCGCCAGCGCCCTCGATTCTAACGGGTTGCGCGGTCTGCGCATATTCTTGCTGCGGGAACACGGTCATGCGGGCGCTGGTGATCAGGGTGCCGCGCTGTTTCTCGTCGGTGCGCTGTACGCGTACCGAATCGATCAATTCAACTTCGGTGCCGCCCGAATTCACTTCGCCGCGCTCGCTGGTCACGTGCCACGGGAAGTCGGTGCCGCGGTACATGTTCAAATCAGGCTTGGTTACCAGAGTGACATCGGTGGCCTTGACGTGCTCGGCCTTGTCGGAGGTCATCTCGTACTGCACCTTGCCGTCGGGCAGGTATTGAATGGTGTGCGTGTTGGTCGCGTACCAGTCGATCGGATTCTCGGCGGCCGAGACCGGCGGCTTGTCGAGGAAGCGCTCAGGGCTGATGTTCCAGTAGCCCACCGCAGCGAAAATCGCCGCGATGCAGCCGAACAGCAGGAAATTGCGAAACTTTTTGCTAAACATGGTCAGGCTCACAGGTACGCGGCGTTGGCCGCTTCGAGGCGGCCCTGGGCGCGCAGGATCAATTCGCAGAATTCGCGGGCGGCACCTTCGCCGCCACGGGCGCGGGTAACGCCGTGGGCGTGTTCGCGGACGAAATCGGCAGCGTTGGCCACCGCCATGCCCAGCCCTACACGGCGGATCACCGGCAAGTCTGGCAGATCGTCACCGAGATAGGCGACTTCTTCATAGCTTAGGCCCAGTTGCGCGAGCAGACCGTCGAGTACCACCAGTTTGTCCTCGCGCCCCTGAAACAGATGCGGGATGCCGAGGTTTTTCGCGCGGCGCTCGACCACCGGGGTCTTGCGACCACTGATGATCGCCGTCTGCACGCCGGCATTCATCAACATCTTGATGCCCTGGCCGTCGAGCGTGTTGAAGGTCTTGAACTCGCTGCCGTCTTCGAGGAAGTACAGGCGCCCGTCGGTGAGCACCCCGTCGACGTCGAACACTGCCAGTTTGATCGCTTTGCCGCGTTGCAGCAGATCGTTGCTCATTACATGACTCCTGCGCGCAGCAGATCGGAGAGGTTGAAGGCGCCGATCGGGCGATCCTCCTCGTCGACGACTACCAGGGCGTTGATTCGATGGTCTTCCATGATTTTCAGGGCTTCGGCGGCGAGCATGTCGGGCCGGGCGGTCTTGCCGTGTGCAGTCATCACCTGGTCGATGGTGGCGCTGCGGATGTCGATGGCGCGATCCAGCGTGCGGCGCAAATCACCGTCGGTGAAGATCCCGGCGAGCTTGCCGTCAGCTTCAAGGATAGCGGTCATGCCCAGACCTTTACGAGTCATCTCCATCAGCGCGTCTTTGAGCAGGGTGCCGCGTTGTACTTGCGGCAGCTCCTGCCCGGCGTGCATGACGTTTTCGACTTTCAGCAGCAGGCGACGGCCAAGGGCGCCGCCCGGATGCGAAAAGGCAAAATCTTCAGCGGTGAAACCACGCGCTTCCAGCAAGGCCACGGCCAGAGCGTCGCCCATGACCAGCGCGGCCGTGGTCGAAGAGGTCGGTGCCAGATTCAACGGACAGGCTTCGTGCTCGACATGCACATTGAGATTGACCTCCGCAGCCTTCGCCAATGGCGACTGCGGATTACCGGTGACGCTGATCAGCTGGATGCCGAGGCGTTTGATCAATGGCAGCAGCGTCACGATTTCGTTGGTCGAGCCAGAGTTCGACAGGGCCAGAATCACATCGTCGCGGGTGATCATGCCCATGTCGCCGTGGCTGGCTTCGGCCGGATGCACAAAAAACGCCGGAGTGCCGGTGCTGGCCAGGGTGGCGGCGATCTTGTTGCCGATATGCCCGGATTTACCCATGCCGACCACGACCACGCGGCCCTTGCTGGCCAGAATCATCTCGCAAGCGCGTACGAAATCGGCGTCGATATGGGCCATCAAGCCTTGGACGGCTTCCACTTCGAGGCGGATGGTGCGTTGTGCCGATTGAATCAGGTCGCGGGTTTTGCTCATGTCAGAATCGTATGGGCCGATGAAAAGGCGGCGATTATAGCGGTTATGTGGCAAAGCCTCACGCAAGTTCGACGTGCTTTGTCATTACTGGTTACCAAAACCCTCTGAAACTCGCTCGGGCCCTCTTCAGTCGGCGATCTTGGCCGGGTTCTCGCTTGGGCGCTCAGCCTTTGCAGTGATATAGTTCGCCGCCAGTTCGGCCTGCCCGGGATGCAGGTGTTTCCGAGGAAAGTCTGGCATCCCAGTGAGAGGCTGCATCGCAAGGAGTTTAGATGAGTGCCGATAACGCCTACGCGGTCGAGCTGAAGGGAGTCTCCTTCAAGCGCGGTGCGCGGAGCATTTTCAATAACGTCGATATCCGCATCCCGCGCGGCAAGGTCACCGGCATCATGGGGCCTTCCGGCTGCGGCAAGACCACGCTGCTGCGCCTGATGGGCGCACAGTTGCGGCCGTCCGCTGGCGAGGTCTGGGTCAACGGGCAGAACCTGCCGACGCTGTCGCGCAGTGATCTGTTCGATGCGCGCAAGCACATGGGCGTGCTGTTTCAGAGCGGTGCGCTGTTCACCGACCTCGATGTGTTCGAGAACGTGGCCTTTCCGCTGCGGGTCCACACCCAGTTGCCGGAAGACATGATCCGCGACATCGTCCTGCTCAAATTGCAGGCGGTGGGCCTGCGTGGTGCCATCGAGCTGATGCCGGACGAACTGTCCGGCGGCATGAAGCGCCGCGTGGCGCTGGCCCGGGCGATTGCCCTCGATCCGCAGATTCTCATGTACGACGAGCCCTTCGTGGGCCAGGACCCGATCGCCATGGGCGTGCTGGTGCGCCTGATCCGCCTGCTCAACGATGCTCTGGGCATCACCAGCATCGTGGTTTCGCACGATCTGGCGGAAACCGCGAGCATTGCCGACTACATCTATGTAGTGGGCGATGGTCAGGTGCTGGGCCAAGGCACACCGGATGAGCTGATGAATTCCGATGATCCGCGTATCCGCCAGTTCATGACCGGTGATCCCGATGGCCCGGTGCCGTATCACTTTCCAGCGACGGATTACCGCGCAGATCTTCTGGGGAAGCGTTGATGCGCAGAATTTCATTGATGGAACGCGTGCGTCGGTTCGGCGAATCGGCGATCGACGCGGTCGCGGTGTTTGGTCGGGCGACCCTGTTCCTGTTTCACGCCCTGCTGGGCCGTGGCGGTATCAGCGGTGGTTTCGGCCTGCTGGTCAAGCAGCTGCATTCGGTCGGCGTCATGTCGCTGGTGATCATCGTGGTCTCCGGCATTTTCATCGGCATGGTCCTGGCGTTGCAGGGCTTCAGCATTCTTTCCAGCTATGGTTCAGAGCAGGCGGTGGGGCAGATGGTCGCCCTGACGCTGCTGCGTGAACTGGGGCCGGTGGTCACCGCCTTGCTGTTTGCCGGGCGCGCCGGTTCGGCGTTGACCGCCGAGATCGGCAACATGAAATCCACCGAGCAGTTGTCCAGCCTGGAAATGATCGGTGTCGATCCGCTCAAGTACATCATTGCCCCTCGCCTGTGGGCCGGCTTCATTTCCCTGCCGGTGCTGGCGATGATCTTCAGCGTCGTCGGCATCTGGGGCGGTTCGTGGGTGGCAGTCGACTGGCTGGGCGTCTACGAAGGCTCGTACTGGGCGAACATGCAGAACAGCGTGAACTTCACCAGTGATGTGCTCAATGGCGTGATCAAGAGTGTCGTTTTCGCCTTTGTCGTGACCTGGATCGCCGTATTCCAAGGCTATGACTGTGAGCCCACTTCCGAGGGGATCAGTCGTGCCACCACCAAGACCGTGGTGTTTGCCTCGCTGGCAGTGCTCGGCCTGGACTTTATTCTGACCGCTTTGATGTTTGGAGATTTCTGATGCAAAACCGCACCCTGGAAATCGGTGTCGGCCTGTTCCTGCTGGCAGGGATCCTGGCTTTGCTGCTGCTCGCCTTGCGCGTCAGCGGCCTGTCTCCGACTTCGTCCACCGACACTTACAAGTTGTATGCATATTTCGACAATATCGCCGGTCTGACGGTCAGAGCCAAAGTGACCATGGCCGGGGTGACCATCGGCAAGGTCACCGCAATCGATCTGGATCGCGACAGCTTCACCGGTCGGGTCACGCTGCAAGTGGATAAAAAGGTCGACAACCTGCCGGTCGATTCCACAGCGTCTATCCTCACCGCGGGTCTGCTGGGCGAGAAATACATCGGTATCAGCGTCGGCGGCGAAGACACCCAGTTGAAAGACGGTGGAACCATCCACGACACGCAGTCGTCACTGGTACTGGAAGACCTGATCGGTAAATTCCTGCTCAATACCGTTAGCAAAGACGCCAAATGAGGAGCTTTTGAATGATCTCTATCTTGCGACGTGGCCTGTTGGTGTTGCTCGCGGCCCTGCCGTTGATGGCTAACGCTGCACCGGGGCAATCGGCTCATGACCTGATTCAGGACACCACGAACCGGATGCTTGCCGACTTGCAGGCAAACAAAGAGAAGTACAAGCAGGATCCGCAGGATTTCTATGCGGCGCTCAACAACATTGTGGGGCCAGTGGTGGATGCCGAGGGCATCTCCAAAAGCATCATGACCGTGAAGTATTCGCGCAAGGCCACGCCTGAGCAGATGCAGCGCTTTCAGGAAAACTTCAAGCGCGGTCTGTTCCAGTTCTATGGCAACGCTCTGCTGGAATACAACAACCAGGGCATCACGGTTGACCCGGCCAAAGACGAATCGGGCGACCGCACCAGCGTCAACATGACCGTCAAGGGCAGCAATGGCGCGATCTATCCGGTGCAGTACACGCTTGAGAAGATCAGCGGCGAGTGGAAACTGCGCAACGTGATCATCAACGGCATCAACATCGGCAAGCTGTTCCGTGACCAGTTCGCCGACGCCATGCAACGCAATGGCAACGATCTGGACAAGACCATCGATGGCTGGGCCGGTGAAGTGGCCAAGGCCAAGCAGGAAACCGACAAAGCCGCCGCGAAGCCAGCGCAATGAGTGAGGCGGCAGTTCGCATGAGTGATGTCGACGAGCTGGTGCTCAGCGGCGTGCTGGATTACCGCACCGGGCCTGAGCTGCGCAAGGAAGGGCAGGCGCTGATCAAGTCGAGCAAGGCGTCGGCGCTGGTCATCGATTGTTCGGCGGTGCAGAAGTCCAGCAGCGTCGGCCTGTCGTTGCTGCTGTGCTTCACGCGCGATGCCCAGGCGGCCGGCAAGGCCGTCAGCATCCGTGCGATGCCTGAAGACATGCGCGAAATCGCTCAGGTCAGTGAACTGACCGAGCTGTTGGCGCAACCCTGAACCATCATCTACAAAGAAGCCCCCCGTCAGAGTCCTGCGTTGCGGGGTTCGCAGGCGCGGGGCTTTTTTGTATGATGTCCGACCCGTGCGCACAGGGCGCCGATTGAGGTTGAGCATGCAGGCCGTAGAAGTGAAGAGCTTCCTTGAAGGAAAGCTGCCAGGAACGCTGGTAGAAGTTGAGGGCGAAGGCTGCAACTTCCAGCTGAACGTGATTAGCGATGAACTGGCGGCGTTGAGCCCGGTGAAGCGTCAGCAGCAGGTCTATGCCCATTTGAACCCATGGATCACCGATGGCAGCATCCATGCGGTCACTATGAAATTTTTCAGCCGCGCGGCCTGGGCCGAGCGCACCTGAGCCCTAGGGCGTCGAGATACTAATGGATAAATTGATTATTACCGGTGGCGCTCGTCTTGATGGCGAGATCCGCATTTCCGGCGCGAAGAACTCCGCCCTGCCGATTCTGGCCGCGACCTTGCTGTGCGATGGCCCGGTCACCGTTGGCAACCTGCCGCACCTGCACGACATCACCACCATGATCGAGCTGTTCGGGCGCATGGGCATTGAGCCGGTAATCGACGAGAAGCTCAGCGTCGAAATCGACCCGCGCACCATCAAGACCCTGATCGCGCCGTACGAACTGGTGAAAACCATGCGTGCGTCGATCCTTGTGCTCGGCCCGATGGTCGCGCGTTTCGGTGAAGCCGAAGTCGCACTGCCTGGCGGTTGCGCCATCGGTTCGCGTCCGGTCGACCTGCACATCCGCGGCCTGGAAGCCATGGGCGCGGTCATCGACGTCGAAGGCGGCTACATCAAGGCCAAGGCACCTGAAGGTGGCTTGCGCGGCGCGCACTTCTTCTTCGACACCGTCAGCGTGACCGGTACCGAGAACATCATGATGGCCGCTGCACTGGCCAAAGGCCGCAGCGTGTTGCAGAACGCCGCGCGCGAACCTGAAGTGGTCGACCTGGCGAACTTCCTCAATGCCATGGGCGCCAAGGTTTCCGGCGCCGGCACAGACACCATCACCATCGATGGCGTCGAGCGTCTGGGTTCGGCTTTCTACAAAGTCATGCCTGACCGTATCGAAACCGGCACCTATCTGGTCGCTGCTGCCGTGACCGGTGGCCGCGTCAAGGTCAAGGACACCGATCCGACCATTCTCGAAGCGGTACTGGAAAAGCTGCGTGAAGCCGGTGCGGAAATCACCTGCGGTGAAGACTGGATCGAGCTGAACATGCACGGCAAGCGCCCGAAGGCGGTCAACGTGCGCACCGCGCCGTACCCGGCGTTCCCGACCGACATGCAGGCCCAGTTCATCTCGCTCAACGCCATTGCCGAAGGTACTGGTGCGGTGATCGAGACAATCTTCGAAAACCGCTTCATGCACGTGTACGAGCTGCACCGCATGGGCGCGCATATCCAGGTTGAAGGCAACACTGCCATCGTCACCGGTATCGAGAAGCTCAAGGGCGCGCCAGTCATGGCCACCGACCTGCGCGCATCGGCCAGTCTGGTGATCTCGGCGCTGGTTGCCGAAGGCGACACGCTGATCGACCGCATCTACCACATAGACCGTGGTTACGAGTGCATCGAAGAAAAACTGCAAATGCTGGGTGCCAAGATCCGTCGCGTTCCGGGCTGATCGCTGCATCGGGACACAGGGACGTGTCCGCTGAATTCGTTTCGAGTCGAGGGTGTACGCACCCTCGATGTGTGTCCGGCGCCGATTGCGACCGGGCATGAGTACCTTGATAAGGACTGACGTTTCCCATGTTGACCATCGCACTGTCCAAGGGCCGCATCCTTGACGACACTCTGCCGCTTCTCGCTGAAGCGGGCATCGTGCCGACCGAGAATCCGGACAAGAGCCGCAAGCTGATCATTCCCACGACCCAGGACGACGTGCGTCTGCTGATCGTGCGTGCCACCGACGTGCCGACCTATGTCGAGCATGGCGCGGCCGACCTCGGCGTCGCCGGTAAGGACGTGCTGATGGAATACAGCGGCCAGGGCCTGTACGAGCCGCTGGACCTGCAGATCGCCCAGTGCAAGCTGATGACCGCCGGCAAGATCGGCGCGGTCGAGCCCAAGGGCCGTCTGCGCGTGGCGACCAAGTTCGTCAACGTTGCCAAGCGTTATTACGCCGAGCAGGGCCGTCAGGTCGACATCATCAAGCTGTACGGCTCGATGGAACTGGCGCCGCTGATCGGGCTGGCCGACAAGATCATCGACGTGGTCGACACCGGCAACACCCTGCGCGCCAACGGCCTGGAGCCACAGGAACTGATCGCCACGATCAGCTCGCGTCTGGTGGTCAACAAGGCTTCAATGAAAATGCAGCACGCCCGAATCCAGGCGTTGATCGACACCCTGCGCAACGCAGTGGAATCGCGACACCGCGGCTGATCTACCAGCGCGGCCCGAGGCCGCGCCGTCTATCCGCCTCATAGCCAGAATTCTCAGGTGCCCAAGCGGATCGAATGCTAGTTTCGGGCGCCTGAGTTTTTTGCCAATTCCTATGAGGCTCTCGCTATGACCGCACCGACTGCAATTCGCCGACTCAACGCTGCTGACCCGGATTTCGCGCATCATCTGGATCATCTGCTGAGCTGGGAAAGTGTGTCTGACGACTCGGTCAATCAGCGCGTGCTCGACATCATCAAGGCTGTGCGCGAGCGCGGTGACGCGGCGCTGGTCGAGTTCACCCAGAAGTTCGACGGTCTTGAAGTCGCCTCGATGGCCGATCTGATCCTGCCGCGCGAGCGTCTCGAACTGGCCCTGACCCGCATCACGGTGCCGCAACGCGAGGCCTTGGAAAAAGCCGCCGCCCGCGTGCGCAGCTATCACGAAAAACAGAAGCAGGATTCCTGGAGCTACACCGAGGCTGACGGCACGGTGCTCGGCCAGAAAGTCACGCCACTGGATCGTGCCGGCCTGTACGTGCCAGGTGGCAAGGCTTCGTATCCGTCGTCGGTATTGATGAACGCGATTCCGGCGAAGGTGGCCGGCGTGACCGAAGTGGTCATGGTCGTGCCGACCCCGCGCGGTGAAATCAACGAGCTGGTGCTGGCCGCTGCCTGCATCGCCGGTGTCGACCGCGTGTTCACCATCGGCGGCGCGCAAGCGGTTGCCGCACTGGCGTACGGCACCGAAAGCGTGCCGCGTGTCGACAAGGTTGTCGGCCCGGGCAACATCTACGTCGCCACGGCCAAGCGTCATGTGTTCGGCCAGGTCGGCATCGACATGATCGCCGGCCCTTCGGAAATTCTTGTGGTCTGCGACGGCCAGACCGATCCGGACTGGATCGCCATGGACCTTTTCTCCCAGGCCGAGCACGACGAAGACGCGCAAGCGATTCTGGTCAGCCCCGATGCCGAGTTCCTCGACAAGGTAGCCGCGAGCATCGACAAACTGCTGCCGACCATGGACCGCGCGACCATCATCGAAACTTCGATCAATGGCCGTGGTGCGCTGATCCAGGTCACTGACATGGCCCAGGCCATCGAAGTCGCCAATCGTATCGCCCCGGAACACCTGGAGTTGTCGGTCGCCGATCCACAAGCCTGGTTGCCGCAGATTCGTCACGCCGGTGCGATCTTCATGGGCCGCCACACTTCCGAAGCGTTGGGCGATTACTGCGCCGGTCCGAACCACGTGTTGCCGACTTCCGGCACCGCGCGGTTCTCCTCGCCGCTTGGCGTCTACGACTTCCAGAAGCGCTCGTCGATCATCTTCTGCTCCGAGGCCGGCGCTTCCGAACTGGGCAAAACTGCATCGGTACTGGCCCGTGGTGAATCGCTGAGCGCCCACGCGCGCAGCGCCGAATACCGCATCAAAGACCAAGACTTTCTGAAAGGGCAGGGGAACTGAGCGATGAGTAAATTCTGGAGCCCGTTCGTCAAGGATCTGGTGCCCTACGTGCCGGGCGAACAGCCGAAGCTGACCAAACTGGTCAAGCTCAATACCAACGAAAATCCGTATGGCCCGTCGCCAAAAGCGCTGGCGGCGATGCAAGCCGAACTCAACGACAACTTGCGCCTGTATCCGGACCCGAACAGTGATCTGCTGAAAAACGCCGTGGCCGAATATTACGGCGTGCAAACCAGTCAGGTGTTCCTTGGCAACGGTTCGGACGAGGTGCTCGCGCACATCTTCCACGGTCTGCTGCAACACGATCAGCCGCTGCTGTTCCCGGACATCAGCTACAGCTTCTATCCGGTCTACTGCGGTCTGTACGGCATTGAGTTCGATGCGGTGCCACTGGATGCACAATTCCAGATCAGCCCGGCCGATTACGCCAAACCGAATGGCGGGATCATTTTTCCCAACCCGAACGCCCCGACCGGATGCCTGCTGGCGCTGGACGCCGTCGAGAAAATCCTCAAGGCCAGTCCTGATTCGGTCGTGGTCGTCGACGAGGCGTACATCGACTTCGGCGGCGAGACGGCGATCAGTCTGGTGGACCGCTATCCGAACCTGCTGGTGACGCAGACGCTGTCCAAGTCACGCTCGCTGGCCGGCCTGCGTGTCGGTCTGGCGGTAGGGCATCCGGACCTGATCGAAGCGCTGGAGCGGATCAAGAACAGCTTCAACTCCTATCCACTGGATCGTCTGGCGATTGTCGGCGCGGCGGCGGCTTTTGCCGATCGCGAGTATTTCGACAAGACCTGTCGTCAGGTGATAGAGAGCCGCGAATGGGTGGTGGCGCAGTTGCAGGCTAAAGGCTTTGAAGTGCTGCCGTCGGCGGCCAACTTCATCTTCGCTCGCCACCCGCAGCATGATGCGGCGGGCCTGGCGGCCAAGCTACGCGAGCAGGGCGTGATCGTGCGGCACTTCAAGCAGGAACGGATTGCGCAGTTCTTGCGGATATCGGTGGGTACGCCGGAGCAGAATCAGGCGTTGATCGAGGGCCTTGGCGACCTCTAAAAGCAAAAGCCCCTCACCCTAGCCCTCTCCCAGAGGGAGAGGGGACTGAATGGGGAATATTGCAGAGGTTCACCGACTTGAACGATTTGTATTGAATCCATAATCAACTCGGTCTTTCAGGTCGATGTATCCCGCAAGACAACTCGGTCGGCCCCCTCTCCCAGAGGGAGAGGGGACTGAATGGGAATATTGCAGAGGTTCACCGACTTGAACGATTTGTATTGAATCCATAATCAGCTCGGTCTTTCAGGTCGATGTATCCCGCAAGACAACTCGGTCGGCCCCCTCTCCCAGAGGGAGAGGGGACTGAACGGGGAATATTGCAGAGGTTCACCGACTTGAACGATTTGTATTGAATCCATAATCAACTCGGTCTTTCAGGTCGATGTATCCCGCAAGACAACTCGGTCGGCCCCCTCTCCCAGAGGGAGAGGGGACTGAATGGGAATATTGCAGAGGTTCACCGACTTGAACGATTTGTATTGAATCCATAATCAACTCGGTCTTTCAGGTCGATGTATCCCGCAAGACAACTCGGTCGGTCCCCTCTCCCAGAGGGAGAGGGGACTGAATGGGAATATTGCAGAGGTTCACCGACTTGAACGATTTGTATTGAATCCATAATCAACTCGGTCTTTCAGGTCAATGTATCCCGCAAGACAACTCGGTCGGCCCCCTCTCCCAGAGGGAGAGGGGGCTGAATGGGAATATTGCAGAGGTTCACCGACTTGAACGATTTGTATTGAATCCATAATCAACTCGGTCTTTCAGGTCGATGTATCCCGCAAGACAACTCGGTCGGCTCCCTCTCCCGCCGGGAGAGGGCTGGGGTGAGGGTGTGCTTTTATTCGTGATGCGGCTCGCCAACGAATGTCAGCGAACTGAACAACCCACGACTGTCCACATCCACACTGTCCTTCACCGGCACTTCAACCTGCGCCGCAATCACATTCAACCCTTCATTACGCACCAGCACCTGCGCACGCCCGTCCTTGTCGGTCTCGGTGCTCAGGGTGTTTGGCGCGCTGCGATAGTCGCCATATAACTTCACCCCTGCCGCCGGTTTGCCATCGAGCAGCACCCGCACCGGTAACGATTTGCCCGGCCCGACCGTCAGCGGATCGACCTCCGGCAGGATCAGCAGTTTGATCTGGTCCAGTTTCGGCAATTTCGCCCCCGGCTGATAGATCGCCAGGCTGTACTTGAAGGTCTGCGTGGCCTCGGTGGCGCCGGGCACTTTGCTGCGTCCTTCGTTGATCCACTTCTTGTCCGCCGTCTGCGACCACATGCCATTATTCAGCGCCACGGCCATCAGCGCCGGCGGCTTCAATGGTTTCAAACGGGCATGATCGGCCAGGCGCTCGACGCTGACCGGGATCATTTTGCCGCTTGCGTCATAAGCCCAGGCACCGCTGACTTTTTGTGCCTTGAAGGCGTTGTCTTCGGCGCCGTGACCGTAGACCACTTCGATGTTGCCGCGTCGTTCCTCTGTCCACAGGCCGTGGGCCGACACTTGCCCGGTGAAGAGCGCAGCGATGAGCAGAAGGGATTTGCCGTAGTGCATGGTGACGTCCTTTTACAGGTTGAGTGTCAGGCTGACGGTGAAATTGCGTGGCTCGCCGGGGTTGACCCAGTAGTTGCTGTAGGAGCGCTCGTAATATTTCTCGTCGAAGACGTTGTTCAGGTTGAGGCCGACCGTTACGTTGTCGCTGGCCTTGTAGTGCGCGAGCAAGTCGACGGTCTGGTAGGCCGGCAATTCGAAGTCGCTGCCGGATTCGCCCGAGCGATCGCCAACGTAGGTGAACGCTGCGCCGACGTCTGAACCGCGCAGACGGCCATCCTGAAATTCATAAACACCCAGCAGACTGCCGCTGCGTTTGGCCACGCCGAGGATGCGGCTGCCTGTGGCAATGGTCGCGTCGCCCTTGGTCACCTCGGCGTCGATGTAGGCGAAGGCGCCGATGACCCGCACCGCGTCGGTCACCTGGCCGCTCACTTGCCAATCGAAACCCTGACTGCGCGCCTTGCCCATGGCGCGGCTGGTGTCGGTGCCCGGATCGAGGGCGAGGACGTTTTCCTTGTCGATGTGGAAGAAGGCGAGGGTGCTGCTCACCCGCTCATCGAAGAGTTCGTTTTTGATCCCCACTTCGTAACCGACACCTTCTTCCGGGTCGAAGGATTTGCCCGATGCATCCAGGCCGTTGTTCGGTTTGAACGAAGTCGAGGCGTTGGCGAACAGGCCGGTATTAGGCGTGAGCTGATAGAGCAGGCCGGCGCGTTGAGTCAGCGCGTCGTGGCGTTGCTGACTTTTGGCGTTGCGGCTGTGATCGTCGATGCGCTGATCGAAGTGCTCGAAGCGCGCGCCGACCATGCCGCGCAGCTTGTCGGTGAAGATGATCTGGTCCTGCAGATTCAGCGCATGACTTTCAACGTGCTCGAAGAAGTCGGTGCCCGAGCGTGCGCCGTTGGGTTTCGGCTGGCCGTAAACCGGCTTATAGATGTCGATGGCGTAGGGGCCGCCAGCAATGGTGGTGACGCGTTCGTCCTTGCGGTAGTTCTCGTACTCGGTGCCGATCAGCAATTCATGCTGCCACGGCCCGAGATCGAACAGACCGCGCAGTTCCAGTTGGGTGATGCTGTCGTGCCAATTCGTATCGCGTTCGCGCAAGCGGCGGTTGACCGTGTGGCCGTCGGCGTTCAGCGCGCGTTGTTCCGTGGCGTCGCCCCAGAGCTTGCCTTCCTTGTAGTGGCTGGCCAGACGCAGTTTCCAGCTGTCGTTCAGATGGTGTTCAAGAGTGGCCTGGAGCAGGTTGTTATGGTTGTCGATGTTGCCGTCGTTGGGCTCGCCCAAGAACGTCGAGCGCGATACGCCGCTCCATTTGTTGTTCGGCGCCACAACGCCACGATCGAACGTCGAGTTGTGACGGACGATTTCGCTCTCCACCAGCAGCGATGTGTCCGGGCTCAACTGCCAACTGATCGAGGGCGCAACGAAGACCCGCTGGCTGTCGACGTGGTCGCGAAAGCTGTTGTTGTCTTCTACGGCGAGGTTGATGCGCGAGAGCACATCGCCCTGATCATCGAGGGGTGTGTTGACGTCCAGCGCGGTGCGGTAGCGGTCCCAACTTCCGGCGCTGGTTTGCAGGGTGGTGAACGCTTCTGGCTGCGGTTTCTTGGTGACGATGTTTACCGTGCCGCCAGGATCGCCCCGACCGTAAAGGCTGGCGGCCGGGCCTTTGAGCACTTCGATGCGCTCGATATTGGTCGCATCCGGCGTGCTCGGGTAACCGCGATTGGCGCTGAAACCGTCTTTGTAGAACTCGGACGTGGTGAAGCCGCGCACGCTGTATTCGTAAAGGGTCAGGCCGCCGAAGTTGTTCTGCTTCGATACGCCGCCAGCAAAATCCAGTGCACGTTCGACGCTGCTGCTGCCCAGATCCGAGAGCACACTGGCCGGGACCACGCTGATGGCTTGCGGAATATCGCGAATCGCCGTGTCGGTTTTGGTCGCACTGGCGGAGCGAGTCGCGCGATAACCGCTGACCGGGCCGGTGGGTGATTCGTAGTCGGAAGTGACGCTGATGGCTTCCAGCTCAACGGGCTGCGGCTCATCGGCGAAGGCGGGATCGCAGAGCAAACCCAGAGTCAGGCCCAACAGCGAGGCCTTTTTGCGAGACGACATGTTATGTTGTTCCAATTGCCAGAATTGAAACAATATAACATGCCTGTTGAGAATGTCTGTTATTCGCGCCACTGGCGCGAAAACATTTTTACTCTTCTTTTTCTTTCATCGGTGCCGGCGGTGGACGCAGGCCGATTTCGGCCGTCAGCTTCAGTTCCTTGCCGTTGCGCATGACCTGAATTGTCACCTTGTCGGTCGGTTTGATCCGCGCCACCTGGTTCATCGAGCGGCGACCATCGCCGGCCGGCTCGCCATCGATGCTCAGAATCACATCGCCCAGTTGCAGGCCGGCTTTCTGCGCCGGGCCGTCACGGAAGATCCCCGCGACGACAATCCCCGGACGCCCGGACAAGCCAAACGACTCCGCCAGTTCCTGAGTCAGCGGTTGTACTTCGATGCCCAGCCAGCCACGAATCACCTGGCCGTGCTCGATGATCGACTTCATCACTTCCATCGCCAGTTTCACCGGAATGGCAAATCCGATGCCTTGCGAGCCGCCGGACTTGGAAAAGATCGCCGTGTTGATTCCGGTGAGGTTGCCGTTGGCATCGACCAGCGCACCGCCGGAGTTGCCCGGGTTGATCGCCGCATCGGTCTGGATGAAGTCTTCGTAGTTGTTCAGGCCCAACTGATTGCGGCCGGTGGCGCTGATGATGCCCATGGTCACGGTCTGACCGACGCCGAACGGGTTGCCGATGGCCAGCGCAACGTCGCCGATGCGAATGCTGTCGGAGCGGCCGACGGTGATTGCCGGGAGGTTTTTCAGGTCGATCTTCAGGACAGCCAGGTCAGTCTCCGGATCGCTGCCAATCACCCGTGCGAGTGTTTCGCGACCATCCTTCAACGCGACGACTATCTGATCGGCGCCGCTGGTGACGTGGTTGTTGGTGAGAATGTAGCCTTCCGGGCTCATGATCACCCCGGAACCGAGGCTCGATTCCATGCGCTTCTGTTTCGGCGAATTGTCACCGAAGAAGCGGCGGAACTGCGGATCCTCGAACAAGGGATGCGCCGGTTTGTTGATGACCTTGGTGGTGTACAGGTTGACCACCGACGGCGCGGCGATGCCCACCGCATCCGCATAGGACACCGGCCCCTGTTGCACGATCGTGGTCTGTGGCGCCTGTTGCAGATTGACGTCGAGGCTCGGCAGCCCGACCCACTCGGGGTAACGCTGAATAATCAACAGAGCGATAAGCACACCGGCCAACAGCGGCCAGCCAAAAAAACGCAGCGCCTTGAGCATTAAGCACGTTCCTGGAAAGGTTGCAGGCGAGGTCAGACCGCCCATAATGTCGCGCATTATACGAGGCCGCGCGCGCCTCTGAACGGGATATTTAGGAGTCTTTCATGGCCGTTGCCCTCAGCACCCTCGTCGAAGAAGCCGACCGTTACCTGGGCAGTGCGAAAATTGCCGATTATTGCCCCAACGGATTACAGGTCGAAGGCCGCCCGCAAGTGATGCGCATCGTCAGTGGCGTCACCGCCAGCCAGGCTTTATTGGACGCCGCCGTCGAAGCCGAGGCCGACCTGATCCTGGTCCATCACGGGTATTTCTGGAAAGGCGAAAACCCCTGCGTCACCGGCATGAAACAGCGCCGCTTGAAAACCTTGCTCAAGCACGACATCAGTCTGCTCGCTTATCACCTGCCGCTGGATCTGCACCCGGACGTTGGCAACAACGTGCAACTGGCGCGTCAGCTCGACATCACTGTTGAAGGGCCGTTGGACCCGAGCAACCCGAAAGTCGTCGGGCTGGTCGGTTCGCTGAATGAGCCGATGACCGCACGGGATTTCGCGCGCAAGGTTCAGGAAGTCATGGGCCGCGAGCCGCTGCTGATCGAAGGCAGCGGCATGATCCGCCGCGTCGGTTGGTGCACCGGCGGCGGCCAGGGTTATATCGATCAGGGCGTGGCGGCGGGGGTCGATCTGTTCATCAGCGGCGAGGCCTCCGAGCAGACTTTCCACAGTGCGCGGGAAAACGACATCAGCTTCATCGCCGCCGGCCATCACGCCACCGAACGCTATGGCGTGCAGGCGCTGGGCGAGTATCTGGCGAAGCGCTTTGCCCTTGAGCACATCTTCATCGATTGCCCCAACCCGATCTGAGCTCACCGCAAACTCCTGTGGGAGCGAGCCTGCTCGCGAAGGCGTCAGACCTTCAATACAAAGGTGCCTGACACTCCGCCTTCGCGAGCAGGCTCGCTCCCACGTTCGGCCCTGACGGCCGAACTGGTGGGCATATTCATATACCCTTTCGATCTAGTTGACGTCCTGATTAGAAGAGGTCGCTGTGCTAGGATTCCTCGCTCGAACACGGCCCGCTGGCCGTTCATAAGAAAGCTTTCGTGAGTAGCCATGGTCGACAAACTGACGCATCTGAAACAGCTGGAGGCGGAAAGCATCCACATCATCCGCGAGGTGGCCGCCGAGTTCGATAACCCGGTGATGCTGTACTCCATCGGTAAAGACTCCGCCGTGATGCTGCACCTGGCACGCAAGGCGTTCTTCCCGGGCAAACTGCCGTTTCCGGTGATGCACGTCGACACCCGCTGGAAATTCCAGGAAATGTACAAGTTCCGCGACAAGATGGTCGAAGACTTGGGCCTGGACCTGATTACCCACATCAACCCCGATGGCGTGGCGCAGAACATCAACCCGTTCACCCACGGCAGCGCCAAGCACACTGACATCATGAAAACCGAAGGCCTGAAACAGGCACTCGACAAGCATGGTTTCGACGCAGCGTTCGGCGGCGCCCGTCGCGATGAAGAGAAATCCCGCGCCAAAGAGCGCGTGTACTCGTTCCGTGACAGCAAGCACCGCTGGGACCCGAAAAACCAGCGTCCCGAGCTGTGGAACGTCTACAACGGCAAGGTCAACAAGGGCGAATCCATTCGTGTGTTCCCGTTGTCGAACTGGACCGAGCTGGACATCTGGCAGTACATCTATCTCGAAGGCATTCCGATTGTGCCCCTGTACTTCGCCGCCGAACGCGAAGTGATCGAGAAGAACGGCACGCTGATCATGATCGACGACGAGCGCATCCTCGAGCACCTGTCCGATGAAGACAAAGCGCGCATCGTGAAAAAGAAAGTGCGGTTCCGCACCCTTGGCTGCTACCCGTTGACGGGCGCGGTGGAGTCCGAGGCCGAAAGCCTGACGGACATCATTCAGGAAATGCTCCTGACGCGAACTTCCGAGCGCCAGGGCCGGGTCATCGACCACGATGGCGCAGGCTCGATGGAAGACAAAAAACGTCAAGGCTATTTCTAAGGGGCTGTCATGTCGCATGTTTCTGATTTGATCAGCGAGGACATCCTCGCCTACCTGGGCCAGCACGAACGTAAAGAGCTGCTGCGCTTTTTGACCTGCGGTAACGTCGACGACGGCAAGAGCACCCTGATCGGGCGCCTGCTGCACGACTCGAAGATGATCTACGAAGATCACCTCGAAGCGATCACCCGCGATTCGAAGAAAGTCGGCACCACCGGTGACGACATCGACCTGGCATTGCTGGTCGACGGGCTGCAGGCCGAGCGTGAGCAGGGCATCACCATTGATGTCGCTTACCGCTATTTCTCCACCGCCAAGCGCAAATTCATCATCGCCGACACCCCCGGCCATGAGCAGTACACCCGCAACATGGCCACCGGTGCGTCCACCTGTGACCTGGCGATCATTCTGGTCGACGCCCGTTACGGCGTGCAGACCCAGACCCGTCGTCACAGCTTCATTGCTTCGTTGCTGGGTATCAAACACATCGTCGTCGCCATCAACAAGATGGACTTGAAGGACTTTGACGAAGGCGTGTTCGAGTCGATCAAGGCCGACTATCTGAAGTTCGCCGAAGGCTTGAAGATGAAGCCGACCAGCATGCACTTCGTGCCGATGTCTGCCCTTAAAGGCGACAACGTGGTGAACAAGTCCGAGCGCTCGCCGTGGTACACCGGCCAGTCGCTGATGGAAATCCTCGAGACTGTGGAAGTGGCGGGCGATCGCAACTTCACCGATCTGCGTTTCCCGGTGCAGTACGTCAACCGTCCGAACCTGAATTTCCGTGGTTTCGCCGGCACCCTGGCCAGCGGCATCGTGCACAAGGGCGATGAAGTCGTGGTGCTGCCGTCGGGCAAGAGCAGCCGGGTGAAATCCATCGTCACCTTCGAAGGTGAACTGGAGCACGCCGGCCCAGGTCAGGCGGTAACCCTGACCATGGAAGACGAAATCGATATCTCCCGTGGCGACCTGTTGGTGCATGCCGACAACGTGCCACCGGTCACCGACAGCTTCGAAGCGATGCTGGTGTGGATGGCTGAAGAGCCGATGCTGCCGGGCAAGAAATACGACATCAAACGCGCCACCAGTTACGTGCCGGGCTCGATCGCCAGCATCGTCAACAAGGTCGACGTGAACACATTGGAAGAAGGCCCGGCGAGCGCGTTGCAGCTCAACGAAATCGGCAAGGTGAAGATCGCGCTCGACGCGCCGATCGCCCTCGACGGTTACGAAAGCAACCGCACCACCGGCGCATTCATCGTCATCGATCGCCTGACCAACGGCACCGTTGGCGCCGGCATGATCGTCGCTCAGCCAGTGGCCCATGGCACTGCAACCCACCACGGCAAATTGGCCCACGTGGCGACTGAAGAGCGTGCCCAGCGCTTCGGCCAGCAACCGGCCACCGTGCTGTTCAGCGGCCTGTCCGGCGCGGGTAAAAGCACCCTGGCGTATGCGGTCGAGCGCAAGCTGTTCGACATGGGCCGCGCGGTGTTTGTACTCGATGGCCAGAACCTGCGTCATGACTTGAACAAAGGTCTGCCACAGGATCGCGCCGGGCGTACCGAGAACTGGCGTCGAGCCGCCCACGTGGCGCGTCAGTTCAACGAAGCGGGGCTGCTGACCCTGGCCGCGTTCGTCGCGCCAAGTGCCGAAGGTCGCGAGCAGGCCAAGGAACTGATCGGCAAGGATCGCTTGCTGACGGTCTACGTGCAGGCCTCGCCGACCGTGTGCGCCGAGCGTGATCCGCAAGGGCTGTACGCTGCTGGCGGCGACAATATCCCGGGCGAATCCTTCCCGTACGACGTGCCGCTCAATGCCGATCTGGTGATCGACACGCAGTCGCTGAGTCTGGAAGAAAGCGTCAAGCAAGTGCTGGAGCTGTTGCGTCAGCGTGGCGCGATCTAAGGCAGAAGCAGCTACAAGCTTCTAGCTGCAAGCGGCAAGAAAAAGCCCGTCGATGAGTGATCATCGGCGGGCTTTTTTGTGCCGGGTGATCGTTCCCACGCGGAGCGTGGGAACGATCAACTGTGGGAGCGAGCCTGCTCGCGAATGCTTTATCTCATTCAACATCTTTGTATGCTGATCCACCGCTTTCGCGAGCAGGCTCGCTCCCACAGGGGTTTATTGGTGACCTGGATATTCGCGGTGCATCTGCTCCAGCAACGCATCCTTGTCCAGCCACAGCTGATTGATCCAGCCCTGAAACTGCAATCGATACTCGCCGTCCTGGTCGTAGTTCTTGCCGATGAAGGCCGGCGGGATTTTGATTTCTTCAAAATGCACCACCACATCGCGCACATTGCCGCAGAGCAAATCCCAGAACCCTGGACGCCCCGCTGGATAATGAATCGTCACGTTGACGATCGACTCCAGCTGTTCGCCCATCGCATCCAGCACAAAGGCGATCCCGCCGGCCTTGGGCTTGAGCAGGTATTTGAACGGTGACTGCTGCTGCGCATGCTTGCCTTCGGTGAAGCGTGTGCCTTCGACGAAGTTGAAAATCCCCACCGGGTTATGGCGGAATTTCGCGCAGGTCTTGCGCGTGGTTTCCAGGTCCTTGCCTTTCTTTTCCGGGTGTTTTTCCAGGTACGCCTTGGAGTAGCGCTTCATGAACGGAAAGCCCAGCGCCCACCAGGCCAGGCCAATCACCGGCACCCAGATCAGCTCCTGCTTGAGGAAAAACTTCAGCGGTTGAATCTTGCGGTTGAGCACGTATTGCAGCACCAGAATATCCACCCAGCTCTGGTGGTTGCTGGTGATCAGGTACGAGTGCTGATAGTCGAGGCCTTGCAGGCCGCTGACGTGCCAGCGGGTGCGCCGTACCAGATTCATCCAGCCCTTGTTGTTGCTGATCCACGCCTCGTGGGTGTGGCTCATCAGCCAACCGGCAATGCGCTGGGTAAAGGCAAACGGCAGGGCCTTGACCAGCGCCACACAGAACAGGAACGAGCACAGCAGAATCGTGTTGAGCGCCAACAGCAGCGAGGCGATCACGCCGCGCACGGGTGCGGGTAGAAAATCCAGCATTTATACATCCATAGGTCGGTTGGCGGCTTGAATCGCGGTGAGCGCGATGGTGTAGACGATGTCATCGACTTGCGCGCCGCGCGGCAGGTCGTTCACCGGTTTGCGCAGGCCTTGCAGCATCGGCCCGAGGCTGACGCAATCGGCGCTGCGCTGCACGGCTTTGTGCGTAGTGTTGCCGGTGTTCAGATCGGGGAACACAAACACCGTGGCGCGCCCGGCGACCTGACTGTTCGGCGCCAGTTGCCGCGCGACGTCGGCGTTGGCGGCGGCGTCGTACTGCAACGGGCCGTCGATCAGCAGCGAGTTTTGTTGCTCATGAGCCAGCAGGGTCGCCTCGCGGACTTTCTCGACTTCTTCACCGCGAGCCGATTCGCCGCTGGAGTAGCTGATCATCGCCACCCGTGGAGTGATACCGAATGCGGCTGCCGAGTCGGCGCTTTGCAGGGCGATCTCGGCCAGTTCCGCGGCGCTCGGGTGTGGATTCATCACGCAGTCGCCGTAGACCAGCACTTCTTCGGGGAACAGCATGAAGAATACCGACGACACCAGCGTGCAGCCCGGTGCGGTCTTGATCAATTGCAAGGCCGGGCGGATGGTGTTGGCGGTGGTGTTGATCACACCCGAAACCAGGCCGTCGACCTCATCCAGCGCAAGCATCATGGTGCCGATCACCACGGTGTCTTCCAGTTGCTGCTCGGCCATCGGTGCGTTGAGGCTTTTGCTTTTGCGCAGAGCGACCATCGGCTCGACGTAACGCTCGCGGATGTGGTCCGGGTCGAGAATTTCCAGACCCGGCGGCAGCACGATACCTTGCGCGCGGGCGACCGCTTCGACGTCTTCGGGCTTGGCCAACAGCACGCAGCGGGCGATCCCGCGTTCCTGACAGATCGCCGCCGCTTGCACGGTGAACGGCTCGCTGCCTTCGGGCAAGACGATGCGCTTGTTCGCCGCTTGCGCGCGCTGGATCAATTGATAGCGGAACACTGCCGGCGACAGGCGCATCTCCCGAGGCGTACCGCAGCGCTGATGCAGCCAGTTGGCGTCGAGGTGGCTGGCGACGAAATCGGTGATGATCTCCGCGCGCTCGCGGTCATCGATCGGGATTTCCTTGTTCAGGCCATTGAGCAGATTGGCGGTGTCGTACGAGCCGGTGCTCACCGACAACACCGGCAGACCGGCCTGCAACGCGCCCCGGCACAGATCCATGATGCGCGGGTCGGGCAGGGTGTCGCTGGTCAGCAGCAGGCCGGCCAGCGGCACGCCGTTGATCGCTGCGAGGCTGACGGCGAGGATGATGTCGTCGCGATCGCCCGGCGTCACCACCAGCACGCCGGGCTTGAGCAGCTCGACGGTGTTGCGCATGGTTCGTGCGCAAATGATGATTTTGCTCATGCGCCGGGTTTCGTAGTCGCCCGCGTTGAGCACTTGCGCGCCCATCAGGTCGGCGACGTCGCGGGTGCGTGGCGCATTGAGTTCCGGCTGAAACGGGATGCAGCCGAGCAAGCGGAAATCACCGCTGCGCAGCAACGGCGAATGCTCCTTCAGACGCGTGGCGAAGGCGTCCATGCTCTCGTCGGTCTTGACCTTGTTGAGGATCACCCCGAGGACTTTCGGATCTTTCGGGCCACCGAACAATTGAGCCTGAAGCTCGACACGGCCAGAAAGCTCGGCGAGCACTTCGTTTTCCGGCGCCGAGACCAGAATCACCTCGGCATCCAGACTTTTGGCCAGGTGCAGATTGACCCGTGCGGCGTAACTGGCGCTGCGGGTCGGCACCATACCTTCGACCACCAGCACGTCTTTGCCGACCGCCGCTTGCTGATACAGGGCGATGATTTCTTCGAGCAGTTCGTCGAGCTGACCGTCGCCGAGCATGCGTTCAACGTGCGCCAGGCCTAACGGCTGCGGCGGTTTCAGACCGTGGGTGCGCGCCACCAGTTCGGTGGATCGCTCAGGGCCGGTGTCGCCGGGGTGCGGCTGGGCGATCGGTTTGAAGAAGCCGACTTTCAGCCCGGCGCGTTCAAGCGTGCGCACCAGCCCGAGGCTGATGGAGGTCAGACCCACGCCAAAATCGGTGGGGGCGATAAAAAAAGTTTGCATGGGAATTCTCTATGCAAGGGTGTCAGCCTATGTCTGGCCGACTACCGAAATTCAGTCGCCAAGGTTATCGCTAACCGAGCCTTGTGCACACCAACCGCAGGCAAAGGGTTGACCTGTTTTTTCAATACGTTGCGCCGGATCCAGGACCCAGGCGCGGGTTTGCCACGGCGGCTGGTGGCGCAGGTGCTGGGTGTGGCCACAGGAAAGCTCGACCACCCAATGGCCATCTTCGTCCTGATGAAAGCCGGTGATGGTCGAAACCCGTTTGTCCGGGTTGTGGTCGCTTTCACGCGATTGCTTCGCTAAACTTGGCCTTTCTATATTCTTATGCAAAAGGTCTCGCCCCATGCTGATCGCCGCCAATAAGGCTGTCTCCATCGACTATACCCTGACCAACGACGCTGGTGAGGTCATCGACAGCTCCGCCGGCGGCGCTCCGCTGGTTTACCTGCAAGGTGCAGGCAACATCATCCCGGGCCTGGAAAAAGCCCTGGAAGGCAAAGCTGTCGGCGACGAGCTGGAAGTGGCCGTTGAGCCGGAAGATGCTTACGGCGAATACGCCGCCGAGCTGGTCAGCACCCTGAGCCGCAGCATGTTCGAAGGCGTTGACGAGCTGGAAGTCGGCATGCAGTTCCACGCTTCGGCGCCGGACGGCCAGATGCAGATCGTCACCATTCGTGACCTGGACGGCGACGACGTCACCGTTGATGGCAACCACCCTCTGGCCGGTCAGCGCCTGAACTTCAAGGTTAAGATCGTTGATATCCGTGACGCCAGCCAGGAAGAAATCGCTCATGGTCACGTCCATGGCGAAGGTGGCCATCACCACTGATTTTCTGCGCTAAGCTTCGAGTACTGGAGAGGCGCCTGTGGGCGCCTTTTTAGTCCGCGGCTGTCCTTGGTGGCCTCGCCAAGTGGCTGTTTCGAGTAGAACACGAGAATCCTGGAGTTCGGCATGAGTGCTTTTCACGACCTTAAGTTGACCGCCCTGGATGGTCAGGAGCTACCGCTGGCGCCGTTCAAGGGCCAAGTCGTGCTGGTGGTCAACGTGGCCTCCAAATGCGGCTTGACCCCCCAGTACGCGGCACTGGAAAACCTCTACCAGCAATACAAGGCCAAAGGCTTCACTGTGCTGGGCCTGCCGTGCAACCAGTTTGCCGGTCAAGAGCCAGGCTCGGAAAAGGAAATCCAGGAATTCTGCAGCCTCAACTATGGCGTGACGTTCCCGTTGGCGAGCAAACTCGAAGTCAACGGCCACGAACGGCATCAGTTGTATCGCCTGCTGGCGGGCGAGGGCGCCGAGTTTCCCGGCGACATCACCTGGAATTTCGAGAAGTTTCTGCTCGGCAAGGACGGCCGGGTGCTGGCGCGGTTTTCGCCGCGCACGGCGCCGGATGATCCGACGATCGTGCATGCGATTGAAAAAGCGCTGAGCTGAAAAGTAGCATCAAAAGATCGCAGCCTTCGGCAGCTCCTACAGGGAGAACACCAATCTCGTGTAAGAGCTGCCGAAGGCTGCGATCTTTTGCTTTTCAATCTTTTGATCCTTAATCACCAAAATCAATAATGCTGTTCAGAGCTCTCGACTCTCAATATTATCGGCGTCATATCGATTCATGCCTGTCGCCAATGTTTTCGTGGAGCCTCTCGATGCCCGTTAAAGCCCTGTTCAAACCGTTCCACCTCGGCGCCCTCGAACTGCCGACCCGCGTCGTCATGGCGCCAATGACCCGCTCGTTCTCCCCGGGCGGCGTGCCGAATTCCAAAGTCATCGAGTACTACCGTCGTCGTGCGGCCGCCGGGGTTGGTCTGATCATCACTGAAGGCACCACGGTCGGCCACATCGCGTCCAATGGCTATCCAAACGTGCCGCAGTTTTTCGGTGAAGCGCCGCTGGCCGGCTGGAAAAAAGTTGTCGACGCCGTGCACGCCGAGGGCGGCAAGATCGTCCCGCAACTGTGGCATGTCGGCAGCGTACGCCGCCTCGGCACCGAGCCGGACGCCAGCGTGCCGGGCTACGGTCCGTCGGAAAAACTCAAGGACGGTCAGGTCGTGGTTCACGGCATGACCAAGCAGGACATCCAGGACGTGATCGCTGCGTTTGCCCAGGCTGCCAAAGATGCGCAAAGCATCGGCATGGACGGTGTGGAAATCCATGGCGCCCACGGCTATCTGATCGACCAGTTCTTCTGGGAAGGCAGCAATCAGCGCAGCGATGAATACGGTGGCAGCCTGGCCAACCGTTCGCGTTTTGCCATCGATTTGATTCAAGCAGTGCGCGCAGCTGTCGGTGAGGGTTTCCCGATCATCTTCCGCTTCTCGCAGTGGAAGCAGCAGGATTACACCGCGCGTCTGGTACAAACCCCCGAAGCGCTGGGCGAATTTCTCAAGCCGCTGTCCGACGCTGGCGTGGACATTTTCCACTGCTCGACCCGACGCTTCTGGGAGCCGGAGTTCGACGGTTCGGATCTGAACCTTGCTGGCTGGACCCGCAAGCTGACCGGCAAACCGACCATCACCGTGGGCAGCGTCGGCCTGGACGGCGAGTTCCTGCAGTTCATGGTCAACACCGACAAGGTCGCGCAACCGGCCAGCCTGGAAAATCTGCTGGAGCGTCTGGACAAAGAAGAGTTCGACCTGGTAGCAGTGGGCCGCGCGCTGCTGGTCGATCCGGACTGGGCGCAGAAAGTCCGTGAAGGACGTGAGCAGGATATTCTGCCGTTCAGTCGTGAGGCGTTGATGACCCTGGTTTAAGCGGCGCCAGTTCGACCTTTTCGCGAGCAGGCTCGCTCCCACCCTCTACTGCATTTCATATGAAGGAATGCGGTGCCCATGTGGGAGCGAGCCTGCTCGCGAACGCTGTTTCTATGTCGACGCAAATCTATGGTTGTGTCTGAGCCCCAGGCACCACCAACTCCCCCACACAAGCCCCCCGCAAATACCCCTCGAATTGCTCGATAATCGCCGCCCAGCCCTGGCGACTGCCATGCTGCCGCGCATTCAGCCGCACACAACGCAACCGTTCATCTTCCTCCAGCAACCACGCCGCCGCTTCGCAAAACGCCTGCTCATCGCCGGGCATTGCCGAAACGCCGTTGTAGCCATGGCGAATATGCTGCGCCGCCGCTGCCTGGTCATAAGCAATAACGCCAAGTCCCGAAGCCAGGGCTTCCAGCACCACATTGCCGAAAGTTTCGGTGAGGCTGGGAAATACAAACAGATCCCCTGAGGCATAGTGCGCCGCCAGTACTTCACCCCGCTGCGCGCCGCAGAAGATCGCTTCCGGCAATTCTTTTTCCAGCGCCGAACGCTGCGGGCCGTCACCGACCACGATCAGCTTCAGATGGCGCTGTGGATAAGTCTCACACAGGGTTTCAAAGCAGCGTTTGAGCAGGCCCAGATTTTTCTCCGGGGCGAGCCTTCCTACGTGGATGACCGCGATATCCGTGTCAGAGAGCCCCCATTGCTCACGCAACGCGCTCTGACGTTTGCTCGGATGAAACAACTGGCTGTCCACACCCCGCGACAACAACGCCAGCCGCTCGAAATGCCGCCGCTCCAACTCCAGGCGCTGACTGGCGCTCGGCACTAAAGTCATTGCCGAACGATTGTGAAACCAGCGCAGGTAGTGGGTAAGCATCCGCGTCAGCAGACCGAGGCCGTACTGGCTGGTGTATTGCTGGAAGTTGGTGTGAAAGCCGCTCACCACCGCAATCCCCAGGCGCCGTGCGGCACGCAGTGCCGACAATCCCAGCGGGCCTTCCGTGGCGATGTACAGCACATCGGGGCGCTGGCGTTTCCAGCGCCGCAGCAGTTTATGCATCGACGACTGGCCCCATTGCAGCCCCGGATAGCCCGGCAGCGGCCATCCGCGACACAGCAACAGTGCATCGTCTTCGCTGCGTTGTGGATCACCGGCCTGGCGCGGGCGCACCAGCTCCACCTGATGCCCTCGTGCGCGCAAACCCTCGCACAAGCGGCCAAGGGTATTGGCCACGCCGTTGATTTCCGGTGGGAAGGTTTCGCTGATGAGGGTGATATGTAGAGCTGTCGTCATGACCTCAGTGTCGGCTGAGGCCATGTCGAGCTTGTTACGATCGGATGATGGATTTGTGACGCGGTCAGTGCTGTATCACCAGGTTTTCGGCGCCACGTTCGCGCACCCAGAACAATGTCGCTCCGGCCACCGCCGCTGGCATCATCAGGATGTTCACCACGGGAATCAGCAACACCAGATAAACGATCCCGCCAAAACTCATGCTCTGCCAGCGCTTCTGCCGCAGCCAGGCCAGCATCTCGTTCCAGCCGAGTTTGTGGTTGTCCGCCGGGTAGTCGATGTACTGGATGGCCATCATCCACACGCCGAACAGCAGCCATAACGGCGCGGCGACGATATTTACCACCGGGATGAACGAAAGGATGAACAGGCCAATGGCGCGCGGCAGGAAGTAGCCGAGCTTGCGCATTTCCCGGGAGAGGGTGCGCGGGATCATCGCGATCAGTTCGCCCCAGCTGAACGCCGGGAAATCATCGGTGCCGCGCACCACCACTTCAACTTTTTCCGCGAGGAAACCGTTGAACGGTGCGGCAATGATGTTGGCGAGCATGGTGAAGGTGAAAAACACCATCAAGGCCACGAGGACCACGAACAGCGGCCAGAGGATATAGCTGAGGAAACTCAGCCATTCAGGCAACGAGGGCATCAGCGTGTCGACCCACAGGCTGAACTGGTGGCCGGCCAGATAGATCAATCCGACGAACAGCACCAGGTTGATAGCCAGCGGCAACAACACGAACAGGCGCAGGCCAGGGCTCAGGACCAGTTTGAGGCCTTCGCGCAGGTATTGCGGGCCTGACAGAACAGGGGCGGGCATAAGGTGCTCCGAAGCAAGGGAAAACGCGCCGACGTTACCGGCTTTGCCACAGCGGCGAAAGCGCGGCAGAGCAATCGACATTCACTGTAACAAAGAGGTCTATCTCGTCAGCGTCTCGGCATAGAGACCACCTATGAGCTGGATTGTTAAACCGTATTTCCTTAATCTTGCCCCCCTCGATACGCTGCACCCAACTTTTTACAGGACTGTCGAGTTCAAGCCTTCCCCAAGGTGTCCACGGTCCTTTTTTATTCCGCCGGCCGTCCGGCGTCCGCGCCAGATTTTTTCATGGCCGGCCAACAGGAGCAGATTCATGTCTGAAGTCCGTCATTCGCGAGTGATCATTCTCGGTTCCGGCCCCGCCGGCTACAGCGCTGCGGTCTACGCGGCCCGCGCCAACCTCAAGCCACTGCTGATCACCGGCATGCAGGCTGGCGGTCAACTGACTACCACCACCGAAGTCGACAACTGGCCGGGCGATGTCCACGGCCTGACCGGTCCGGTGCTGATGGAGCGCATGCGTGAGCACGCCGAGCGTTTTGAAACCGAGATCGTGTTCGATCACATCAACGCCGTGGACTTCGCAGCCAAGCCTTACACCCTGACCGGCGACAGCGCCGTCTATACCTGCGATGCACTGATCATCGCCACCGGCGCCAGTGCGCGTTACCTGGGCCTGCCGTCGGAAGAAGCGTTCATGGGCAAAGGCGTGTCGGCCTGCGCGACCTGCGACGGTTTCTTCTACCGCAACAAGCCGGTCGCCGTGGTTGGCGGTGGCAACACCGCTGTCGAAGAAGCGCTGTACCTGGCCAACATCGCCAGCACAGTGACCCTGATCCACCGTCGCGAAACCTTCCGCGCCGAGAAGATCCTGATCGACAAGCTCAACGCTCGTGTGGCTGAAGGCAAGATCATTCTCAAGTTGAACGCCAACCTGGACGAAGTCCTCGGCGACAACATGGGCGTGACCGGTGCGCGCCTGCGCAACAACGATGGCAGCTTCGACGAGATCAAAGTCGACGGCGTGTTCATCGCCATCGGCCACACCCCGAACACTTCGCTGTTCGAAGGTCAGTTGACGCTCAAAGACGGTTACCTGGTTGTGCAGGGCGGCCGTGAAGGCAATGCGACGGCCACCAGCGTCGAAGGCATCTTCGCTGCCGGTGACGTGGCTGACCACGTTTACCGTCAGGCCATCACCTCGGCCGGCGCCGGTTGCATGGCGGCACTGGACACCGAGCGTTACCTGGACGGCTTGCAGAACGCCACGTTCTAAGACCGCAGGGCATAAAAAAAACCGGCCAGATTGGCCGGTTTTTTTGTGCCCGAGATTCGCAGTCGCCACGCATCCAGTGTGGGAGCGAGCCTGCTCGCGAAGCGGTGTATCAGTCGACATCTTCGATGAATGTCAGTCCGTCTTCGCGAGCAGGCTCGCTCCCACAGGGGGTATGTGTGGCTGTTGGGATCAGCGGCGGTTCAGGGGTTGGGCGCTGAATTTCACCCCGGCCAGGCCGTGCTTGATCAACGCGCGGATATTGCCGTGATCGCTGCCCTCGGGCGTCGCCAGCACCGAACGGTAATGCTCGCCGAACGCCAGCAGCGCTTCTTCATCGCTCAAGCCTTCCAGCAGTGCCAGACCCAGGGTCTTGCACGAGCCTTCATTCTGGCCGGCAGCGTTTTCCACGCCGCCGTTGTTGAACGCTTGAGGCTGGTAGTCGTAACCGGCGGCGATGAACGCCAGGGTGTCGGCGAAAGCATGCTCGCCACTCTTGAGGCTGGCGCGCAGGGTATTCAGATCAGTCATTGGGTTTTCCTTTGGCAAACGCTGCTTGCTGCTCGGCGCTGGCTTCTTGCTGGTATTGGGCTTTCCACTCGGCGTAGGGCATGCCGTACACCACTTCGCGGGCGTCATCGAGGCTGACCTCGATCTGACGTTGGTCGGCTTCGGCCTTGTACCATTTCGACAAGCAGTTGCGGCAGAACCCGGCGAGGTTCATCAGGTCGATGTTCTGCACGTCCTTGCGGCTGTCGAGGTGAGCGACCAGTCGGCGAAAGGCGGCGGCTTCGAGTTCCAGGCGTTGTTGATCAGTCATGGGGGGTCTCTTCGAGACAGCTTCAAGCGGCAAGCTTCAAGCTGCAAGATGGGTGTCTGTGAGCAAAGTTTACAGCTTGCGGCTTGAGGCTTGAAGCTAGCGGCTCGCTGCGAGCGTAATCGATACCGATTCGGCGAAGCGCAGCGCGTGGGGCTTGTCGACTTCGACTTCGGCGTACAGCACCGATGCATTGGTCATCACCAGGTCGAGCAATTCCTGAGTCAGGCGTTCGAGCAGCGCGAAGCGGTTGCCTTCGACGTGGGCGATGATTGCCTTGGTGATGGTGCGGTAATTCAGCGCGTGGTCGATGTCGTTGTCACGCACCGCTTCCTGAGCCGCGTACAGAATGGTCAGGTTGATCAGCACATCCTGCTTGTTGAGGATTTCGTCCTCGTTGATGCCGATAAAGGTGCGCAGGCGCAGATCCTTGACCCGGATGCGCGCCATTCCCGGTTGAAGTTGTGGCATTGATTTGCTCCGTCCAGTCTATTGCAGGCGTTCTGGTGGATCTTACTCGACTCGCGGCCGAAGCGGGACGGCCTATTTGACGTGCCGGCCGCCGTTGACGGTCAGGGTCGTGCCGGTGACATAGGGATTGTCGAGCAGATAGCGCAGGCTCTGATAGATCACCTCGCTGCCCGGCTCGATACCCAGCGCGGACTTGGCCAGCGCCTTGCTGCGGTAGGCGGCGTCATCGTCGGGGTTGAACAATAGCAGCGCCGGAGCGATGCCGTTGACCTTGATGGCGGGCGCAAAGCGCGCGGCAAACGACAGGGTCAGACTGTCGAGCCCGGCCTTGCTGGCGCAATAACCGATGTGCTTGCTGCTGCCCTTGCGGGTGACGTCGTCGCTGATGTGAATGATGTCGGCAGGTGTCGAGCGTTGCAGCAACCCGGCGCAGTGCAGGTTGATCAGGTAAGGCGCGAGCATGTGAATGTTGAACATGCGATTGAAGGCTTGTGCTTCGCTGCCCTGGGTTTCCGCCAGCCATTCGGAGGCGTTGTGCACAATCGCGCGCAAACTGTCGGTGTGCGCTTTCAGTGAATCAATGAAGGCCAGTATTCCTGCCTCACTGGAAAAATCCGCGAACAGCGCTGTCGCGCCGAGATCGCGAAGGGCCTGTACGCCCGGTCGCTCGGTGCGGTAAGTGAAAATCAGCGGGTGGCCATCCTCGATCAAGCGCTGCGCGCAGTGCAAACCGACACGCTGGCCGGCGCCGGTGATGAGGATCGGGGCTGCGGAATCTGGCATGGGCGGCTCGCATCGCGGTTGAAGCGAAAACTATAACAGGCTCGCCGCCCGCTGCGGATCAGCGATTCTGCGCCGACGGTGCGCCAGCCAATGGCCTCGTCGGCGTGCTGTTCAACCAGTTCGCCAGCAGACGCGTCGACAACGGGATGAAGAAATACACCATCAGCGGCGTCAGGCACGCCGTGCCGATCAAGATGCGCGGCAACAGGCTCAGCTCAGCGAGCAGCGGGCCGAGGGCAAAGTTGAATATCAGCGACACCGGAAAAAACGCCAGCCAGATCGCCACGGCCTGTTTCCAGCGCGGCGGGCGTTGGCCGGCAGCACCAAACCAGCCTTCAATGCCGCTGACCCGGTGCTCTTTGGGATGTTCGAAAAGATCGCTGCCACGATTCAGCCAGGCGGTACGCGACGCCGAGTATTCCCACGCGTGCAGGGTCTGCTCATCGACAAAGCGGAAGATAATCTGGAATTCGTTGTCACCGGGCGGTGGCGCGAGGACGCCGGAGCCGAGGTAGCCGGGGAAGTCGGTGGCCAGTTGCTCGCCTTCGCGCAACCAGGCGATAAGATCGTGATAACGGCCATCGGCGACGCGACGCGCTACCATTAGCGTGACGGGGGAAGTAGACATTTTGTATCTCCGTATTTCGAGTGCGTCGTTCCGGGTAAGAACTTCGCCTGACGCAGGCCGGGGTAGAGGCTTGCGCTTTACAACAAGCAAGGATTATTCCTGATTTTGTCGATTAAACCAGCCACATTCGTCGTAGATCACTACTTGAAGGTTTCCAGTCCATCATGTTTAAAATGGGATCCAATGAACCGACATGGAAGTTGACCGCCAGATGCCTGTAAACACGGACACTCGCCCGGCTTCAACAGCACTCGGCACGATCGAGCGCGAAGAGCTTTTTCCCATCCGCGAAGTGGCGCGCCTGACTGGCGTCAACCCGGTGACCCTGCGTGCCTGGGAGCGCCGTTACGGACTCATCCAGCCGACGCGCACCGAAAGCGGGCATCGTTTGTATTCAATGAACGATATCGAGCGCGTGCGCAGCATTGTCGACTGGATCGATCGCGGCGTGGCCGTGAGCAAAGTCGGCAAGATCCTGGCGAAAACAGAGCCTCTGAAGGTGCTGGCAAACTTCATCCCCGATGACCATGTGCAGGCCGATTACAAGCAATGGCAGGAGCAGGTTCAGCAGGCGGTCAGTGCGTTCGACGATCAGCAGCTGGATCGCGTCTACGGGCAGATTTTCTCGTCGTACGCGCTGCCGGTGGTGTTCGAAGCCATTCTGATGCCGTTGTGGCGTCAACTGCTGCAGCGCCAGGACGCTTTCGGGCAAACCAGCGAATGGTTGTTTCTCGACGGATTTCTCAGGGTGCGTGTACTGCAGCGCATTGTCATGTTGCGGGGTGCGCAACCGCGTCGGGTGATTGTCAGCGCGCTCGCGGGGCAGTGCAGAGAGCTGGAGTTGCTGGTCGCGGCGTTGTTTCTCAGCGGCAACGACTCTGGCGTGCGGGTGCTGACCACGGGCCAGCCGTTCGATGAATTGACGCTGGTCTGCGAAAAGGTCAAGCCTGACGCACTTGTGTTGTTTTCCAATCATGCCCCCGCCCCAGAGCTGCCCCGGCGCCTGAATCGTCTGGCACTGAGCCTCGATTGCCAATTGATGCTGGCCGGCGATGCCTCGGAACTGGCCGAAGACAGTCTGGCCGGCTCATCCGTTGCATGTCTGGGTAACGAGGGCGCAACAATGCGTCAACGCATGAAGCAATTCATGGCAGGCAAGCTGGATACCTGAGACTCAGGCGTGCAGGGCGGGGTGGGTCAGGCGATGCTGTTGCAGGATGAACTGGCGCAAGCGCTCGGTTTCGTCGGCATCGGTCTGGCTCAGTTCGTAAGCGAAGAAACCTTGCTCGGTTTCACGCTCGAAATGGCCGCGCAACGAGATGCGCTCATAACCGGAAGGGCTGAACCATAGGGCGAAATGTTTCGGTGGTTTGGTCTTGTTGCGCACTTCCAGCAACACACCTTTGTGCGACACCTCGTGCACCCACAGCGTGCCGGGCTGGCCTTTGGCGTTTTCCAATGCCACCGGCTCTTCCAATACCAGGCGCCACGGCCGCACCATCGGGCCGTCTTCATAGATGCTCGGCACCCCGAGACGCAGATGCAGCGCGTGGAACTCGTCTTCCACCAGATGCAGCGGGAAGGTCATCTGCTGATTTTCGAAGTTGGCCTGGATCGTCACCTGCTCGTGAGCAGCCAGACGTGTCAGCAGGTCACGGATCTGCGAACCACCATTAACCAGCAGACTCGACGTTGCATCCCGCACGTTCAGTTGCGGGTTGTGCTGCATTGTCTGGATGAAATCCAGCTCGTCCTGGGTGAGGAGGGCGTCGCGCTGCATGGCTAACTCGAAGTGAATAGTTACAAAGTCATTGGTGATTGTAGTTAATGACCGTCAGTTCGCGGTTTTGTTTGCGCCGTTCGTCGCTTTGAGTGCCGCCAGCTCGCTTTGCAGCGCCGCCACTTGTGCTTCCAGCTGTGCAACGCGCTGCTGCGCCTTGACCTGAAGCGTTACATCCTTCTGCACGCCGATGAAATAAGTCTGCCCGTCCTCGGCATTCTTTACCGTCGACAATGACAATTCGTTCCAGAACGGCGTGCCATCCTTGCGGTAGTTGCGCAGAACCTCACGACACGAGCCGCCTTCGCGCAATGTGTCGCGAATCGGTTGCAGACTGAGTTGATCACGGTCCCCAGCCTGGAGGAAACGACAGTCCTGATAAAGGATCTCTTCGCTGCTATAACCGGTCATGCGCTCAAAGGCGGGGTTGACGTAGATAAGAATGTTATCTCGATCACCTTCCTTTTCGGCGACGACGATTCCTTCGTTTGAAGCATTGATCACCATTTGCAGCAGACGGGCGTTGATCATCCGAGAATCCCTTCCGTTATGTCAGTGGCAGGCATTCTAGAAGAAAGCCGCGGACTGTCTATAGGCCATCAGCTTCCATTGAGAGCCAATCGCAACTTCGCAGCATGGGCTGTTACTATCGCGGCTCTTTTTTTTCAGTTCCAGGATCAGATTGATGAAAGTCGCCATCCTCTCAGGTTCAGTCTACGGCACCGCCGAAGAAGTCGCCCGCCACGCTCAGGACCTGCTGAAAGCCGCCGGCTTTGAAACCTTCTACAACTCGCGGGCCGCGCTGGCCGATATTCAGGCGTTCGCTCCTGAGGCTCTTTTGGCCGTCACTTCGACCACTGGCATGGGCGAGCTGCCGGACAACCTGCAACCGTTGTATTCGATGCTGCGCGATCAGTTGCCTGCTTCGTTGCGGGGCCTGCCCGGCGCGGTGATTGCCCTCGGTGATGCCAGCTATGGCGACACCTTCTGCGGCGGTGGCGAGCAGATGCGCGAACTGTTTGCCGAACTGGGCGTAAACGAGGTTCAGGAAATGTTGCGCATCGACGCCAGCGAAAGCGTCACGCCGGAAACCGATGCCGAGCCGTGGCTGGCGCAGTTGATCGAAGCGCTCAAGGGCTGATTGCGGGCAATAATCGCTGCACCTTATAAGCGTTGTTGCATTGCAACGGATCCAGGCTGTTTGCCCGGCTGACTCGTTCAGTCATCAAGCTGGCTGCCAATGCAACTACGCGATGCCCTGCGCCTGACTAGACTGCTGACACGAGCAGAACAAGAAGAACGCAGAGGTGCATACAGTGAGCGTAGCCCCCGTCCAATCGTCGCCGAACGTCAAAGATCAGGTCAGCGCTGCCGAGTGGCAGACCCGCGTTGATCTTGCCGCCTGTTACCGTCTGGTCGCGCTGCACGGCTGGGACGATCTGATCTTCACGCATATCTCGGCCAAGGTGCCCGGCACTGAAGATTTCCTGATCAATCCGTTTGGCCTGATGTTCCACGAGATTACCGCCTCAAGCCTGGTGAAAGTCGATCAGGCCGGCAACAAACTCATGGACAGCCCCTACGAAATCAACCCCGCCGGCTACACCATTCACAGCGCCGTCCACGAAGTGCGCCACGATGTGGTTTGCGTGCTGCATACGCACACTGCGTCAGGCGTTGCAGTGTCGGCGCAAAGGCAGGGGGTGTTGCCGATCAGTCAACAGTCGTTGTTCGTGTTGTCGAGCCTGGCCTATCACGCCTACGAGGGCGTGGCCCTGAATCATGAAGAAAAGGCGCGCCTGCAAGCCGATCTTGGCGACAACAGTTTCCTCATGCTGCACAACCACGGTCTGCTCACCTGCGGCGGGACTATCGCCGACACTTTTCTGATGATGTTCACTTTCCAGCGGGCCTGCGACATTCAGGTCATGGCGCAGACTGGAGGGACCGAACTGATCGCCATCGAACCGCAGATTCTCGCCGGCGCCAAAGCGATGATTGCCGGCGTCACCAAGAGCGCGCAGGGCATGGGCGGCGCGCTGGCGTGGCCGGCGCTGCTGCGCAAACTCGACCTGCAGGATCCGGGGTATAAATTCTAATGCCACTTGCCGAGATTCCTTTGTGTGTCTGGCGCAAGCGCAGCCGGACTTTTGTCTTTCGTGGCCAGTCGATCCGCTACTGGACAGTCGGGCAGGGTGAACCGTTGCTGTTGATTCACGGTTTCCCCACCGCCAGTTGGGATTGGCATTACCTGTGGCAGCCACTGGCCCAGCGTTATCAGGTGATCGCCTGCGATATGCTCGGTTTCGGCGATTCGGCAAAACCGCGCAATCACACCTATAGCCTGCTGGAACAGGCCGATCTGCAACAGGCACTGCTCGCCCATCTGCAGGTTGAACAAGCGGTGCATATTCTTGCCCACGACTATGGCGACAGCGTCGCTCAGGAACTGCTCGCGCGGCACTACGAAAAGCGCATCGAAGTCGCCAGTTGCGTGTTCCTCAACGGCGGGCTGTTTCCGGAAACCCATCGTCCGCTGCTGATGCAGAAACTGCTGCTCAGCCCGATTGGCTGGCTGCTTGGTCGCGCATTCAGTCGTGAGGCGTTGGTCAAAGGTTTCCGGCAGATCTTCGGCCCGCAGACCCAGCCAAGTGAAAGCGAGCTGGATGATTACTGGAGTCTGGTCGACAGCAACCACGGCCCGCGCATCCTGCATAAATTGATCACTTACATTCCCGAGCGCCGGGTGCAACGTGAGCGCTGGGTGACGGCCATGCAGCAGGGTGACATTCCCTTGCGGGTGATCGATGGCGCATTTGACCCGATCTCCGGCGTGCACATGGTCGAGCGATATCGCGAACTGATCCCTGATGCAGACACCGTGCTCTTACCCGGCATTGGCCACTATCCGCAAACCGAGGCGCCGGTGCTGGTACTCAAGCACTATCTGGCGTTCCGCGATCGTCTGGTATTGCCTCCGCGCAAAGTGGCGTACTCCTGATTCTCGCCGAGAGCACGGGCTCTCGGCGTCCTGACACTCGATCATCCCTCAGCCTTATCGCGCACCATTCAGCCGCAGCCGTGTTCGTTGTGACCCAAAGCGCCGTGCCTGACACTCGGGGCAATATCCCTTGGCCTGCTGGAGTTGCCGCGATGAATGAACCTGTGCGTTTCGAAGATAAAGTCGTGATAGTGACCGGCGCCGGTGGCGGCCTCGGTCGTGCGCATGCGCTGCTGTTCGCCAGACAGGGCGCCAAAGTGCTGGTCAACGATCTCGGTGGCTCGACGCAGGGCGAGGGCGCCAACGCTTCGGCTGCCGACCGCGTAGTGGCGCAAATCCGCGAGGCCGGCGGTATTGCCGAAGCCAACCACGACTCGGTGACTGACGGCGACAAACTGGTACAGAACGCCCTTGATGCCTTCGGCCGCGTCGACGTCGTAGTCAACAACGCCGGGATCCTGCGCGACAAGTCGTTTCACAAGATGGACGACGCCGACTGGGATCTGGTCTATCGCGTCCACGTCGAAGGCGCCTACAAGGTTACCCGTGCCGCCTGGCCGCATCTGCGCGAGCAAAACTACGGTCGCGTGATTTTCACTGCGTCGACTTCAGGCATCTATGGCAATTTCGGTCAGTCCAACTACGGCATGGCCAAACTCGGGCTTTACGGGTTGACCCGAACGCTGGCGATCGAAGGGCGCAAGAACAACATTCTGGTCAACGCCATCGCCCCGACCGGCGGCACGCGCATGACCGAGGGCCTGATCCCGCCGCAAGTATTCGAGCAACTGAAGCCGGAACTGGTCAGCCCGCTGGTGGTGTATCTGGCCAGCGAGCAATGCCAGGAAACGTCCGGCCTGTTCGAAGTCGGCGGCGGCTGGATGGGCAAGGTGCGCTGGGAACGCAGCCTCGGTGCCGGCTTCGATCCGCGCGAAGGGTTCTCGCCAGAAGACGTCGCGGCGCACTGGCAGCAGATTTGTGATTTCGAAGGGGCGGCGCATCCGAAGGACAATATTGAAGCATTGAAGGAAATGATGGCGAATTTGCAGAAGTATTCGATTTGAAGTTAACGGAGCCACCAACCCTCGCGGCGGGTGGCTCCAGTTTTCAAATGTATCTTTTTTCTGTCATGAACTTGGGCGGCTTCCAGTTAGGTCCTTTGATAGCGAGGCCCTTTTCCCCCTCCAGCAAAATCCCGGCAGCGAAGAGCCGAGAGTACGACGCTTCCAGGGTCCCATACTCGTTGATCAGGTCTCGATTGTGGCGTCTGATCATCATGTCCAGATGTGGCGTGGCCTGAAGTAACGCGAACACAGTGACTATGTCATTTCATCTCCAGTCTCGTCTGGGTTGAAACCACGCCCGCTGTGCTTTCCCTTTTCGGTTGCTCCCTCATAAGGACTGCTGAACACCACATAAAGCGGCTCTATCCCCGAATCGGCTGGAAAAACGATGATGAATCGATCCCAGCGTTCGACCAGGATCGGGTTCAGATCCAGCCGCCCTTCAATCGGAACAACGGAAGCGCCGGAATAGGCGGGCGAACCGGTATCCGCTATTGGCAAGGCGGTCGATTGGTCACCCGGTGTGTTAGCGGGTGTCCAGGTCAGCAAGTCGGTGGGCGAGTCCGATAGCGCGATCTTGTATAAGTCGTTGACCAGATCGTATGCGGCATTGAGAACCAGCACACTTGAGCGAATATGGAAGTCATCGCTCATAGCGACGAACACTTGCGTGCCAGCCCCGAGTCGCCTGACCCCTAGCCCGACCTGCATCTCCAAAGTGCCCTGCCGGTCTGCGATTTCACGCAGCGACTCGGCCGGCTCGGACGACAACTCGGCCAGTGGAACGCTCATGGCGAAGCGTTCGCCGTTGCCCAGAGGTGACGGCATCAACAGCGCTGCGAATCCCATCAGTACCGGACTGCCGAGCAGCGCCGTGCCCGTCGCTGTCAGGGTCGCTTTTGCCGTACGTAACGCATTGAGTATTCCCGCCGAGGTGGCCGGGCTGAGCGGGACGGCTGTCGAAGCGAAAGAAACGGCCGGGCCGTTGCGGGCCACTGCTCCATAAGCCGGAAAGACATGCTTGCGTTCCTCCTGTAACCGAGCCTGTTCTGCCGCATTGGCCAGCGCCGCTGCTTCAGCTTTGGCTCGTGCCTCGGCCTGGGCGATTTTCAACGCAGCCAGCCGCTCTTTCTCCCGAGCTTCAGCCTCAGCATTCAGGCGCGCGGTCTCAGCCGCCAGTCGAGCCTGTTCGGCATCCCGACGCTGTTTCTCCGCCAACGCGGCCAGACGCGCCTGTTCGCGTACGCGGATTTCTTCCTGCTCCCGGCGCACCGCTTCGGCAATGTCACGCTGGCGCGGATCCAGTTCTAACGGTGGAGGCTTTGGCATATTCATATCCTTGTGAATGTGCGTTTTCACTCGCTCGAAAGTGCGCACGGGTGGCGATGACATCCGTGTCACCAGCGAATGGTTGAGGTGTTTCAAGTTACATCAGAGTGGCGGTAATCAAATCCGAGAAGCCCGTCGGTAACAGGGCGTTATGTCGAAAGGGTTTTCGCGGGTTTTCATCGATGCAGAGGGAATTCGTCCGAGCTTCGAAGAAATGTCTGACGCGCTGATCGGAAGCGCTCCCGAACCGCTAACCAGCCTTTTTAAACGCCCATAAAAAAGGCCGCTGCAAACGCAGCGGCCAAGGTAAGACGTTGGATCAAGGAGCTACAAATCAACGTCAGTGAACACCGGGGCGGTAAACCGAAAACATCGATTTATCCAGAATCTGTAGCCAGTCGCTCGCGATTCAGCGTGGCGAGCTTGGCGCTTTGCGGCGTGTGCCGGGGAAGCGCGCTCAGAATAAGGTCTCAAGCCTGTAGGAAAAATACCGATTCCAGACATGCACTGTTACGGGGCGCGCAACAGTGGCGTGCGCATGGATGGCGCTGATGACGCGCTATCCAGCCAGTCCATGAACCGCCCCAGGCCCCGCCGTACATGGCCATTCATCCTTTCGAGCGACAACGCAAATACCTCCTTGGTGCGCTTATCGACCGCTTCACCCGGCAGTAGGGTGGGGCCTTCTGTCACTCACCGGGGAAGACGCATGACAAAAACAACAATGCGCGCCATCTTCACACCGCAGGCGCTGGCCGCTGCGGTGGCTCTGGGTTGCTGCGCCCAGGCGCACGCGGTCGCCTTCAACATCGGCGAAATCGAAGGCACCTTCGACTCGTCACTTTCGGTCGGCGCGAGCTGGGGCCTGCGCGATGCCGACAGTTCGCTGGTCGGCACGGTCAATGGCGGCAGCGGACAATCGTCCACCGGTGATGACGGGCGCCTGAATTTCAAGAAGGGCGAAACCTTCTCGAAGATCTTCAAGGGCATCCATGACCTCGAACTGAAGTACGGTGATACCGGCGTGTTCGTGCGGGGCAAATACTGGTACGACTTCGAACTCAAGGACGAAGACCGCGAGTTCAAACAGATCAGCGACAGCGGCCGCAAGGAAGGCGCCAAGTCTTCCGGCGCGCAGATCCTCGATGCCTTCGTCTATCACAACTACGCCATCGCCGATTTGCCCGGCACCGTGCGGGCCGGCAAGCAGGTGGTGAGCTGGGGTGAAAGTACCTTCATCGGCAACTCGATCAACAGCATCAACCCGGTCGACGTCTCGGCATTCCGCCGTCCCGGTGCCGAGATCAAGGAAGGCCTGATTCCGGTGAACATGCTGTTTGGCTCGCAGAGCCTGACCGACAAACTCTCGGTCGAAGGCTTCTACCAACTGGAGTGGGACCAGACCGTTCTCGACAACTGCGGCACGTTCTTCGGCGTTGACGTGGCGGCGGACGGTTGCAACAACGGCTACACCGTCGGCAGCCCAGCGGTGGCGCCACTGGTGCCGCTGACCACTGCGTTCGGCCAAGGCATCCAGGTCACCCGGGAGGGCGTGGTGATCCCCCGTGGCGGTGATCGCGATGCGCGCGATTCCGGGCAGTGGGGTACGGCGCTGCGCTGGCTCGGCGACGACACCGAGTACGGCCTCTACTTCATGAACTACCACAGCCGTACGCCGACGGTCGGCACCACCACGGCGGGGCTGTCGACACTGGCGGCGTTGCCAGGCATGGTCGGCATTGCCAACGGCCTCGCGCCCGGCAGTGGTGCAGGGCTGGCGCAAAGCGTGATGCTCGGGCGCGGTCAGTATTACCTCGAATATCCGGAAGACATTCGTCTGTACGGCGCGAGTTTCTCCACCACGCTGCCCACCGGCACCGCGTGGACCGGCGAGGTCAGCTACCGGCCGAACGCGCCGGTGCAGGTCAACACCAACGACCTGACCCTGGCGCTGGTCAACCCGATTGCCGGCGGCACCGCATCGCCACTCGCTACTTCGCCGGGTGCGGACAACAAAGGCTACCGGCGCAAGGAAGTCACGCAGATCCAGAGCACCCTCACACACTTCTTCGATCAGGTGCTCGGCGCCGAACGTTTGACTGTGGTCGGCGAAGCGGCGGTGGTGCATGTCGGTGGTCTGGAGTCCCGCAGTGAGCTGCGTTACGGCCGTGATTCGGTCTACGGTCAGTACGGATTCGGCGGCGATACCGACGGCTTCGTCACCTCGACTTCGTGGGGCTATCGCGCCCGGGCGATTCTCGATTACGCCAACGTCATCGGCGGGATCAACCTCAAGCCCAACCTGTCGTGGTCCCATGACGTCGCCGGTTACGGCCCCAACGGTCTGTTCAACGAAGGTGCGAAAGCCATCAGCTTCGGCGTCGATGCCGACTACCGCAACACCTACACCGCAAGCCTGAGTTACACCGACTTTTTCGGTGGCGACTACAACGTCCTCGAAGACCGTGACTTCGTGGCCCTGAGCTTCGGCGTGAACTTCTGATCTGCCCGAGAAGGATGACTGCAATGCGCAAAACGATTCTGCAATGTGGCGTGCTGGCCTTGAGTCTGCTGGCCGCCAACGTGATGGCGGCGGTGTCGCCGGACGAAGCGAACAAACTCGGCACCAGCCTGACCCCGCTCGGCGCCGAGAAGGCCGGCAATGCGGACGGTTCGATTCCGGCCTGGACCGGCGGCATCCCGAAAAACGCCGGTGCGGTGGACAGCAAGGGCTTTCTCGCCGACCCGTTTGCCAACGAAAAACCGTTGTTCACCATCACCGCCGCGAACGTCGAGCAGTACAAAAGCAAGCTCTCCGATGGCCAGGTGGCGATGTTCAAACGCTACCCGGAAACCTACAAGATCCCGGTCTACCCGACCCACCGCACCGTGGGTGCGCCAGCGGAAATCTACGAGTCGGCCAAGCGCAGCGCGCTGAACGTCAACGCGATCAACGATGGCAACGGCCTGGCCAATTTCACTGGCAATCGCTACTACGCTTTCCCGATTCCGAAGAACGGCGTCGAGGTGCTGTGGAACCACATCACCCGCTACCACGGTGGCAATCTGCGGCGGATCATCACCCAAGTCACGCCGCAGACCAACGGCAGTTACACGCCGATCCGCTTCGAAGAAGAGATCGCCGTGCCGCAATTGATGAAAGACATCGACCCGGATAAAGCCGCCAACGTGCTGACCTTCTTCAAGCAATCGGTGACCGCCCCGGCGCGGCTGGCCGGTAATGTGCTGCTGGTGCACGAAACCCTCGATCAGGTGAAGGAACCGCGTCTGGCGTGGATCTATAACGCCGGTCAACGCCGGGTCCGGCGCGCACCGCAAGTGGCCTATGACGGCCCGGGTACAGCGGCCGATGGCCTGAGGACTTCCGACAACTTCGACATGTTCTCCGGCGCGCCGGATCGCTACGACTGGAAACTGGTCGGCAAGAAGGAAATGTACATTCCCTACAACAGCTACAAGCTCGACTCGCCGAAGCTCAAGTACGACGACATCGTCAAGGCCGGGCACATCAATCAGGACCTGACCCGTTACGAACTGCACCGCGTCTGGGAAGTGATCGGCACGGTGAAACCGAACGAGCGGCACATCTACGCCAAGCGCCACATGTACATCGACGAGGACAGCTGGCAAGTGGCACTGGCCGATCACTACGACGGTCGCGGGCAACTGTGGCGCGTCGCCGAAGGTCACGCCCAGTACTACTACGATCATCAGGCCCAGGCTTACACGCTGGAAGCGCTCTACGACATCATTGCCGGCCGCTACATTGCGTTGGGCATGAAGAACGAAGAGAAGCACAGCTTCGAATTCGGCTTCGAAGCCAAGGCTGCCGATTACACTCCGTCGGCCCTGCGCGCCGAGGGCGTGCGGTAACGGGTCTGCTGCACCGCTGGACAAAAGGCGACCGCACGGTCGCCTTTTTTATGGCCATCAATCAGCGTGCTGAATACTCGTCAACAAGGGCGCGGGAGAGGGCTAGGGTGAGCGCACAACGATAAGAAGGCTCACCCGATGACCGCCATGACCCCGTGCTTGGATCGACCCGGATTTTTGCCCAGGCTTTCTTCGCATCATCAACCTCGCAGCCGTTTGAGCGCACCTTTGCTGACATCGAACGCACGGGTCAGGCTGTTGTGCGCGCCCGCAGGCAGTGGCAAAACCGCACTGCTCACCGAATGTCTTCTTCAGGTGCGCGCGGAGTGCGAGGCAATCTGGCTGCCGCTGGCGGGAGCGACGCTCAGCAGCGAAGAATTTTGCCTGCGTCTGACGCGGGCGCTCGGGCTGGTCGAAGGCCTTGATGATACGCAGCTGATGGCGGAACTGGCCCATTGGTCGAGGCCGACGTCGCTGTTTATCGACGATTACAGTCGGCTGCCGGATCCGGCTGTGGATGCTCTGCTGGATCGCTTGCTGGCGGTCAGCAGCCCGGCGCTCACCTGGTGGATCAGCACTCGCCGCCGGCCGCAGTGCAACTGGCCGCGCCTGTTGCTCGATGACGAACTCTACGAATTCGAGAGCGCCAGCCTGGCGCTGACTCACGATGAAGTTGTATCGGTGTTGCACCATTTGCCGCCTGACCAGGCGGACCGCGTCGCCACCCGTATCATCCAGCGTACTGGCGGTTGGTGCGCGGGGGCGCGCATGGCGCTCCTGCAGAAATGCGACTGGTCGCAAAACCTGCAACCGCAGCAGCGTGTCGACACTCTGCTCGATTATCTGCAGCATGAACTGTTCAGCAACCTGACGCCGGAGCAGGACGAGGCATGGCGTGTGCTGGCTCACCTGCCACGGTTCAATGCGCCGCTATGCGAGCATTTGTTCGGCCCCGGCGAAGGCGCGCGGCTGCTGCACGATCTGCAGGTGTTGGGCTGCTTTATCGAGCCATGGCAGCAATCCGCTGACTGGCTCCAGGTGTTCCGCCCGCTGTCGCGAATCATCCAGGCGTCGCACTGGCCGTGTGCGCGTTCCTGGCACCGGCGCGCCTGTCAGTGGTTCAGCGCGACGCAGGATTGGCGAGCGGCGTTCGAGCAAGCGTTGTTGGCCGAGGAATACGAAACTGCCGTCAGCCTGTTGCAGCATTTCGGCTTCGAAGACTTGTTCGAAGACCAGACCGTCGTCCTGCTGTTGCGTTTGCACGAGCAGCAAAGCCAGCAGCTGACCCTGATGACACCACAGCTGATCGTGCTGGTCACGGGCGCCTTATTGTTTGCCGGCCGGTTCGAACAGGCCGGGCAATGCCTGGCTCATCTCGGCCGCTTCATGCCGCAGCCGACAGCGCAACTGGAGCAGCAACTGCTGGCCCGCTGGCAGGCGCAACAGGGATGGCTGTTTCACCTGCAAGGGCAAATGGAGCCGGCACGCGCCTGCTTTCACGAGGCTTTGTCTGCACTGGCTGACGATGCCTGGCAGGCGCGTCTGATGTGCCTGTCGGGACTGACCCAGCAGGCGTTACTGTGCGGCGAGCTGGATCAGGCACATGCCCTCAACCGCGAGGCGCTCTGCCTGGCGCGGGCTCATGGCTCCTTGCTGTTCGAAGGCTTGCTTGAGCTTGACCATGCGCAATGGCTCGAGCAGCGGGGCGCGCCTTTGCGTGCCGAAAGCCTGCTGGTGGAGATCGAGCACTTGCTGCGCCAGCGCGCCACGCTGCCCTTGCCACTGCTCGGCCGGATTGCCCTGCGGCGCGGACGACTGGCGCTGTGCATGGGCCTTGAAGAGCAGGCTGCGCAGTTGTTCAGCGAAGGCCTTGAAGATTGCTTGCGCAGCCACGACAAGCGGGTCTTGTATGGTTATCTGGGGCAGGCGCAACTGGCCGGCAATCGCGGCGATTATGCCTGCGCTTTCGAACGCCTGCGCGAGGCCGAAAGGGTCATGCAGCAGCGGCAGATTCCCGATACGGTCTATCGCGGTGTTGTGTTGCAGGTGAGCAGCCAGTTCTGGTTGCAGCAGGGCCGACCGCATCTTGCGCAAGAAGCGTTGAGCCGACTGTTACGGCATTACCGGGGACCTTCGGCGTTGCAGGCGCCACCCGCGACGTTCGAACTGATTATTCGCATCGAATACCTGCTGGCCTGCGCGAATGCGCAATCGGTCCCGGACGAAAGCGCTCTGCCAACCATTGAGCGATTGTTGAAGCGCGCTCAGGCCAAAGGCATGTTGGCGGCGGAAACGGAATTGTTGCTGGCCTTCGCCCAGTTGGCCGAAGCGCACGGTGACACGGTGGCGGCGCAGCAAGCGTTTCAGCGAGCCGCAACGCTGGCGCAGCGTTGCCGATTGCAGCAAGCCGTGCGCGAGTGGGAATTACGCCGAGGTAGCCTCGGCACTGGGTCTGGCAAGGAGGTCTCTGCCTGGCCACGGGATAACGATGAACAGGCGCCTGGCCTCAGTCGACGCGAACGCGAAGTGCTGATGTTGATTGCTCAAGGGGCTTCTAATCAGCAAGTTGCCGAGCAACTGTTTATTTCATTACATACAGTAAAAACCCATGCGAGGAGGATTAACGGTAAGTTGGGTGTAGAACGCAGAACTCAGGCTGTGGCGAAAGCCAAGTTGATGGGGATACTGGTTTAGTTTTGTAAATTTCAGTAGCACAACATGGTGTTCGTTGTTGGGTGGCATGTTTTGTAATTTGTTCGAGCTTCATGTCGGCTGAAAAAGAAACTACCTTGCAATTATCGGCGGTGGCTGCACTTGCAGCTCTGGATAATCAAGTAAGGAAAGTTTGTGGCCAAGTTATATAAAAGTTTGATGCGTGGTTCTTTCGGTGAGCAGGTTACCTGGCCGGAAGAGTGGGAAAAGGCAACACAGGCTAAAACAGATCTGTTCAAGATCATCGACGCCATGCCGAGCGTGCTGGATACTCTGCGCAGCATGCTTGAGGGTGAATTGAAGCGTCTGGGCAAAACAGTTGATATCGACAAGGTCTATATCAATACGGATCCTGCTTTCCCTGCCGATGAAAATCGGCCATCAGGCACTCTTTGGGAGGTAACGGTTCATTGTCTGAATAACCATATAAGTCCTGCCTATATTATGGGTGGCGATGGGGTTTTTGTTCTGCCGGATACGTTCAGTGAGCAATTCAAAGTCAAGGTGCTCAATACCATTGTTGTTGAAGATCTGATCGCTGCTGTAACTGCCGGACTGGAAAAAACATTGCGAGCCGAGATCGCAAAGTTCTGGGCTGCGCCAGCGAAACCCGTCCATGCCGACAATGCACCGCTGTCGAACAAACAGGCTTTCATCAAGGCCTATGCCGTGGTCACCGGTGCAGAGCTGTCGCTGTCGGTCATGGCCAACAATTTCGATGCCCGATTGGGCGAGCGATTCGCTCATCTGCTGGAAGCAGATGCCGGTCGCGCAGCGTTTGAAGTCAACCTGCAACCGGCACAGGATTATCTTCTGGTGCGCCAGCCCTGTTTCGTTCTGGACAACGCCGAGCGTGCGGTCGCAGAGATGCAACTGGTCAACGAGTCGACTTCCTATCTGCTGCACACGCCGGAAAACGGCTTCGAGTTCTTTGAAAGAAATACCGATTTGCACAGCAAACTTCAGCAGAGACTTTCCCTGCGTAGCGAGCAGATCAGTTATCCGAAAGCCACGCAAAGTCCTCATGCGTTTTGTGCAGAGGCTCACCTCAAAGGTCAGCTTGAAAGCGTGGCAACCTTGATCAGTGGCCGGGTACAACTGGAAAAACCGCTGACCTCCATGCTTCAGGAGAATCAACGCCTGCATGTGCTGCGTTACGGCATCGACACCCGTTTCTATCTGCTCTGGGCGGCACTGAAGCGCACCGACTGGCCGCTTTGGCTGCATGCCGCTGGTAGCGATGTTCAACAACGTTATAGCGAGCTTGAAGAATCCAAAGACCAGTATGAGGCTGCATATTCGAGCGCGTTCGATACGTGTTTTTCTTTCAAGGACTATGTGCTGCGCACGTTCTCCGCATGGGCGCAGAGGGCCTTTGACGAACGTCTGGATCCAGAAGCGATCAGTGTCCATAGCTCGTACACTTTGCAGATTGCCGGACGGACCATCGAGCAGGAAGAAACCCGGACGCTGACAGAGTTTCTTGTTTTCGGTCTGCACGACAATGGTTACAAAGCGACTCTGACCATCATCGGCGCTCCCGACGGAAGTCGGCTGACGGCAGTAGCGCTTGAACAGTGGCTGGAAAATCGTAACCTGCGCCTGGAGTTTACCGGCAGTCTTGCATACTCGCCGTCGGTTGCTTGGCAGGAGGCCTATCGCAACTATCTCTTCAGCCAGATGGAGTTTGCAGTTTTTGTAGCTCGCCAGTCCGGGAAGCTGGATTCCACCGATGCGAACATCATCGCGCGAGCCATGGCCAACGACCCTGCGGTGACTATTCAGGGCTTGAAAATCAGGCTGCAAGTCCCAGCATTGAAAGATGTTCTGATGATTTCGGCCAAAGAATACGCACCGTCGCTGATGTTGGTCAAAACAGCTGACGGGCAATTCGAACTGCAGAAATTTTCCGATATCTACGCGGCGAACCGCTGGCTGGAGTCGGCATTGTCGGCGGATCGTGAATACGCCGCATTGATGATTCATCCCGACTACCTGCACGAGGCGGGTGAGTTGCTTGGCAGCGCTGGTACTCAACTGAGCTACCGCTACACGCTTGATAGCCGGCCGGTCGATCTTTATCTGAACGCCAAGGCACCTTTGGCGGACTACGTAAATGTCGCCTACCGAGCCGAAGTTGCGCTGCACAAGGCCATTGCACCGGCAGCTTATCGGGCGCTTGGCATTGAGGGGCGCAAGCGCTATTCGCGTCTGACAACCGAACTCAAGGCGCTGTCCACGGTTGATGCACGAGACAATGGTTTTCCGACATTCGAGCAGTTCACCTATGACGCGGTGAAAGCCCAGATAGAAGACCTATTGCGTTCGCGCGGCAGCAACATTTCGGTCAATCCCGACCAGATCATTATTCAGACCGAAGAGTTTCGTAAGAGCGTTACCGACGTCTTGCTTGAGGGACTCGCTTTCGAAGCGGATCATCCGGCCTATGAAACCAAGTACAGCCCCAAATATTACTTGGTGAATGGACATCCCCTCGTTGAAAAACTGGATATCCGGGATTTGTCTTCGCTATCGAAAACCTTCCGCCCTGGTGACCGATACAGCGCGATGCTGGAAGAGCAATATCTGAACAAGGCTCATCCTGATCACGCTTTCAAGCGCGCGGTACACGCCCGGAAAATCCGCTGTGAGATGTATCGCAATGCGTTTGCCGATTTCACCAACGGCAGATTATCGACAGAGTCTTTCTCTGCTGTCCAAGGGGTCATCGATAACCTGAAAGAGAGTGGCGGTTATCAGTCGGTAGGGACCAGCACCGCCGAAGGTGATATCGGGCTGTACAAATTCAATATTGGCGCGCTGGGTCTGACGACTCCTGGGGACCGCGCGGTTGGCGGCGTTTATATTTTTCGACTGAAGTTGTCGTCAGGTTTCTTCGACTTGCTCTATACGCCTGACGCACCGGATCAAGTCAACTTCCGACCGATCGCTGAGTTCATTCCTTCGATTCGTTTTCGAAAAGGCCCATTCAGGAGCTATTACAGCGAGCGGATACTGCTGGTTGACCAGAAAGTGACCAATGACTACTTCGATAATCTGGTCGCAACGGTTGATACCCGACCGGTCATTCGCACACAGCAGCGTTCGTTACTGCCCGATCTGTTCACTTTCCATGACGAGCGAGTGCGCCGTGTATTGAGTGACATCGACGAACGGACCACCAGTCTCAACGAAATAATCGCCAGTGTGGTTTATGAAAATCTGTTGAAGGCCGCAAACATTGTCAGCCTGCTGGTGCCACCCGTAGGCACTGTGGTGGTGGCTGTGCAGGTGATGAAAAGCATCTACGACGCGTCGCAGTCGCACCGACGCGGTGATTATTCCGCCGCGCTGGGGCATGTGCAGGATGTATTGAGCGGACTGCTGACATTGGGTCAGGCTGCAGCGGCGGGGGCGCCGGCTAAAGAACTTACCCGTGCGCAACGCTCGTTTCTCAGTCTGTTTGAAGACGCCCGCACGGTCGCGGAGCTGGTTACGTATTACACCGGCCATGAAGACCCCGCCGATGAACTGATCGGGTTCTTCAAGTCACTGATGCAAGAGGCTGAGTCTGCATTCAGCAAGACCACGGTTCGCTGAGCCGTTTCGAGGGCTCATAGTCTGATTTATCTTTCGTAACCCATGCGCCAGCTCACGGCCCGCGTCGCAGCCAACAACCGCTGCGCCGCCGGGCCGTTTTCATCGGCGTGGAACAGCGAGGTCGGGCCGACGATGGTCAGCACCGCAGCGATCTGGCCGACCGCGTTGAACACTGGCGCAGAAAGCGCATCCACACCCGGCATCAACAAACCATGCACGTGATGCAGACCGCGTTCGCGGATCTGTTCACACAGCGCTGCATAGGCTTTTTCGTCCTTGAGGGGATGCTTCTCGACAGCGATCTCCTGCTCGCGCAATTCATCGGTTTCCCGGTGCGGCAGGTAAGCGCTGAACACCAGCCCGGTGGACGAGCTGAGCAGTGGCAGCACCGAACCCAACTGCGTCACCACCGTCACCGCGCGCACCGCCGGTTCAATGTGCACGACGGTTGCGCCCTGATTGCCCCACACCGCGAGAAAGCAGGTTTCGTTGAGTTCATCGCGCAGCTCGGACAGCGGCAGGGCGGCAACTTTCAGCACGTCCATGCTGTTGAGCGCGGCCAGGCCCACGCGCAGTGCTTCGCGACCGAGGCCGTAATGGTTGGTGGCGGTGTTCTGTTCGGCAAATCCGGAGGCTATCAACGCCTGCAAATAGCGATGCACCTTGCTTGCCGGCATCTGCACATGTTCGGCCAGACGCGACAGCGAAGTCGACGGTGACAACTCGGCCAAAGCCTTGAGGATGTCGGTGCCGACTTCGGCGGAGCGGACTTTCTGTTTGCCGTTGCTGTCGCTGGTTTTTTCCATGGGGCTGGCGGTTCCGGTTCGAATGGGCGTCTTTATAGCTTGACGCTGGATAGCGAGCAAATTACGTTATGCGTAATCAGATTACGATAATAACAACCCCGGCGTGCCGAGACCTCTGAGCCAGAGCGATGGGCCACTGCCGACTCCCTGTTCAGGAGGCTCCATGAACCCCGATTCAACCGCGCAGGACCTGGTTTACCAGTCCGGCTTCGGCAACGAATTCAGCACTGAAGCGTTGCCCGGCGCGCTGCCCGTTGGCCAGAATTCCCCGCAGAAAGCCCCGTACGGCCTGTATACCGAGCTGTTCTCCGGCACCGCGTTCACCATGCCGCGCAGCGAAGCGCGGCGTACCTGGATGTACCGGATTCAGCCGTCGGCCAACCACCCGGCGTTCGTCAAACTGGAACGGCAACTGGCCGGCGGACCGTTGGGTGAAGTAACCCCCAATCGTCTGCGCTGGAATCCACTGGAGCTGCCGACCGAACCGACGGATTTCATCGATGGCCTGGTCAGCATGGCGGCCAACGCCGGTGCCGAGAAACCGTCTGGCATCAGCATTTATAACTACGCCGCCAATCGTTCGATGGAGCGGGTGTTCTTCAACGCCGATGGGGAAATGCTGCTGGTGCCGCAACTCGGTCGCCTGCGTATCGCCACCGAACTGGGCGTACTCGAAGTGGCGCCGCTGGAAATCGTCGTTCTGCCGCGTGGCCTGAAATTTCGCGTCGAACTGCTCGATCCACAGGCACGCGGCTACCTCGCCGAGAACCATGGCGCGCCGCTGCGCCTGCCGGATCTGGGGCCGATCGGCAGCAACGGTCTGGCCAATCCACGGGATTTCCTCACCCCGGTCGCTGCCTACGAAAACCTGCAGCAACCGACTACTCTGGTACAGAAATTCCTTGGCCAGTTGTGGGCCACCGAACTCAATCACTCACCGCTCAATGTGGTCGCCTGGCATGGCAACAACGTGCCGTACAAATACGACCTGCGCCGTTTCAACACCATCGGCACGGTGAGTTTCGATCATCCCGATCCTTCGATCTTCACCGTATTGACCTCGCCGACCAGCGTGCACGGTCTGGCCAACCTCGATTTCGTGATCTTCCCGCCGCGCTGGATGGTCGCCGAAAAGACCTTCCGGCCACCGTGGTTCCACCGCAACCTGATGAACGAATTCATGGGCCTGATCCAGGGCGAATACGACGCCAAGGCCGAAGGCTTCGTGCCCGGTGGCGCTTCGCTGCACAGCTGCATGAGCGCCCACGGCCCGGACGGCGAAACCTGCACCAGGGCGATCAACGCCGAGCTTGCACCTGCAAAAATCGATAACACCATGGCCTTCATGTTCGAGACCAGCCAAGTGCTTCGTCCAAGTCGTTTCGCCCTCGAATGCCCACAGTTGCAACCCAGTTACGACGCTTGCTGGGCGACGCTGCCCGCCACGTTCGACCCGACCCGGAGATAACCCATGACACAGAATTCCATCCCCCGCAGCTGGGTCGCTTCGGCCAACGGTCACAGCGATTTCCCCTTGCAGAATCTGCCGCTGGGCGTGTTCAGCCTGCACGGTTCGGCGCCTCGCGCGGGCGTGGCGATCGGCGAGCACATCTTCGATTTGCAGGTGGCGCTTGAGGCCGGTCTGTTCGACGGCGTCGCACGCAGTGCGGTGGAAGCCATGCACGGCGGGCAGTTGAATGCGTTCTTTGAACTTGGCCGTGAGGCGCGGGTGGCCCTGCGCGAACGCCTGATCGAACTGTTCAGTGAAGGCAGCACCCTGCGCGGCAACATCGAAGCGCAAGGCGCGAAACTCTTGCCGCTGGCTGCCGATTGCCAGATGCACCTGCCGGCGCGAATCAGCGATTACACCGACTTCTACGTCGGCATCGAGCACGCGCAGAACGTCGGCAAACTGTTCCGTCCGGATAACCCGCTGCTGCCGAACTACAAGCACGTGCCGATCGGTTACCACGGTCGCGCTTCCACGGTGCGAGCGTCCGGCACCGACGTGCGCCGGCCGAAAGGCCAGACGCTGCCGGCCGGCCAGACCGAACCGGTATTCGGTCCATGCGCGCGTCTGGATTACGAACTGGAACTGGGTATCTGGATCGGCCAGGGCAATGAGATGGGCGAGCCGATTGCCATCGGTGACGCTGCCGAGCACATAGCCGGTTTCTGCCTGCTCAACGACTGGTCGGCGCGGGATATCCAGGCTTGGGAATACCAGCCACTCGGCCCATTCCTGTCGAAGAGTTTCATCACCAGCGTCTCGCCGTGGGTGGTGACGGCTGAAGCACTGGAACCATTCCGCACGGCGCAACCGGCCCGCCCTGAAGGTGATCCGCAGCCGCTGCCGTATCTGCTCGACAAGCGCGATCAGGATGGCGGCGCCTTCGACATCGAGCTGGAAGTGCTGTTGCGTACCGAAACCATGCGCGAGCAGAACCTGCCCGCCCATCGCCTGACCCTGAGCAACACCCGCTACATGTACTGGACCGTCGCGCAAATGGTTGCGCATCACAGCGTCAACGGTTGCCAGTTGCAGGCCGGCGATCTGTTCGGTTCGGGCACTTTGTCCGGCCCGGAAAACGGCCAGTTTGGCAGCCTGCTGGAGATTACCGAGGGCGGTAAGAAACCGATCGAACTGGCTTCCGGCGAAGTGCGCAAATTCCTTGAGGACGGTGACGAAATCATCCTGCGTGCCCGCTGCGCCCGCGACGGTTTTGCCTCGATCGGCTTCGGCGAATGTCGCGGCACCGTGATCGCTGCGCGCTGACAGGAGCGGCTTATGGATCTCTATGGCTATTACCGTTCCACTTCGTCGTATCGGGTGCGCATTGCGCTGGCGTTGAAGGGCCTCGATTACCAGGCGTTGCCGGTCAACCTGATCGCACCGTCGGGCGGTGAACATCGGCAACCGGCGTATCTGGCGCTCAATCCGCAGGGCCGGGTGCCGACCTTGCGCACCGATGACGGCGTGCTGCTGATTCAATCGCCGGCGATCATCGAGTATCTGGAAGAGCGTTACCCGCAGGTGCCGTTGCTGCCGGATGATCTGCTGGCGCGCGCGCAGGTGCGCGGTGTCGCGGCGGTGATCGGCTGCGACGTGCACCCGCTGCACAACGTCAGCGTGCTCAATCGCCTGCGCCAGGCGGGGCAGAATGAGGCGCAAGTGGTGGAGTGGATCAGCCATTGGATCAGCCAAGGGCTGGCAACGGTGGAGCAGTTGATCGGCGACAGCGGTTTCTGTTTTGGCGAATGGCCGTGCGTGGCAGATGTGTATCTGATTCCGCAGTTGTATGCGGCTGAGCGGTTCAACGTCAGCCTGGAGGCGTATCCGAAAATTTGCCGTGTGGCTGCGTTGGCGGCTGAACATCCGGCGTTTATCAAGGCGCATCCTGCCAATCAACCAGACACCCCGTAATTCCTGTGGGAGCGAGCCTGCTCGCGAAGACGGAGTGTCAGTGGCCTTTCATTCAGCTGACACACCGCTTTCGCGAGCAGGCTCGCTCCCACACAGGTTTGTGTGGGCCTCAAGGATGGTGGCAGCCTGCGGAAGGTAGTTAATGCACGACGGAGTTGGGCGGCAGATGGCCGAGGCGTTCGGTCAGGCGCAGGCGCTGGATCGGGTCTTCGCTGAGCAATAATGCATGCTCCAGATCGAAGCGTTCAGCGTTCGGGCAATCCAGCCGTTGATACAGACTGGCCCGGGCCATGTAATCGGAGGCCTTCGCATCGCCCAGTTCGAGCACTCGTTCTGCGTCGATCAGCGCGGCGATGTGATCGTCGTGGGTCAGGTGCAATTGGCGCAGGTTGCGCGACAGACGTTGCAGCATCTGCACCGGCGTTGCGCTCAGCAAATGTTCGGCGCTGAGCTGCATGTTCGGCCCGTATTGGCGTTGCAACAGTTCTCGGCAGTCATTGGGATACAGTCGCCGCCCGCCGCAAGGATCGAGCAAGTGGTCGGCGCCGGGTACCCGCAGCAGAAAATGTCCGGGGAAGTTGACCCCGACCAGAGGAATCTCCAACCCACGCGCCAATTCCAGTGCGATCAACGCCAATGCCAACGGCTGACCGCGTTGGGTGTGCAACACGCGATGCAGCAGCGCCGCCTGCGGGCGCAGCGGCAGGAAATCATCCTGCGCGAAACCGAGATCGACCATGCGTCGCAACAGCGGTTGCGCCAGTTCGCTGACCGGCAGCATCGGCAGCCCATAGCTGACGCGTAGTTGCAGATCCTTGAAGGTGCGCAACCATGCCTCGGGCTCGAGGGTTTTGTCGTGCTCGGCACTTATCCACAGCGCAGCTTCCAGCAGGGCCGGCGGTGAACGATGCAGGCATTCGAAAAAGCGTTGGCGCGCACTCATCTGAATCTCCCTCCAATGCCTCGTTTTAGCCCCGTCCGGGTTGTTCGTCCAGTGCCGGGCGCGTTGAGCGCGAGTTATAGCGGCGCAGCATTGTCCGCTCGGCGGCTCATGCCGGTGTGCGCCAGCAATTTTCAGGGGCAAGCCTATACTGGCGTTCTACAAGAAGTGATTCGGGAGCCTGTCGATGTTCGCTCTCATGCAAAGCACTCGCCTGGAATCGCTGCACCTGAGCGTGGACCCGGCCACCGGGTTGAAGGCGGTCATTGCCATTCATAACAGCCATCTGGGGCCAGCCCTGGGTGGGTGCCGTTACCTTGCCTATCCCAACGACGAATCTGCGGTCGAGGACGCCATTCGCCTGGCGCAAAACATGAGCTACAAAGCGGCGCTCGCCGGCCTCGCGCAAGGTGGCGGGGTGGCGGTGATCGTGCGCCCGGCCCATGTCGAGAATCGCGCCGCGTTGTTCGAGGCTTTCGGACGTTGCATCGAGCAACTCGACGGCCGCTATATCACCGCCATCGACAGCGGTACGTCAGTGGCGGACATGGACTGCATTGCCCAGCAGACCCGCCACGTTACCAGCACCACTTCGGCAGGCGACCCGGCGCCGCATGCGGCCATGGGCGTGTTCGCCGGCATACGCGCCACGGCGATGGCGCGCCTGGGCAGCGACAACCTCGAAGGTCTGCGCGTTGCCATCCAGGGGCTTGGCAATGTCGGTTTTGCGCTGGCCGAGCAACTGCACGCGGCAGGCGCCGAGTTGCTCGTCAGTGACATCGACCACGGCAAGGTGCAACTGGCGATGGAGCAGCTCAATGCTCACCCGATCGCCAACGACGCATTGCTCAGCACGCCGTGCGACATTCTCGCGCCGTGCGGGTTGGGCGGTGTGCTCAACAGTCACAGCGTTTCACAGCTGCGCTGCTCGGCGGTGGCCGGTTCGGCGAACAATCAACTTTCCCATCTGGATGTGGCGGATCAACTGGAACGGCGCGGGATTCTTTATGCGCCGGATTATGTGATCAATGCCGGCGGGCTGATTTACGTATCGCTTAAACATCGCGGTGAGGAGTTGCCGACGATTACGGCGCATCTGTCGAAAATCAGTTCGCGGCTGACCGAAGTCTTCGCCCATGCTCAGGCGGAAAAACGTTCGCCGGCGCGGGTGGCGGATGAGTTGGCCGAAAAGGTTTTGTATCGCTGAAAGCAAAAGATCGCAGCCTTCGGCAGCTCCTACATTCCGAGTGCAGGAGCTGCCGAAGGCTGCGATCTTTCTAATTACTTCGGCGCTTTCGCTGGTTTGGCTGGCTTCGCCGGCGCCTCATCAGGTTCTGCCGCTTCAGCTTTTTCGACAGGCTCGGCCGGCGCATTGATCAGCTCCGAAAGCGCATCGGGCTGGCTCTTGAACGCTCTGGCGAACACATCGCGATTCTTCGCCATGTAGATCCCGGCTTCTTCCACTTGCTGTTCGGTCAGGGACGGAACGGCTTTTTGCAGCACATCGGCCAGATATTCGGCCAGTTCGAGCATTTTGTCATGACGATCAGCTTCGGCTTTATCCATGAACAAGCGCTCCAGATCTCGGCTGCTGCGGTATACCACTTCGACGGCCATTCACCACCTCACATGCCTTCACATTAAGTTGTCTTGACGACTACTGTATCCATATACAGCGAAAAGGATAAGCGAATCCCTGCGCCATGGGTAGTGGCTTTTCAATGTAGACCGGATTTGGGGTTTGTCAGGGGTACGGTGTGGCTGCTATTCGCGAGCAGGCTCGCTCCCACGGGGATTGTGCAAAGCCGCGAGCCTGCGACCAAACGCCACGGCGCGGGATTTGCGGCGGATCGCCATGATGCGTGGCCCTGAACCTGCATGAAAACCGTTGCTACAAGGCGCGCGCGCAAAACCGTCACGTGCGATACGCATCATCCGCCCGAAACGGGCTAAGGAAACTCATCGTGAAAATAAATTGGGCCGAGAAACTGCGGCGTAACGTGCATCAACTGGCCGAGTCCCTGGGCAACCTGTTCGTCGAAACCTTTCACTATCTGGCGCTGTTCGCCATCGGTGCGGTGACAGCGTGGGCGGCGGTGATGGAGTTTCTCGGGATGCTCGAAGTCGGGCACATCAAGATCGATGACATTCTGTTGCTGTTCATCTATCTGGAACTGGGCGCGATGGTCGGGATTTATTTCAAGACCAACCACATGCCGGTGCGCTTCCTGATCTACGTGGCGATCACCGCGCTGACGCGCCTGCTGATCTCCAACGTCTCGCACCACAACCCGCCGGACATGGGCATTATCTACCTGTGCGGCGGCATTCTGCTGCTGGCGTTTGCGATCCTGGTGGTGCGTTACGCTTCGTCGCAATTCCCCTCAGTGAAGATCGAGAACCCGCAGCGCAAGCTCGGCACGGGCTCCAGCGAACATCCTGAAGTGGAGAAGGGCGAGCTTTAAAGGCCCGCCGCCTGGCCCGGCTGGCCCTTGACGCGTGGCGGTGGCGGGGTCAGCCCGGCGCCGCTGGTCATGGCTTCGAGAATCGACATGGCGCTGTGGCCCTGTTCGATGGCGATGCCGAACTGGATGCTTTGCACCAGCCTCTTCAAACGCTCGGGATCGTTGCGCTGTTCGGCGCTGATCATGCGCTTGGCCACGATGCGCCCCGCGTTGGACAGCGTCAGCATGATGCTGCCGTCCAGGCCCTGAATGCTCAGATTGATCTGATAGTCCGGCGCGAAAGCATCGGTAATGATCTGAAATGGGTTGTCCATGATGCGTCACCGCCTGATTGAACGTGCAGTTGTTGACCGGCCATGATCTGATTTGGTTCGCAACACCAGACCACTGGCATCTCGTTCGCTGAGGTTTGCAATGTCCGTTTGCCTCAAGGGTGATGTAGCAAGGCGCATGCCGGAAAAATTGTCGAACAATAAACACGGCGAAAAAAACGGCGAGCCTCGGGGCTCGCCGTTTTTTGTGGCGCGTTTTCAGGGCAGGAATGAGCGGATGATCGCTGACAGTGCAGTCAGGCCGATCAGCACTCCACCCAGTTCACCGCCAGCCCGCCCCGCGAGGTTTCCTTGTACTTGTCGTGCATGTCGGCGCCGGTGTCGCGCATGGTGCGTATCACCCGGTCGAGGGAAATAAAGTGATTACCGTCGCCGCGCAGGGCCATTTGCGTGGCGTTGATCGCCTTCACCGCCGCGATGGCATTGCGCTCGATGCACGGCACTTGCACCAGGCCACCGACCGGATCGCAGGTCAGGCCGAGGTTGTGTTCCAGGCCGATTTCGGCAGCGTTCTCCAGTTGCTCCGGTGTCGCGCCGAGGACGTCGGCCAGGCCGGCGGCGGCCATTGCGCATGCCGAACCGACTTCGCCCTGACAGCCGACCTCGGCACCGGAGATGGAGGCGTTTTTCTTGCACAAAATGCCGACGGCGGCTGCACCGAGAAAGAACGCGACGACGTCATCGTCAGACGCATCCGGATTGAATTTCATGTAGTAGTGCAGAACGGCCGGAATGATCCCGGCGGCGCCATTGGTCGGCGCGGTGACCATGCGCCCGCCGGCGGCATTTTCTTCGTTGACGGCAAGGGCGAACAGGTTGACCCATTCCATCGCCGACAGGGTCGAACTGATCACATTCGGTTTGCCGATTTCCAACAGGCTGCGATGCAGTTTCGCCGCGCGGCGCGGTACTTTCAGACCGCCGGGCAGGATGCCTTCGTGGCGCAAACCTTGTTCGACGCACTCGCGCATCACTGACCAGATGTGCAGCAGGCCTTGGCGAATCTCGGCATCGCTGCGCCAGGCGCGTTCGTTGGCCATCATCAGTTCGGACACGCGCAGATTGTGCTTTTTGCACAAAGCGAGCAGTTCGGCGGCGCTGGAAAAATCGTAGGGCAACACCACGTCGCTGGCTGGCGCCACGCCAGACTCGGCTTCAGCCGCTTCGACGATGAAACCGCCGCCCACCGAGTAATAGGTTTGCGTGAGCAGCTCGGCGCTTTCGCCAAATGCGCTCAGCGACATGGCGTTGGGGTGGTAGGGCAAGCTCTCGTCGAGCAGCAGCAGATCGCTCTGCCAGTCAAACGCAATCGAGCGTTGACCGGCGAGGGACAATTGCCCGGTTTCGCGCAGTTGCTGAATGCGTGGATCGATGGTCGAAGGATCGATGCTGTCCGGCCACTCGCCCATCAGGCCCATGACCGTCGCGCGATCGGTGGCATGGCCAACGCCGGTCGCAGACAGTGAGCCGTACAGACGAATTTCCACCCGTCGCACGTCATAGAGCAGATGTTGGTCGATCAGGGCCTGGGCAAACGTCGCCGCTGCACGCATCGGGCCGACGGTATGGGAACTGGACGGGCCGATGCCCACTTTGAATAGATCGAAAACACTGATAGCCATGCTAAACCCTTACAAGCAATGGAGTAGGAATCGCTGCCATTTTTTGTCGGACAAGCGCAATGTCGGCGATACTGCCTGCCTCGGTTCGAGGTGACCAACGAAACCTCCTAAGACAGCCTTTAGCAGGACTAAACAATGAGTCGTCAATTGCATGCCCAGACCTACGTCTGGCTGCAGGTATTTGCCTGTGCCGCGCGGCACCTGTCGTTCACCCGTTGTGCCGAAGAGCTGCACATCACCCCGGGCGCGGTCAGCCAGCAGATCCGCCAATTGGAAGAGCGCCTGGGCTTTCGCCTGTTTCATCGGCGAGCGCGGGGCGTTGAGTTGAGCGCGCAGGGGCAGCGGCTGGCGATTACTGTCAATGAAGCCTATGGCAGCATCGATGCGGAGCTGCGCCGGCTGGACGCGGGGATGATCAGCGGAACTCTGCGGTTGCGGTCGATCCCGTCGTTTCTCGGCAAGTGGCTGACTCCGCGCCTGCCGCGCTTGCAGCAACGCTTTCCGGACATCCAGTTGCGCCTGGTGGCCGAGGACAGCAGCGTGCCGTTGCACGAAGGCGATTTCGATCTGGCCATCGACCTCAACGATGGCAGTTACCCCGGATTGTTATCCACAGCCTTGCTCGACGAGCAGATTTTCCCGGTGTGCGCGCCGAGCCTGTTACGTGGGCGACCGCCGTTGCACGGGCCGGCGGATCTGGTGCATTTCCCGTTGCTGCACGACATCACCGCTTGGCGTGGCAGTTACGAATACGCGGAATGGGAGTTCTATTTGAATGCGATCGGCTTCGAAGGCGCCGATGTGCGGCGCGGGCACACGTTCAATCGCAATCACTTGACCATCGAAGCGGCGATTGCCGGTATGGGCGTGGCGATTGCCCGGCGCACGTTGCTCAACGATGAGCTGGAGCGCGGCACTTTGATCGTGCCGTTCGGGTTGTCGGTGCCCAACCATAAACGCTACGTGCTGCTATATGCGCCGGGGGCGTTGAGCCATCCGGGCGTGCGCGCTGTGCATGACTGGCTGGTGGAAGAGGCGGGGATTTTTCGCAGCCTGCACCCGCTGAATGAGCAACAGATGTGAGCAGATTTTTCTGCGGAGCGGGTCGACCCAACTCCCGACATTAACAGCGCCCAGCTCGGTTGTCCGGCTTTTTTTGCGAATGAATATTTTTCTTTTTTCAGGGGTTGAAATGTTCGTCGCTCGGGCCGATTGTTGTAACCAGGAGGTCAGGAAATTCAACTCAAGGCCTCCAGCGAGCTAGCTGAAATAAGGGATGAACTATGCAAATCCAAGTCAACAGCGATAACCATATTCAAAGCAGTAAGCGACTGGAGGAGTGGGTACGTACAACTATTGAGAGCACGCTCGACCGTTATGAAGAAGACCTGACCCGTGTCGAAGTCCACCTGAGCGACGAGAACGGCGAGAAACCAGGTCCCCATGACTTGCGCTGCCAACTGGAAGCGCGGCCAAAAGGCCACCAACCGATTTCCGTGACCCATAAAGCCGATTCGCTGGAACAGGCGATCGACGGTGCTGCCGAGAAACTCGAGCACAAACTGGATCATCTGTTCGGCAAACTGCGAGGTAAACCACGCGCCGCTGTAGTGCCATTTACCGGCAAAGCCAACGACAAGCTGTTGGCGGAAGAATTTGACGAGAACGAACAGGCAGCGATCAACAGTTGATGCGCTGATTTCACAAGTAACCAAAGGAGAACGGGCCTGCTGATGCAGGCCCGTTTTTTGTTTGTGGTGTTGGTGATTGCTCGCAGGGTTTAAGACCGTAGCCCCTCACCCCAGCCCTCTCCCGAGGGAGAGGGAGCCGATCCCGGTTGTTTTCAAGTCCAGCGTTCGGCTCGATATTGCAGGCGAGCGTAAATCGTAAATACACCTCGGTCAGTCCCTCACCCTCTGGGAGAGGGGGCCGATCCCGGTTGTTTTCAAGTCCAGCGTTCGGCTCGATATTGCAGGCGAGCGTAAATCGTAAATACACCTCGGTCAGTCCCTCACCCTCTGGGAGAGGGAGCCGATCCCGGTTGTTTTCAAGTCCAGCGTTCGGCTCGATATTGCAGGCGAGCGTAAATCGTAAATACACCTCGGTCAGTCCCTCACCCTCTGGGAGAGGGAGCCGATTCCGGTTGTTTTCAGGTCCAGCGTTCGGCTCGATATTGCAGGCGAGCGTAAATCGTAAATACACCTCGGTCAGTCCCTCACCCTCTGGGGGAAGGGGCCGATTCCGGTTGTTTTCAAGTCCAGCGTTCGGCTCGATATTGCAGGCGAGCGTAAGCGTAAATACACCTCGGTCAGTCCCTCACCCTCTGGGAGAGGGGGCCGATCCCGGTTGTTTTCAAGTCCAGCGTTCGGCTCGATATTGCAGGCGAGCGTAAATCGTAAATACACCTCGGTCAGTCCCTCACCCTCTGGGGGAAGGGGCCGATTCCGGTTGTTTTCAAGTCCAGCGTTCGGCTCGATATTGCAGGTGAGCGTAAATCGTAAATACACCTCGGTCAGTCCCTCACCCTCTGGGAGAGGGGGCCGATTCCGGTTGTTTTCAAGTCCAGCGTTCGGCTCGATATTGCAGGTGAGCGTAAATCGTAAATACACCTCGGTCAGTCCCTCACCCTCTGGGAGAGGGGGCCGATTCCGGTTGTTTTCAGGTCCAGCGTTCGGCTCGATATTGCAGGCGAGCGTAAATCGTAAATACACCTCGGTCAGTTCCCTCTCCCTTTGGGAGAGGGTTAGGGTGAGGGGCTTTTGATCTTCGATGGGGTGGGGTCAGAACGCCACCGACGTCTGTACATAAACCGTCCGCGGCTCACCTACGTACTTGCCCTTGTTGTTGTCATCGAACGAGCGTGTGAAGTACTGCGTGTTGAAGATGTTCTTCACGCCCACCGCCACATTCAAATCCGACAGTTGCGGTCCGAAGTCATACCCGGCGCGGCTGCTGAACAGCATGTAACCGGGGATCTTGCCGGTGCTGCCATCGGCACTTTCCTTCGAGGTGTTGGCGTTGTCGGCAAACTGGTCGCTCTGGAAGCTGCTGTCCAGATTCAGCTTCCATGGCCCTTCGGTATAACCGACGCCAATCGTGCCTTTGTGCTTGGAGGAAAAAGGCACGCGGTTGCCTTTGTTCGGCCCGTCTTCGCGAATGGTCGCATCGACATAGGCATAACTGGCGTAGACATCGAAACCGGCCAGCGCCGGACTCAAGTCATCGAGCGCGTAATTGACGCTGGTCTCGATGCCCTGATGGCGGGTTTCGCCGCGAGCGATCACCGAGTCGTTGGTCTGGTTGCTTTCGTACTGGTTGTCGAAGTTGATCAGGAAGGCACCGATTTCAGCGCGCAGGGCACCGTTGTCATAGCGTGTGCCGAGTTCCCAGGTGCGGGCCTTTTCCGGCTTCACTTCGCCGCTGCTGACCCGGTTGGGCATCTGGCTGTACTGCACGCTGCCGAACGAGCCTTCGGTGTTGGCATACAGGTTCCAGCTGTCGGTGAGGTGATAGAGCACGTTCAGCGCCGGCAGCGCGGTGTTGTAGTCGCCCTTGTATTTGACGTTGGTCAGGTTGTTGGTCTGCTGCGACTCGATCATCTCGTAGCGCACGCCCGGGGTGATGGTCCATTTGCCGATGTCGATGCGGTCATCGACGAAGAACGCATTGGCTTCGGTACCACCGCGAGTGTCGCGGTCGTTGCGGCTGCTGGTGGTCGGGTATTCGTTGGCGCTGATCGGCGTGCGATAGCGCAGTTCGTGGCCGGCCTCATTGATGTAGCGGTAGCCGACGCCGACTTCGTGGCTGCTCGGACCGAGGTCGAAGCCTTGGGCGAAACGGGTTTCCAGACCACGCACCCAATACTCGCGAGGCGACAGCGAAAGAAACGTGCCCTGATCCAGATAACCGCTGCGCAGGGTTTTGGTGAAGAAGGTGTTGGCGGTGAACTCGCGGCGATCTTGCTGATAGCGATAGCCGAAGTTGAACATCGTGCGGCGCCCCCAGAACTGGTCTTTCGGTCGCGTCGACTGATACGGATCGGCATCGTAATCGGCGACATTGAGACCGCCGGGCATGTCGGCCTTGCCCTCGTAATACTGGGCCATGGCGTTGAAGCTGTTGGCGTCGTCGAGCTGGTACTTGCCCTTGAGGATCAGGTCGTCGATCTCGGTATCGCTGTGTTCACGCCAGTCACCACCACGGGTGCCGGAGTACAGCAAGGCGCCACCGAGGCCGTTGGCGTTGGTGCCGCCGGCCAGCAGATTGGCGCTGGTCTTGAAACCGTCGTGGCTCGACGATGGGCTGGTTTCAGTCTGCAAACCTCCCTTGACCGTTGGCTCGTCGGGAATCGCCCGGGTGACGAAGTTGACCACGCCGCCGACGTTCTGCGGGCCGTAACGTACCGCACCGCCGCCACGCACCACGTCCACGGCATCCATGTTGCCCATGCTGATCGGCGCGAACGAAAGCTGCGGCTGACCATACGGCGCGAACGGCACCGGGATGCCATCCATCAATACTGTCGAGCGTGCGGCCAGGCGTGGATTCAAACCACGAATGCCGAAGTTCAGCGCCATGTCGTGGCTGCCGGTGCCGTTGTTCTCCGGCGCGTTCACACCGGGGATGCGGTTGAGCACATCGCGGGCCTGGGTCGCGCCTTGGCGTTCGAATTCTTCGCGGCGGATCACATCACGCGCGCCGGGGTGTTCGAAGACGTTGATCTGCGCCGCATCGCCGAGCCAGTCGCCGACTACGGTCGAGGTGCCCAGCTCCAGCGCCGCGTCAGCCAGCGGTTGCAGGCTGAAGGCGTTGTTACCCTCGGCGCGGGCTTGCAGGCCGGTGCCTTCGAGCAAGGCATCGAGGCCTTGTTGCGCGGTGTAATTGCCTTCCAGACCCCCGCTTTGTACGCCGCTGGTGACTTGCGAACCGAAGGAAATCAGCACGCCTGCTTCACGGCCAAACTGGTTCAGCGCGGTTTCCAGCGACGCCGGGGCGATGTGATAAACCTTGGCTTCGGCGGCCAGCGCAGCGGGCAGGGCGGTGAAACTCAGGCTGGCGCCGAGCAGAAGATTGCGCAGGCTGCGGGCCAGTGGCGTAAGGCGGGTGGGCTGCATGTGGATGATCCTGAGAAGGTGGAATCAAGGGGGCTTTCCTTCTCTGTCACGCCAGATCTGAAAAACGGCTCATTTATTTTTTCAGAATCAAAAGATCGCAGCCTTCGGCAGCTCCTACAGAAAAAATGCATTCCAAATGTAGGAGCCGCCGAAGGCTGCGATCTTTTGATCTTGCTTTCTAAACCCGAGCTTCGACGCTCACCCAATAACGGGTAAAGCGCTTCACTTGCACCGGCAGACTGATCTGCAGCAGGTCGAGAATCCGCTCGCTGTCATCCAGCGGATACGTCCCGGAAATCAGCAGATCGGCAACCTGACTGTCGCACCGCAGCTGCCCGCGCCGGTAGCGGCCAAGCTCTTCGAGGAAATCGCCGAGGCGCATATGGGCGGCGACCAGCATGCCGTCGCTCCAGGCGCCGCTGTTGGCGTCCAGCGGTTTGGGGGCGCTGACCGAGCTGGCAGTAAAACTCAACTGCCGCGCGATCGGCAGCAGCAGGGGCGCGCGCTGGCTGGCGATGAGTTCGACTCGTCCTTCAAACAGCGCGATATGCGTGTGATCAACAAACTGCCGCACATTGAGGCGCGCACCTTGGCTTTTCAGCACGCCGTGTGCCGTACGTATCTCGAACGGATTCGCAGCGCTCAACAGCATTTCGCCCTCGAGCAGACGAATCAACCGCTGCGCACCATCAACATCAACCGAGCTGGCGGTATTGAGCTGCAACGAATCGGCACCGCCCAAGGCAATCTTGCGTCGCTGGCCGACCGGCGTGCGGTAATCGGCGAGCAGCGACGGCAACGGAGTGTGCTCGCGCATGCCCCAGGTCGCCGCTGAGCCTGCACCGAGAATCAGCAGCATTTTCAGCGCCTGACGACGGCTGCCAGACTTCGGTCCGTTCAACGCGGCGTGGGCCAACGGCGACGACACGCCGCGCAAGCGCTGGTTGACCCGTTGCATGTGTTCCCACGCCCGGCGGTGTTCGCTGTGTGCATCCAGCCATTGTTGCCAGGCCTGTTGCTGGCGCGAGGTCAGCGTGCCCTGCTGCATTTCCAGCAACCAGTGCACCGCCTGTTCGGCGACTTGTGCGGAGAAATCCGGCGTGCGATTCACAGGGCGAAATAGCAGCGCATGGCCGCTTTGTTCAAATGGCGTTTGACCGTGGCCACCGAGATTCCCAGTTCTGCGGCGATCTGTGGATAAGTCAGACCATCGACCTGAGCGAGCAGGAACGCGCGTTTGATCTGGCGCGGCAAACCGTCGAGCAGCTCATCGAGTTCGACCAGTGTCTGCAGGATGATCGCTTTGTGCTCTTCCGACGGCGCGACCATTTCCGGCATCTGCGCCAGTGTCTCGAGGTAGGCGCGTTCCAGATCCTGCCGCCGGTAATGGTTGAACAGTACGCGCTTGGCCAGCGTAGTGAGAAAGGCGCGCGGTTCGATGATCACCGGTGGCTCGCGGGCGGTGAGCACCTTGATGAACGTGTCCTGGGCCAGATCCGCTGCGCTGTCCGGGCAGCCGAGCTTGCGCCGCAACCAGCCGGTGAGCCAGCTGTGATGAGCGTGGTAGAGCGATTCGACGGGATGGGCGGGCGGCAACGAAATGACTCCGGACGCAAAACTTGCGTAGAGAACGTGCATTAGAGAACAAGAACGGTTCGCATTGTAGAGGCTGGCGACAGTGTCCGGCAATCAGATGCTTTTGCGTATGAGAATATTTATCATTAATATTGCTCGCCTGTAGATTCGGCTTGTCGGCCGGACGTTTTTCGTTTCAGGGTCGAAACATGAAAGGCAAACACGCCACCCTTCCCATGTCCTATCGTCTGGCCGTCACTTCGCGAGTGCTGGCGGCGGTTTTCGGCGGCTATCTGGTCGCGGCGCTGGCCAGTGTCACCCTGACGTTGTGGCTGCCGCTGAACCGCGCCGAAGCGGTGGTCACTGGCATGACCGTGTCCTTTCTGGTCTATCTGGTTGCCGTGCTCTGGTGTTTTGCCTGCCGCAGCGCGTGGTCGGCGTGGGTCGGCCTGTTGGTGCCGAGCGTGATTCTCGCCACCGTTTCCGGTGCCGCGCGCGGTCTGGGGCTGGCATGAAGGAAGGGTTCCGGCAGGCGATGGCCTGGCTGCACACCTGGGCCGGGCTGGTGTTCGGCTGGTTGCTGTTCGCGATTTTCCTCACGGGAACGCTGGCTTACTTCAAAGACGAAATCAGCCACTGGATGCAGCCGGAAATCGCTGCGCATTCGCTTGATAGCGAAGCGAGCCTGGCGCTGGCGCAAGATTATCTACAACAACACGCCGCCGGTGCCTCGCGCTGGCTGATCGATCTGCCCGATGCCCGCGACCCCGGTCTGACCGTGCGCTGGCAGCAGGCGCCGGGCAAACCCGGCGAGCGCGGCCGCTTCGAATCCCGAACCCTCGATGCTCAAACCGGGGCCGAGGTACAGGGCCGCGAAAGCATGGGCGGCGAGTTCTTTTACCGTTTCCACTTCCAGTTGCAGATGCCTTATCCGTGGGGGCGCTGGCTGGCGACTCTCGCTGCGATGGTGATGTTCGTCGCGTTGATCAGCGGCATCATCACCCACAAGAAAATCTTCAAGGACTTCTTCACCTTCCGCCCGCGCAAGGGCCAGCGTTCCTGGCTCGACGGGCATAACGCCGTGGGTGTGCTGGTGCTGCCGTTTCACTTGATGATCACTTACAGCAGCCTGGTGATTTTCATGTCGATGGTGATGCCGGCGAGCATCGTCGCCTCTTACGGCAGCGACGTGCGCAAGTTCTACGACGAAGTCTTTCCCGCCTCGAAGACGCCCGAGCGCGCCGATATCGCCGCGCCGCTGACCGCCATGGCGCCGCTACTGGCCAAGGCCAGCGAGCAGTGGTCGGGCGGCCATACCGCGCGCCTGTCGGTAAGCAACCCGGGCGATGCCAGCGCCACGGTGGTGCTGTCCCGCGCGGGCGATCGGGTGGTGCATGATTTCGGCCGGGCGGTGACGTTCAATGGCGTCACCGGGCAGCTTCTGAGCAGCACCCCTGATCAACCCATGGCGATGGTGGTGGGTGGCGCGTTCTACGGTTTGCACATGGGCCATTTCGCCGGGCCGCTGTTGCGCTGGCTGTATTTCATTTGCGGGCTGGCCGGCACGGCAATGATCGGCACCGGGCTGGTGATCTGGCTCGGCAAGCGGCAGCTCAAACACATGAAAAGCGCGGCGCTGCCGTTCGAACTGCGCTTGGTCGAGGTGCTGAATATCGCCAGCATGGCCGGCCTGGTGTCGGCGGTGGCGGTGTTCTTTTTGGCCAATCGACTGCTGCCGGTGAGTCTGGCGGGGCGGGCCGATTGGGAAGTAAATGCGTTTTTTATTGCGTGGGGGCTTAGCCTGTTGCACGCGGTGTTGCGTCCGGGACGCAAGGCCTGGATCGAACAGCTGACGCTCGGCGCTGCGCTGTTTATCGCGGTGCCGCTGATCAATGCGCTGACCACACCGTGGAATCTTGGCGCGACCCTGATGCAGCGCGACTGGGCACTGGCCGGATTTGATCTGACTTGTCTGGCGACGGGGCTTTTCCTCGGCTGGGCTGCGCGCAAGATGCAGCGTACGGGCGACCGCGTCAGCGTTCGCAAAGCAAGTTCTTCGCCTCGCTCGATCACTGTCGAACAGGGTGCCAACTGATGCTGCTGGCCCTGTTGCTTACTTACGCCGGCTTCACCGCGTTGTGCCTGTCGATGCCACGCCATCATGCCGAATTGCTCGGCGCCAAACCGTCGACGCGCCGCCGTCAGGGTCTGGCGGTGGCGGGATGGCTGTTGCTGGCGCTTTCGCTGTGGGCGGCGGTGGCGGCCAATGGCTGGAGTTTCGGTCTGGTCGACTGGTTCGCGGTGCTGATGCTCAGTGCTTTGGCATTGGTGCTGTTGCTGCCGTATCGCCCGCGTCAGGCCATGGCACTGGCCGGGTTGAGCCTGCTGGCGAGCCCGGTCGCCGCCTGGGCGCAGTGCTGAAGTGCTGATCGGTCTGCCGCCAGAATCGCGTGACGATGAAGCGCGTGGCGCGCGTGCGCATTTTCTTCAGGTGTTTCTGTCCCAGCGTGCGCAAATGGAGGCGCTGGTGAACCGCCGCGTCGGTTGTCGGGCGACGGCGGCGGATCTGGTCCAGGATCTGTTTTTGCGCTTCTGGCGTCGGCCGCTGGTCCAGGTCGAAGAACTCAGCACCTATCTGCTGCGCTGCGCCGGCAACATCGCCATCGATCATTTGCGCAGCGAAGGCACGCGCACGCGGGTCAACGAAGGCTGGCAGCCGGACGAACCCGACAGCCACGGCAGTGAGCCTCAGGCCGCGCTGGAAGCGGGCAACGATCTGCGCCATGTCGAAGCCGCGTTGCGCGCCTTGCCCGAGCGTACCCGGCAGATCTTTCTGCTCAATCGCATTCACGGGCGCAAGTACGCCGACATCGCCAAGGCCATGGGCCTGTCCCAAAGTGCCGTGGAAAAACATATGATGCGCGCCCTCGAGGCCTGCAAGGCCAGCCTGCGCGACCCCGCGCCACGCCTGCCAGGGAAAGCACCGTGAAGCCATCCGATCCGATCACACCGACGCCGGCCCAGGAGCAGGCCGCGCTGGCCTGGCTGAGCCTGTTGCACGACCGCCCGAGCACTGGCGATCAACTGACCTTCAGCCAATGGCTGCGCGCCGATCCGGCCCATGCCGAAGCGTATGCGCAGGCGCAGGTGATCTGGGAACTCAGCGAAAGCCCCGCGCGCACGCTGGCCGATGAAGATGCGTTCGCGCTGCAAGGTTATCTGCAGGCGATGGACGCCCCGCGTCGTTCCCCGATGTTGCGTTGGTCTGGAGCGCTGGCGCTGGCCGCGTGTCTGCTGCTGATGGTCAGCCTCGGCACCGGGTGGCAGGCGCAGCGCTGGCTCGACGATCTGCGCGCTGATCATGTCTCGGCACCGGGGGAAATTCGCACGGTGACACTGGCCGATCAGTCGCAAGTGACACTGGATGCCGACAGTGCGATTGCTGTGGATTTCAGCCACGGTCAGCGCCGCGTGCAGTTGATTCGCGGCGCTGCTTTCTTCAGCGTCACTCACACTGGCGATCCGTTTGTGGTGGCGGCGGAGCAGGGCGAGGCGCGGGTGCTGGGCACCCAGTTCGAAGTACGTCGGCAACCTCACGGCGCACAAGTGACGGTATTGTCCGGGCGTGTCGCGGTGACGGCAGACGAGCATGCCCAACAGCAGATTCTCACGGCCGGCCAGCAAGTTGCCTACGCCGACGGCACTGCGGAAAAACTGCATCCCGTGGACAGTGAAGCGCAACTGGCCTGGCGTCAGGGTTGGCTGACCTACTACAAGACCACGCTGGCCGATGTCGTCGAGGATCTGCGCCGCTATTACCCGGGGCGGATTGTGCTGCTCAACGATGAGCTGGCGGCGCGCAAGGTCAGCGGCAGCTTTCCGAGCAAGGATCCGCAAGCGGTGCTCAATGCGCTGCAAGGGGTACTGGGATTTGAGCAGCATCGGGTGATGGGACAGTTGATTATTTTGCGCTGAGGCTGCCGGCCTCTTCGCGAGCAGGCTCGCTCCCACAGGGTACGCATTTCAAAGGTGGGAGCGAGCCTGCTCGCGAAGGCGTCAGCCCAGGCAACAAATCCCCCGCAAAATATTTTCAAATTAAAGGTGAGGTAACCCCGAGCCCCATCCGTGTAGTGACTGAAACTGCGAGCCATTCGCATCCGTTGCGGTTCTACACAGGTCATTGAGCAATGAAGTCCAGGGCAAAATCCGGTTCGGTCAAACAGTGGTTGGGCATGTCGGCGTTGAGTTTTTCCGCGTTGGCATTGCTGCCGATGAGTATCGCGCTGGCGGCAGAAGCGGTGAGCAATCAGGCGCAACAGAAATTCAATTTTGCCCTCGCCGCGAAACCGTTGCCGCAAGCCCTGAGCGACTTCAGCCGCGTGACCGGGCAGAGCGTGGTCTACACCGACGAAGCGCCGTACGGCCTCAATGCTCCGGCAGTCAATGGCCAGATGAGCGCCGAACAGGCGCTGCAACGCCTGCTCGGCAATTCCGGCCTGAGTTTTCGCCGCACCGACAGTCATACCCTGGCGCTGGAGCCGATGCCGACCGAAGGCGCGCTTAATCTCGGCGCCACCACCATCACGTCCACGCGCGACGAATCGATGAGCTATCAGCCGCCGGAAACCAGTTCGGTGATGCGCTCATCGGCGTCGCTGCAAGAAATTCCACAGACGGTCAATGTCATCCCGGCGCAGGTCATTCGCGATCAGGCGCCGCGCAATCTCGATGACGCGCTGGCCAATGTCAGCGGCATCACCCAGGGCAACACCTTGGGCAGTACGCAGGACTCGGTGATGACTCGCGGTTTCGGTGACAATCGCAACGGCTCAATTATGCGCGACGGCATGCCGCTGGTGCAGGGCCGTGGCATGAACGCGACCGTGGATCGCGTCGAAGTGCTCAAAGGCCCGGCCTCGTTGCTCTATGGGATTCAGGACCCGGGTGGCGTGGTCAATCTGGTCAGCAAGAAGCCGGAACTGACCCAGTACAACGCCGTGACCATGCGCGGTTCGAGCTACGGTGACGGCAAGAACGGCAGCGGTGGCGCCTTTGACAGCACCGGTGCGCTGGGCGATTCCGGCTTCGCCTATCGCATGGTCGTCGATCACGAAGACGAAGATTACTGGCGCAACTTCGGCACCCACCGCGAGACGCTGATCGCACCGTCGCTGGCCTGGTACGGCGAGCGCACCAAGCTGTTGTTCGCCTACGAGCACCGCGAGTTTCTCACCCCCTTCGACCGTGGCACGCTGATCGATCCGCGCACCAACCATCCGCTGGATATCTCGCGCAAGCAGCGTCTCGATGAGCCGTTCAACGACATGGAAGGGCGCTCGGATCTGTACCATTTCGAAGCCGACCACGAACTCAACGACGACTGGAAAGCCCACTTCGGCTACAGCTGGAACCGCGAAACCTACGATGCCAGCCAAGTGCGCGTGACTGCGATCGACACCAACAAAGGCACACTGACCCGCAGCATGGACGGCACCCAGAATGCGATCAGCACCGATCGTTTCACCACCGCCAGCCTCGAAGGCAAGGTGAATGTACTGGGCATGCAGCATGATCTGGTGTTCGGCGTCGACGACGAATATCGCAAGATCTACCGCGAGGATCTGATCCGGCAGAAAAGCCTGACCACGTTCAGCTATCTCAACCCGGTGTATGGCCGCGAAGTGATGGGCACTACGGTGAGTGCGCCCGACAGTGCGCAGACCGATAAGCTGCGCAGCGATTCGCTGTTCCTGCAGGATTCGATTCACCTCAACGAGCAGTGGACTCTGGTCGCCGGCGGCCGTTTTCAGGAGTACGACCAGTACGCCGGCAAAGGCGTGCCGTTCAAGGCCAATACCGACAGCAATGGTCAGAAATGGGTGCCGCGCGCCGGCCTTGTGTATCGCTACACCGACGCGCTGTCGTTCTACGGCAGCTACACCGAATCGTTCAAACCCAACTCGACCATCGCCCCGCTGAGCGGCAGCAGCACCGTGCTCGACGGCAGCATCGCGCCGGAAGAAGCCAAGTCGTGGGAGCTGGGTGCGCGGCTGGATATGCCGGGCAGCATCACCGGCAATATCGCGTTGTTCGACATCAAGAAACGCAACGTGCTGGTGGCCAATTCCGAGGGGCCGACGACGATCTACAGCGCCGCTGGCGAGGTGCGTTCCCGTGGGCTGGAAGTCGACCTGAGCGGGCAACTCAGCGAGCGCTGGAACCTGATCGGCAGCTATGCCTATACCGATGCCGAAGTCACCGAAGACCCGGAATACAAAGGCAAGCGCCTGCAAAACGTAGCGAAGAATTCCGGCTCGCTGTCGGCGGTGTATGACTTCGGCAATGTGTTTGGCGGCGATCAGTTGCGTGTCGGGGCGGGCGCGCGGTACGTCGGCGAGCGTGCCGGCAACGCGGTGAATGATTTTGACCTGCCGAGCTATACCGTGGCGGATGCGTTTGCCACTTACGACACCACGGTTGAGGGGCAGAAGGTCAAGTTTCAGTTGAACGTGAAGAACCTGTTCGACCGCACTTATTACACCTCTTCGGCGAGCCGCTTCTTTGTGTCGATGGGGGATTCGCGGCAGGTTTCGCTTTCCAGCACGCTGGAGTTTTGAGGCAAGATCAAAAGCCCCTCACCCTAGCCCTCTCCCGGAGGGAGAGGGGACTGACCGTGGGATATTCCAGAGGTACACCGACTTGAACGTGTTGCTTTGAATCCATAATCGATTCGGTGTTTCAGGTCGACGTACAGTGCAAGACAACTCGGTCAGCCCCCTCTCCCTCTGGGAGAGGGGGCTGACCGTGGGATATTCCAGAGGTACACCGACTTGAATGTGTTGCTTTGAATCCATAATCGATTCGGTGTTTCAGGTCGACGTACAGTGCAAGACAACTCGGTCGGCCCCCTCTCCCTCTGGGAGAGGGGGCTGACCGTGGGATATTCCAGAGGTACACCGACTTGAATGTGTTGCTTTGAATCCATAATCGATTCGGTGTTTCAGGTCGACGTACAGTGCAAGACAACTCGGTCGGCCCCCTCTCCCTCTGGGAGAGGGCTGGGGTGAGGGGAAAAGGGCTCAACGCAAAAACGCCTGCCGATACTCGCCCGGCGTCCCACCTAAAACCTGCCTGAACCGATTGGTAAAATGGCTCGCACTGGCAAACCCGCACGCCAGCGCAATCTCCCCCAAGGGCAGCGCCGTGCCGCGCAACAATTCCCGCGCCCGGCTCAAGCGCCGTGCCAGCACATATTGATGCGGCGGCAGGCCGAAGCTCAGGCGAAACATCCGCGCGAAGTGATATTCCGATAGCGCACACAACCCGGCCAGTTGCCCGAGGCTGATCGGCTCAGCCAATTGGTTGTCGATGAACTCCACCAGTTGTCGGCGCTGATGCGGTGCCAGCCCGCCCTTCAAGCGCAAGCCCTGTCGCGCACCCACCTGGCTGAGCAGCGTGTGGCTGATCAATTCATGGGCGAGGCTGCTGGTCAGCAAGCGCTCGGCCGGCTCTTGCCAGTTCAGGTTCAGCAACTGCCGAAAGCGCTGCGCCTGCTGCGGATCTTCAAGAAAAGTCTGTTCGCGTAACTGCATCTCGCGCGGCTCCCGATCGAGCAAAGTCACGCAACCGAGGGCGAATTGTTCGGCGCTGAAATACAGGTGCGCCAAGCGGATGTCGCCATTGATCACCCAGCCCGATTCGTGATCGGCCGGCAGGATGCACAGCTTGTCCGGCCCGCCCTTGCGGCCCGGCTGGCCACGACGGAATGTGCCGGTGCCGCCGGCGACGTAGCACGAAAGCGTGTGATGACTTGGCGCTTCGTATTCCTGGGCATCGTGGTGGTTGGTCCACAAAGCCGCAGACATGCCGTCACCGAGCTCGGCGCTGTGCACCAGACGTGCATTCGGCGAGCGGTTGAGGGCTTGAAAGACTTGCAGGGTATCGATAGCAGCCATGTTCTGTTCTCTCCAACGCCTTGCATCCTACTCCGTAGACGCCGCGCTGCCAGCCTGCCGCCAGACAAAAGCGCAAGATTGTGCAAGCGCCGAATGATGGCCGAGGCAGACACTCAAGGCCTGTTTAAGGAGTGTTGGCCATGAACCTGTCGTTGTACCTGCTGACCGTACTGATCTGGGGCACCACTTGGATTGCTTTGAAATGGCAATTGGGCGTGGTCGAAATTCCGGTGTCGATTGTCTATCGCTTCGGCCTGGCTGCGTTGGTGTTGTTTGCGTTGTTGCTGCTCAGCCGGCGCCTGCAACCGATGAACCGCCGAGGCCATTTGATCTGCGTGGCCCAAGGGCTCTGTCTGTTCTGTGTGAACTTCATGTGCTTTCTGACGGCCAGCCAGTGGATACCCAGTGGTCTGGTGGCGGTGGTGTTTTCTACGGCAACGTTGTGGAACGCGCTGAATGCGCGGGTGTTCTTCGGCCAGCGCATTGCCCGCAATGTGTTGATGGGCGGTGCGCTGGGGCTGTTCGGTCTGGGGCTGTTGTTCTGGCCGGAACTGGCCGGGCATCAGGCCAGTCCGCAAACCCTGCTGGGGCTGGGTCTGGCGTTGTGTGGCACCTTGTGTTTTTCAGCGGGGAATATGCTTTCGAGCCTGCAACAGAAGGCCGGCCTCAGACCGCTGACCACCAACGCCTGGGGCATGGCCTACGGCGCGGCGATGCTGACGGTGTGGTGTCTGATCAAGGGCATACCCTTCGACATGGATTGGTCGCCGCGTTATGTCGGGGCACTGTTGTATCTGGTGATTCCCGGCTCGGTGATCGGCTTCACCGCGTACCTGACGCTGGTCGGGCGCATGGGCCCGGAGCGGGCGGCTTACTGCACGGTGCTGTTCCCGGTGGTGGCCCTGAACGTGTCGGCGTTTGCCGAAGGTTATCAATGGACCGCACCGGCGCTGGTCGGGCTGGTGTTGGTGATGTTGGGCAACGTGCTGGTGTTTCGTAAACCGAAAGTGCTGTTGTCTGCGGCTCAAGGGAAGTTGGCTTGATAAAACGAGCGCTGATACTCAGCGCTCAACTTTCAAAGTGATGTAGATCATCACCGGGAAGATGAAGTCGACAATATGCCTTGCCCAGTCCTTGGCATTCCAGGATTGCGAAGTGTCCATGTCGAACCATTCGACACCTACAGTTTGCAGGCACACGTAATAAATGAAGATGGCGACCAATATGCCCATGATTGAAAACTTCTTGGCTTCATGGAATGCCGCTGGCGAGGCATCAATGTAGCGATACAACTGGTAAGTACCGATCAGGCAAAGTACGGTATAGGTGACTTCCATGGTGATTATGAACCAGTAGATCCGGTGATGGATCATCGGCGAATCGATCGCGCGGTACATGATGTTTTCACTGGCGTTGGTGGTGTCCATGCTCAGGATATGTGCAACGTAAGTGTAGTTGGACTCATAGTCAGTGAAGTTATGGATCATCACCAGCAGGCCAAAGAAACTTATATAAGCCATCAAGATGACTTTGCTGTAACGAATGAGTTTGTCGGTGGTCAGGGTGTTCACGAGGTTGGCTCTCCATGGCAATTAATCAATAAGTTTATAAGTTGCGAGAGCTTATATTGCTGTTACTTGGTCTGGCGTTTTTGTTCGGTTGCAAGTTATGTAAGGTGAAGGCCGGCGTAATGTTGCGCCGGCCCTTTTTTCAGCCGCGCCAGACTTGCGGGTTGACCAGATCCTGCGGCCGTTCACCGAGCAGGGCGCTGCGCAGATTGGCCAGGGCGCGGTTGGCCATGGCTTCGCGGGTCTCGGTGGTGGCCGAGCCGATGTGCGGCAGGGTCACGGCGTTTTTCAACTGGAACAGCGGCGATTCGGCCAGCGGTTCTTTTTCGTAGACGTCCAGGCCGGCGCCGCGGATGCGGTTGTTTTGCAGGGCTTCGATCAGTGCCGGTTCGTCGACGACCGGGCCGCGCGAGATGTTGACCAGGATAGCGCTCGGCTTCATCAGCGCCAGTTCGCGATGGCTGATCAGGTGGCGGGTCTTGTCGCTCAACGGCACTACCAGGCAGACGAAATCGGCTTCGGCCAGCAGCTCATCCAAGCTGCGGAACTGCGCGCCGAGTTCCTCTTCCAGTTCGGTCTTGCGGCTGTTACCGCTGTAGATGATCGGCATGTTGAAGCCGAAGCGCCCGCGCCGGGCGACAGCGGCGCCGATGTTGCCCATGCCGACGATGCCGAGGGTCTTGCCGTGCACATCACTACCAAACAGCGGGGCGCCGACGCTGGCCTGCCATAGCCCGGCCTTGGTCCAGGCGTCGAGTTCGGCGACGCGGCGGGCGCTGCTCATGATCAGGGCGAAGGCGAGGTCGGCGGTGCTTTCGGTGAGCACGTCGGGCGTGTTGGTGAGCATGATCCCGCGTTCGTTGAAGTAGTCGAGGTCGTAGTTGTCGTAGCCGACCGAGACGCTCGAGACCACTTCGAGTTTTGTTGCGCTTTGCAGTTGTGCGCGGCCGAGTTTGCGGCCGACGCCGATGAGGCCGTGGGCGTGGGGCAGGGCTTCGTTGAACTGGGCGTTGATGTCACCGGTCTTGGGGTTGGGGACGATGACGTCGAATTCTTCTTGCAGGCGTTCGATCATGGGCGGGGTGATGCGGCTGAAGGCCAGGACTGTTTTTTTCATTGGGCTTGGGCTCGTCGGGGCTTGATTGCAAGCACGCTAACATTTTCTCGCTCGGGTTGTCTTGGCGGCCTCTGGGCCGGCCATGCCTTGGGTTTGTCTGGTGTGAATATCCGAAGGTTTCGGGGCGGCGGCTGGCGGTTTCGCCTGACGGCGACTTACTTTTTTACAAGCGCCTAAAAAAGTAAGCAAAAAACGCTAGCTCCTGCGTTCGGCCCTCGCAGGCTCGGGTTCCTTCGCTGCGGGATCGATCCGGGCGCAGCGGCTCCGGTTTGCTTCGCTGCACCTACACTCGCTGTGTACGACTGCGTCGTACGGTCGCTGCGCTCCCACGCCCGGATTAATCCCTCCACTCAGCCTTCCGACGTCGCCGGTGGATCAAGATCAAAAGCACTCGAGCTTGCGCTCATTGTTGAGTGGGGCGGCTGCGCCGCGGGCAGCTGCGCTGCTTTGCCTTTGCTTTTGTGGGAGCGAGCCTGCTCGCGAAGGCGGCCTGACAGTCGACCTGTTTCTCGCTGATGTACTCGATTCAAACTGTGGGAGCTGGCTTGCCAGCGAAGGCGGCCTGACAGCCGACCTGTTTCTCGCTGATGTACTCGATTCAAACTGTGGGAGCGAGCCTGCTCGCGAAAGCGGTTTATCTGACACCTCGAATGTTGAATGTGCCGAAGCCCTCGCGGTCGGGCTCGCTCCCCGGAGGTCAGCTGCGTGACGGGGGCTGATGGATTTCGTAGTTATCCAGCACGCGGTTCACCGCCAGTTCCGCCAGCATGATCACCTGCTGGATGGCCAATATCGTGTGCCGTTGTGGGCTGTCGACGTGGGCGGCGATGTCGCTGCTCATGATGCTGGCCGAGGCGAGGGATTCGCAGGCGTGGGCCAGCAGGCTTTCGTTGTCCTGGTCCGGGGCGACCTGGAACATGGTGCTGGGTTTGTGGTTTTGCTGCGCGCTGGCGGACGGTTTGAGGGAGTGATCCAGCGCACGCTCGGCGGCGTCGTGGAGTTTCGTTGAGTCGGGGGATTGGTAGGGGGAGGTGCTTGCGGATTCGGGGGGATTGGGTGTGGGTTTGAACATGGTGAAACTCCATTCTGGAAGTGGAGTTCGCCACTGACTGCGACCAAGCAATCGGGTGGCGAACCGTACGCGGGTTGGTCGACCAGGGAATGGAAACCCGGCAGGGACGAGGCCCTCCCACGCACAGCTCGCCATTAAGCATGCTTGAAAATGTGCGCCATTCTAAACCCGGACGACCAAGTCCGGTCGCTGATTCGTCAGCAACCGCCAAATCCTAGCCAGCGCTCTTCCGACGGACAACCTGCAAAACCTGTCGGAAACTTCCCCGTAAACACCGCGATGTAGGAGCTGCCGTAGGCTGCGATCCGTTGATTTTTAAACAGCAAGATCAAAAGATCGCAGCCTCGTTGCACTCGTCAGCTCCTGCACGAAGTCAGCGGTGTTTAAAGTCAGGTGGCGACGCGCGCGCCAGCCAGACTCCCGCTCAACTCATACGCGACCAATTCCGCCTGATGCGCCGCCAATATCTCCGGCAACGATCCGCGCAAATATTCCACCCAGGTTTTGATCTTGGCATCCAGGTACTGCCGCGACGGGTAGATCGCGTAGAGGTTGAGTTCCTGCGAGCGGTAGTTCGGCATCACGCGCACCAGAGTGCCGTTGCGCAGGCCTTCGATGGCGGCGTAGACCGGCAGCACGCCGACGCCCATGCCGCTGGTGATGGCGGTTTTCATGGCGTCGGCGGAGTTCACCAGGAATGGTGAGCTGTTGATGGTGACCGTTTCCTGGCCGTCCGGGCCGTCGAAGGCCCATTTCTCCAGGGGGATCACCGGGCTGACCAGGCGCAGGCAGGCGTGGTTGAGCAGGTCGCTGGGTTTCTGTGCGGCGCCGTTGGCTTTTACGTAGGCCGGCGAGGCGCAGACGATGCTGTAGGTGATGCCCAGGCGTTGCGAGACGAAGCCCGAGTCGGGCAGTTCGCTGGCCAGCACGATGGACACGTCGTAGCCCTCGTCGAGCAGGTCCGGCACGCGGTTGGCCAGGGTCAGGTCGAAGGTCACGTCGGGGTGGGTCTTGCGGTAGCGGGCGATGGCGTCGATGACGAAGTGCTGACCGATGCCGGTCATGGTGTGCACTTTCAGCTGGCCGGCGGGGCGCGCGTGGGCGTCGCTGGCTTCCGCTTCGGCTTCTTCGACGTAGGCGAGGATCTGTTCGCAGCGCAGCAGGTAGCGCTTGCCGGCTTCGGTCAGGGCGATGCGCCGGGTTGTGCGATTGAGCAGACGGGTTTGCAGATGGGCTTCGAGGTTGGAGACCGCGCGCGAGACGTTGGCGGTGGTGGTGTCCAGTTGCACGGCGGCGGCGGTGAAGCTGCCCGCTTCGGCAACACAACTGAAGGCGCGCATGTTTTGCAAAGTGTCCATGGGGTGCTCTCAAGGGAGATGGCAAATTGTGACACGAAGTTTCAGGGGCTGAGACCCCCGACCAAGGGATTATCTCGTTAACCGTAACAAAGATTCACAGAAATCCCAGCTTATCGCCGCAGAGGCAGCTCCATAGAATTGCGCCGATCCTGTGCAGGCACTGCCGAAGGCTGCGGTCTTTTGATTTTGTTTTAAGGGAAGCAAGATCAAAAAATCGCAGCCTGCGGCAGCTCCTGCACGGTCCTCGATCTATCCCTCTCTCAGGAATTCGCAGCTGTGCCGCGTCGCATCAACAGAGCGCTTTTGCCGCTCAGTGTTCTGGCTTTAACCCTGGCTCTCGGCGGCTGCATCTCTACCCAAGGCATTGCCCCTCACGGCGAGGCTCTCGCGGCCGATTCACTGGCCACCGACGCGGCCATTGCCGAGGCCGCCAAAGACGCCCACTGGCCCAGCGCCCAATGGTGGCAGGCGTTTGGTGATGCGCAACTTAATCGCTGGATCGACCTCGCCGTGCAAGGCAGCCCGAGCATGGCCATGGCAGCTGCGCGGGTGCGTCAGGCCAAGGCCATGGCCGGTGTTGCCGAAGCGGCCGAGGCGTTGCAGATCAATGGCGAGTCGACCCTCAAGCGACACAACTGGCCGACCGATCAGTTCTACGGCCCCGGCGAACTGGCCAACACCACCACATGGGACAACAACGCCGCGCTCGGCTTCAGCTACGCCCTCGACATCTGGGGCCGCGAGCGCAATGCCAGTGAACGCGCGGTGGATCTGGCCCATGTGAGCGTGGCCGAGGCGCGACTGGCGCAGCTGGAACTGCAGAGCAATCTGGTCCGCGCCTACATCGAGTTGTCGCTGCATTACGCCCAGCGCGACATCGTCGCCGCAATGCTCAGGCAGCAACAGCAGATTCTCGATCTGGCGCAGAAGCGTTTGAGCGGTGGCATCGGCACGCATTTCGAAGTCAGCCAGGCCGAAACGCCGCTGCCCGAAACCCATCGCCAACTCGATGCGCTGGACGAGGAAATCGCCCTTTGCCGCAACCAGATTGCAGCGCTGGCCGGTAAAGGCCCGGGCGCTGCGGCGCAACTGCAACGGCCGACGCTGTCCCTCGCGGCGCCGTTGAAGTTGCCCTCGGCATTGCCCGCCGAACTGCTCGGGCAGCGTCCGGACGTGGTCGCCAGTCGTTGGCAAGTGGCGGCGCAGGCGCGCGGTATCGATGTCGCTCACGCCGGGTTTTACCCCAATGTCGATCTGGTCGGCAGCCTCGGCTACATGGCCACGGGCGGCGGCGCGCTGGAGTTTTTGACCGGCAAGAAACTCAACTACAACGTCGGCCCGGCGATCTCGTTGCCGATCTTCGACGGCGGCCGACTGCGTGGTGAATTGGGCGAAGCGGCGGCCGGTTATGACATCGCCGTGGCGCACTACAACCAGACCCTGATCAACGCGCTGAAGAACATTTCCGATCAGTTGATCCGCCGCGAGTCGATGGACAAGCAGCAGGACTTCGCTGCCGAATCCGTGGCCGCCGCACAGAAGACTTACGACATCGCGATGATCGCCTATCAACGCGGCCTCACCGATTACCTCAATGTGCTCAATGCGCAGACCTTACTGTTCAAGCAGCAGCAGGTTCAGCAGCAAGTGCAGGCCGCGCGATTGAGTGCGCATGCCGAGCTGGTGACTGCCTTGGGGGGCGGCCTCGGTGCGGGTAATGACGTGCCGACAGCCGAGCAGACCCAGGCCCCGAAAACCCCGGCGCTCCTGCGTTGAACACAGCATCCATTGTGGGAGCGAGCCTGCTCGCGAAGGGGGCGTATCAGTCAATGAACATGTTGCCTGAGACTGCGCTTTCGCGTGCAGGCTCGCTCCCACAGGTTTCGAGTCCGCATTGCATGCCTGAGTATTTTCAATGACCTCCTTGCCCGCCCCCCTGCGCTGGCTCCATTCCCTGGAATGGCGTCGCGGTTTTTTCGACTGGGCACGCAGCGATGGCGTGACCTGGGTGTATATCTTCAAGGTGTTGCTCGCCGCGTTTCTCACGCTATGGCTGGCGATGCGTCTGGAACTACCGCAACCGCGTACGGCGATGATCACGGTGTTTATCGTCATGCAGCCGCAGAGCGGCCAGGTGTTCGCCAAGAGTTTCTATCGCTTGCTCGGCACGCTGGCCGGGTCGGCGATGATGGTCACGCTGATCGCTTTGTTCGCGCAGAACACGGAGCTGTTTCTCGGCTCGCTGGCGATCTGGGTCGGCATCTGCTCGGCCGGTGCCGCGCGTTGCCGCAATTTTCGCGCGTATGGATTTGTGCTCGCCGGTTACACCGCAGCGATGGTCGGTCTGCCGGCGCTGGCGCACCCGGACGGCGCCTTTATGGCGGCGGTGTGGCGGGTGCTGGAGATCTCGCTGGGCATTCTCTGTTCGACGCTGATCAGCGCGGCGATCCTGCCGCAGACCGCCAGTGCGGCGATGCGCAACGCCTTGTATCAGCGCTTCGGTGTGTTCGCGCTCTTCGTCACCGACGGCTTGCGCGGGCGCAGCAAAGCAGAGGCGTTCGAAGCCAGCAACGTGCGCTTCATTGCTGAAGCCGTCGGCCTGGAAGGGCTGCGCAGCGTGACCGTGTTCGAAGACCCGCACATGCGCCGGCGCAACGGTCGTCTGAGTCGTTTGAACAGTGAGTTCATGGGCATCACCACGCGCTTCAACGCCTTGCATCAATTGCTCGAACGCCTGCACGGCAATGGCGAAGAGCACGTCGTGGCAGCGATCAAACCGGGCTTGCAGGACCTCGCCGAAGTGCTCGACGGCTTCAGCGGTCGCGCGCTGACCAGCCCGGATGCGGCACGTTTGGCGACCGCGTTGGCCACCTACAAGGAAGGTCTGCCGGCACGTGTCCGAACCCTGCGCGGGATCTTTCAGGACACTGCTCCGAGCGAAGCCGAACAACTGGATTTTCACACCGCCTATGAATTGCTCTACCGCTTCGTCGATGACCTGCACAGCTATGCGCAGACCCACGCGTCGCTGGGCGAGCATCGTCACGAACGCGAACGCTGGGACGAGCCGTTCACCCCGCAAACCAACTGGTGGGCGGCGGCCGCTTCGGGGATCCGCGCCTCGTTCATTCTGATTGTGCTGGGCAGTTACTGGGTCGCCACCGCGTGGCCGAGCGGGGCGACCATGACCCTGATCGCCGCCGCCACCGTCGGTCTTTCCGCCGCCACACCGAACCCCAAACGCATGGCTTTTCAAATGGCCTGCGGGACTTTTCTCGGCGCGCTGATCGGCTTCGTCGAGATGTTTTTCATCTTCCCGTGGATCGACGGTTTCCCCTTGCTCTGCGTGATGCTCGCGCCGGTGATCGTGCTCGGTTCGTTCCTCGCCTCGCGGCCGCAATACGCCGGGGTCGGACTGGGCCTGCTGATTTTTTTCAGCACCGGTTCAGTGCCGGACAATCTCACGATCTACAACCCCTACACCTTCATCAACGACTACATCGCCATGGTCATGGGCATGCTCGTGTGTGCTGCGGCGGGGGCGATTATTCTGCCGCCGAACAGTCGCTGGCTGTGGCAGCGCCTGGAGCAGGATCTGCGCGGGCAAGTGGTCTATGCGATCAGTGGAAAACTCAAAGGCCTGGCCTCGAGTTTCGAGAGCCGCACCCGCGATCTGCTGCATCAGGCCTATGGCCTCGCGACGGGGCAACCGAAGGTACAAAAGAGTCTGCTGCGCTGGATGTTCGTGGTGCTGGAAGTCGGCCACGCGATCATCGAATTGCGCAAGGAGCAGGCGATCCTGCCGGTGCACCCGGCGTATGCCGAATCGCAGCCGTGGCGTCAGGCAATCCGCGTGATGGGGCGTGCGTTGGTGCGGCTGTTCTTGCAGCCGAACGCAAGCAATCTCGAACGCGCACTGGTCGCGGTCGATCACGCCATCAGCCGCGTCGCCGCCACCGATGAGCCGTTCGCGCCGCACTTCGATACCTCCGCGTTGCGCCGGGTGAAAAGCTATCTGCACTTTATTCGCACCTCGTTGCTCGACCCGCAATCACCCCTGGCCGAATTCGCTCCCGCCAGGCCCGAAGGACTTGCCCATGCCTCGTGAAATCGCCTTCCACGGCGTGTACATGCCGACCATGACCCTGATGTTTTTCATTGCTGCGGGATTGGCCTGGGCAGTTGACCGCTTCCTCTCGGGGTTCGACCTGTACCGCTTTTTCTGGCACCCGGCGCTGCTGCGCCTGAGCCTGTTTACCTGTCTGTTCGGTGCCATGGCGCTGACTGTCTACCGTTGAGAACATCTTGATGAAAAAGTTTTTCAGCCTGCTCGCGACCCTGCTGGTGCTGGCCCTGGCGCTGTGGATTGGCCGCACGTTGTGGGAGCACTACATGAACACGCCGTGGACCCGCGATGGCCGCGTTCGCGCCGACATCATCAACGTTGCCGCCGACGTCACCGGTGAAGTAGTCGAAGTGCCTGTGCGTGACAACCAACTGGTGAAAAAGGGCGATCTGCTGATGCGCATCGACCCCGAGCACTACCGCATTGCGGTCAAGCAGGCGCAGTCACTGGTCGCTTCGCGCAAGTCGACCTGGGAAATGCGCAAGGTCAACGCCCATCGCCGCGCCGACCTCGACAATCTGGTGATCTCCAAGGAAAACCGCGACGACGCCAGCAACATCGCCGACGCCGCGCTGGCCGATTACCAACACGCCCAGGCGCAACTGGAAGCCGCCGAACTCAACCTCAAACGCACCGAAGTGCGTGCGGCGGTGGACGGTTACGTGACCAACCTCAATGTGCATCGCGGCGACTACGCGCGCATCGGCGAGGCGAAGATGGCCGTGGTCGACATGAATTCATTTTGGGTTTACGGCTTTTTCGAAGAAACCAAGTTGCCGCACGTCAAAGTCGGTGACCAAGCCGACATGCAATTGATGAGCGGCGAAGTGCTCAAGGGCCATGTCGAGAGCATTTCGCGCGGGATCTACGACCGCGACAACCCGGAAAGCCGCGAACTGATTGCCGACGTGAACCCGACGTTCAACTGGGTGCGGCTGGCGCAGCGCGTGCCGGTGCGGATTCATATTGATGAGGTGCCAGAGGGCGTGTTACTGGCGGCGGGGATTACTTGCACGGTAGTGGTGAAGCAGGACCTGGCAGGCAATTGATCGACCGCGTCGCCCCTGACCAGGGCGACGCGGTGATGCTTCCAGCTACTGGGAAATATTGTAGCGATACAGACAACCCAGAGGGTTTTCTGGATTGATGTTGAGGGCAACAATCAATTTGCCTGGGGCCTGCTGATAATGAAGCCTGGAGAGCGAGTCGGTGGTCTCCTCGCGATGGATGACGCCACCCGCGTCTGAAAAAGCGGAGTTGTAGCCACCGCTACGGGTTTTCACACAGGCAATATAATTGCCCTTCTCGTCTCCACCAGAAACTACGATGTTATCAGCGAAAGGAACATGGTCCGCCCAGTTGACTCGCCTGTCGCTGCCGAGAGCTGGTGGGAGTGGCATGACATTCGGATTGCCGAAAACGTCAAAATCGGGCTTACCTTTTTCATCGAAGGCGAACAACATGCCGTATCGCTCACTGACACCGCTGCCCATGTTGGTGTAGCCAGATGCCGTAAATCTATCAGGGGCTCGCTGTCTCACAGTATTGAGTTCGGCACCCATGAAGTTGTACCGGACTACCACAACCCCGGGTCTTTCCGGGAGGCCGAAACTCTCATGGAGCGCGCCACTGTCTGAATTCAACATCACGAGGAGACCGTCCGTGTTCACGTCGGGCTCGTATTTTTCGTAGCCTGCAAATAACAAGAGTCCATTGTCGAGCACGCAACCGTCGCTGAGTGAAGTCGATGCATGCGGCATCCCGTGATTAATTTCAACTCGGCCATCTGTGCCGAATGCCTTCACGGGTGCGCCTTGCGCATCGAATTTGTAAAGGTGCGCCCTGAGCACGTCAGGCGTGTGGTAATCAACGCCGACAATAACGCTGCCATCGGGTAGCGCGAAGACGAATGCCGGGCCTTTTTTCGTAAGCCGTTGTGTGTTTGGGGGATCGATGATGACTTGGCCATTCTCGCCAAAGCTGCTCACTCGATTGCCTTTGCTGTCAAGGCAGAGAATCGCAGCGCTAACCTCGTTCGATTGCTCATTGGCTGTGCTGCCTGCCATGAACAGCCGCCCATCGGCACCTTCTGCAATCGGCCCGCCAGAGGCCTGCTCATTGGCCAGGAACGAACCCGTGACACGCCCTGCGACCCCAAACGCCAGGTCTACGGCACCCAAGTGGTTCAGCTTGGAAATGAAGAAGACGCCTTTGTCGAAGGTACTGGTGACCAGCAACGATTTATCGCGCAGCAGCGTTGACCCCGTGAGGGGCCGGGACTTCGTCGGGTCGTCCTGGAATATATCGTCAAGTTGAAGTTTGCCTTGGCCGCGTCCCCATGTAGCGTCGATTGTCGCCCTGATGTTCGCGGCCTTCTCTGCGATTGCCATATACGTCCCTGCGCGGTTGTCGGGAGGTCGGTTTACTCGCCGGGCGCTAACGCTGTCTTAACACTATTCACCTGGCTTGAACTCACGATAGGCCTTCGCTTAGAGGGCGCCTACTGTCAACTCTGACAGGTCTGGCTACCGCTGGTCGCAACGACTGGGGATCAGAGCTTGGCGCGCAACCCGAACCGCTTCATCAACGTCGATTCGAGTAACCCTTGCGGCAACAACGCCGCCAACAACGGCAACGCCCGGCTGCCGTTGCCGATGCGAACCAGCCGTGGCGGCTTGCTCTGCCGCACCGCTTTCAACAGCTCAGCCGCAAACTCACTGGCCGGTGTTGGCTTGTCCTGCGATGCCTTGGCCCGTGCCCGAATGCCTTCACGCAGGGGAAACCACGGCGATTGCTCGTTGATCAACTGCTCGGCTTCATGTCCGGCATTCTTCGCAAAACTCGATTCGATCGCACCGGGCTGGACTTCCATCACACGGATGCCAAACGGTGCCAGCTCCATGCGCAACGCGTCGCTAAGCGCATGCACCGCCGCTTTCGACGCGCAGTAGGCGCCGGCAAATGGTGTGACCAGCACACCCGACACACTGCCGATATTCACTACCAGCCCCTTGGCCGGACGCAGCAGCGGAAATAACGCGCGGGTGACGCCAACAATCGAAAACACGTTGGTTTCGAACTGGCGCTCCATCGCTTGTACGCCGCCGTCGAGCAGCGGCCCCATCGCGCCGTAACCGGCGTTGTTGATCAGTACATCAAGACTGCCGTGTTGCTGGCGGAGGCGCTCGGCGAGTTGTTCCAGCGCGGCGCCATCGTTGACGTCCAGCTCGACAGCGGTGAAACCGGCAGCGCTCAGCGCGCTGACATCTTCAGCCTTGCGCGCACTGGCCCAGACTTCGTAGCCGGCGGCTTTGAACGCGTCGGCAAGGGCGCGGCCGATGCCGCTGGAACAACCGGTAATCAACGCAACGGGCATGGCGCATTCCTTGTGCAAACAGTCGGGGGAGGGGATCAGTCGGAGAAACTACCTTGCAAATGCTCGGCGCGAAACTCCAGGGTTTGCGGGCGATAGCCGGGGCGCAGCGGCGGCAGTGGCAAGCAGTCTTCCCAGGTCGCGCCGGCCTGCAATTCGCCGGGGCCGCGATAGCGTGGGGCAGTGTATTGATTGTCGGCCAGGTTGACCGTATCACCCGGCGCATAAGCGGCGATGCGCCAGCGCAGCTCGGTCAGCGGCACATTGTTGCCATTGTTCATTTTCAATTGCAGCGGACGGTCGGCCGGGCATTGCTCGGGAGCGTAGGCAATGCGCAGTTCCAGACGCGCCAGTTGCTTGATCTCGCGGTTGTCCAGCCACACCACCCACATGGCCACGAAACCCAGGCCAATCGCAGCGGCTACCGAAACCGGCAAGGCCTTGGCCGGGTAGCGCAGCAGCAGGATCAACCAGGTAATGACCAGCAGGATGCCGATGAACATGCGTGAGCGCTCCGTGGGTGAGTGAGCCCCATCCTACCGAAGGCTTGGCGCAATGGGTATTCGGGACGAGTTTGTGCGCACCGTTGGTCGGGACTGTAATTTCTGACAGTAGGAATGCGATTCCGCGCTTGCTCTCATGAGCCAAGGGCACACTGGGACGTTGACGCACTATGGGCATCCACAGCAATACGCCAACGCTTGCCGTGAACGATCCGCGCGGGTTGGCCATCCTCAGCGTCAACTACTGGCGCGCCGATGCGGCGCTGGCAAGCGAGCCCCGGATCGAGCGGACGTTGCGCGACAACGCCGGCCGTGCAGTCAAACAATGGGATGCGCGATTGTGGGCGTTGCAGGCGAATGATCCACAAGCGCCCGCCAGCCTCACCACTGTCCATGCCTTGAACGATATCGCGCTGCGCTCGGACAGTACCGATGCGGGAGTCCAGGTCCAGTTGCCCGGTTTGGCCGGCCAGACGTTGTGCAACTGGGACAGCCGTGGCACATGCCGCGAAATTGCATACGATGACTTGTTGCGACCTGTCGCGGTGTTCGAGGAAGGCACCGGCGTACCTCGCCGTTGTTCCGAGCGCCTTGCCTATGGCCGCCCCGGCGCGGGCGATCCGCTGCGCAATCAGCTCGGTCAAGTGATTCGTCATGACGATCCCGGTGGCAGTGTTCTGTTCTCGCAGTTTGCGATCACCGGGCAGTGCAGTGAAAACATCCGTCACTTCACGCTTGAGCCGGTTGCCGCGGATTGGCCAGAGGCTATCGCCGATCGACAGAAGTTGCTCGAACCTCAAGGGGCAACCACACAATGGCGCTATGCCCCGCTGGGACCTGTGCTCGAACAGTTCGATGCCGGTGGCAATCGGCAGGCCTTCGCACTGACTCTCCACGGCCAGTTACGCGCAGTTGAAATACGGCTCAAACTTCAGACTCAGAACCATTCGGTCGTCAGTGATATTCGCTACGACGCTTACGGACAAGTCACTCATGAACTGGCAGGCAACGGCGTGCTGACTACGCTGAGCTACCGTCCCGAAGACGGCCGCCTGCTCACGCGCCATGCTCAGGACAATCTAGGCAATGTGCTGCAGCATCTGATCTACGCCTACGACCCGATGGGCAATGTAACGAGTATCGAAGACCAGGCATTGCCCGTGCGCTGGTTCGCCAACCAGCGTATCGAGCCGGTCAGTCGTTACCGCTATGACAGTCTTTATCAGTTGTCCCATGCCACTGGCTGGGAGGCCGGCGTTGGCGGTGGCGGGCCGACCGCTGTCGCCAACTACAGCCAGCGTTATCATTACGACGTCGGCGGCAATTTGCGCGGGCTGACTCACGTCGGCCAACAAAGTCCAGGTCATCAACTGCAGGGCCGCACGCTTTAGCAATCGGTGTTTGCCGTGGCATGACGGTAAGCCGCCCTCTGAAGCAGAGATCGCTGCAGCTTTCGATTCGCGGGGTAATTTGCTGTTGCTGGATCAGGGGCGCCGGTTGCAGTGGAATCTGCGTTGCCAGCTGGACTCGGTCGTGGTCGTCTCACGCCGATCAGATGCCGATGATCGTGAAAGCTATCTCTATGACGGCGCCGGTCAGCGGGTATGCAAGACGCGTTCGTCACGGGCCTCTGCACGCAGTCTTCTTGCACAGGTGCGTTATCTGCCAGCGCTGGAATTACGCACCGATACCGGCACCGGTGAGAGCCTGCAGGTGATCATCGTGCGGACCGGACTCAATATCGTACGCGTCCTGCATTGGCAAAGCGCACCGCCGACCGGCCTCAATAATCTCTACCGATACAGTTTCAATGATCATCTGGGCTCAATCAGTCTTGAGCTGGACGCGGATGCGCAACTGATCAGCCGCGAGCATTTTTATCCATTCGGTGCAACGGCGTGGGCCGAAGAACCCGACGTCAGCTACAAGACCGCGCGGTATTCGGCAAAGGAACGTGACGCCACGGGACTTTACTATTACGGGTTTCGCTATTACGTGCCGTGGCTGCAACGCTGGCTGAACAGCGATCCTGGTGGAGCGATCGACGGCCATAATCGCTATCGCGCGCTGCGCAACAACCCAATGACTTACAGGGACAGCGACGGGCGCAAGCCCGACAAGCCCGACAAGCGTGCTGGCGACCGGGTGTATCACGATCTTGCCGACAAGAAACTGGTCAATCCCGTGCAAGCCGCCGGCATGCAGCCAGTGCGCCGTTACTTCGAGAATGATCCAAATCCCGACGTCCAGGCCTACCGCCGCGAAATACCGGTAGCGCTGGCAGAGCTGGGAGCCCGGGACAACTCCGTGCTCAACACACATCAGGCACATGTCATTGCCGCCGTCCGGACGCACACCGCGCCACCTTCGGGGGCCGTGCTGTACCACTCCGGTGAATTCGTTTCTTCGACAATGAATCGGGTGTTGGGGGAGGAGACCACCAGCCGGATCATGGGACCCATGTCCGTTGCGTTCAACAGCCCTGTCGAAGAACCGCAAGTGCTTGCAGCCAGGCGCGGTGCCGTGGCCAAAGGCTTCCAGATCGGCGGAAATCTGCTGATGCACGCCGCTAACCCCGCAGCTCAGTTGGTGGGCTCACTGAGTGTGGCAATGGGCAATGCCATGCAGGTTTCCGAGGCTCAGACGCGGATTCAGTACAAACTGCTCAGCACACCTGTTGCCGTGCCTCTTGCCATCTCCTCGAACAGTCCGGCGGTCGACTTGCAGTCCTTCAATCGATCGACCCGGCGGCAGCCGTTGTTCGCAGAACCGGAATCAACGCCCACACCGTTGGCGCAGCAACTGTTTGCAGCCGCGTTTACACAAGGTCCAGCGGGGCTGGCGCAGGCGACGGAAGGCGAGTCGGTCGATGAAGATTCACCACTGGCGAGACGCCGCAATTCAGTCTTCGGCTAGACAAAAAAAGCCCCCGCCCAGCCCGCTGCGGATAGGGAACGCAACGGGCTGGACGAGGGCTTCTTGTTTCAGCAGGCGATTACTGCGCGATGGTTTTCACCGACACGCCGCGTTCGATCGGGGTGGAGCGGCCGTAGATATCTTCGAAACGCTCGATATCGTCTTCACCCAGGTACGAACCCGACTGCACTTCGATGATTTCCAGCGGGATCTTGCCCGGGTTGCGCAGGCGGTGCACCGAGGCGATCGGGATGTAGGTCGACTGGTTTTCGGTGAGCAGGAACACGTTTTCGTCGCAGGTCACTTCGGCGGTGCCGCTGACCACGATCCAGTGTTCGGCGCGGTGGTGGTGCATCTGCAGCGACAGGCACGCGCCCGGCTTGACCGAGATGTGCTTGACCTGGAAACGCCCGCCCATGTCCACCGAATCGTACGAGCCCCACGGACGATAGACTTCGCAGTGGTTCTGGGTTTCGCTGCGGCCCTGGGCGTTGAGGGTGTTGACCATCTGCTTGACGCCCTGGACCTTGTCCTTGTGGGCAATCATCATCGCGTCCTTGGTTTCGACCACGACGATGTTTTCCAGACCGATCACCGAGACCAGTTTGCCGTTGCCGTGGATCATGCAGTTCTTGCTGTCCTGGATGACCACATCGCCTTTGCTGACGTTGCCGTTGGCGTCTTTCTCGTTGACTTCCCACAGCGACGACCAGCAGCCGACATCGCTCCAGCCGGCGGTCAGCGGCACCACGCAGGCGCGCTGGGTTTTTTCCATCACCGAGTAGTCGATGGAGTTGTCCGGGCAGCAGGCGAAGGTGGCTTCGTCGAAGGTGATGGTGTCGGCGTCCTGCTGGCTGCGCTCAAGGGTCAGCAGGCAGGTGTCGTAGATGTCCGGATCGTGCTTTTTCAGTTCTTCGAGGAAGCGGCTGGCGCGGAACAGGAACATGCCGCTGTTCCAGTAGTAACCGCCGGATTCGACGTACTCGGTGGCGCGCTTCACATCCGGTTTTTCGACGAAGTGCGAGACGCGGCTGACGCCTTCGGGCAGCAGCGAATCAGCAGTGGATTTGATGTAGCCGTAGCCGGTTTCCGGTTTGGTTGCCGGCACGCCGAACAGCACCATTTCGCCGTTTTCCGCAGCGACGGTGGCCAGGGCCAGCGCACGTTGCAGGGCTTTCTGGTCTTCCAGCACGTGGTCGGCCGGCAGCACCAGCATCAGTTCGTCACGGCCTTCATTGACCAGCATCATCGCGGTCAATGCTACGGCCGGCGAAGTGTTGCGGCCGAACGGTTCCATCAGGATGCGCTGGCATTCCAGATTGCGCGCGGCCAGTTGCTCGTTGACGATGAAACGGTGCTCTTTGTTGCAGACCACGATTGGCGTGTCCATGCCTTCGAACACCAGACGCTCGAGGGTTTGCTGGAACAGTGTGTGTTCGCCGGTCAGGGCGAGGAATTGCTTGGGGAATTGCTTGCGCGAAAGAGGCCACAGACGCGAACCGCTACCACCTGACAAGATCACCGGAATCATAGTGTTTACTCCATAAAATCAATTTGGTTAGAGCCCTGTGGGAGCGAGCCTGCTCGCGATGGCGATGGCTCAGTCGACATTGATGTTGCATGTCAGACCGTATTCGCGAGCAGGCTCGCTCCCACAAGGGGTACTGCGTCAGTTCACAAAAGGATTAGCGAGTCGACACCGGGCGTTTCACCCAGACTGGCGACAGGTTGCTGCCGTTGCCGGTGACGTACAGCACCGCTGCCTCACCGCGCTCCAGGGCGACCGGTTTCACGTCGCCGACTTTCTTGTCGCCTTCGTACAGTGCCAGGCTGACTTTCACCGGGTTGATTTCACGTTCGCCACGGCCCTTGGCTGCCACGTTCGGCACCACTTCGGTCTTGCCGTCGGCGGTTTTCAGGGTCAGCGATTTGTCGCTGAGGTTCTGTACACGCACCAGGGATTTCTGCTTGTTCTTGAACGGCGGCTCTTCGATCAGTTGTGGCGCGCCGGAAGCGTTGTTGACCAGGGTGTAGTAGTGGTCGCCGGCGAGTTTGACCGGCAGGGTCTGGCTACCGACCTTGGCGCTGTAATCGCCGCCCGGCATGAAGCTGAAGTCGCTGCTGGCCAGTGGCGCGATGTCGCTCAGGTTGGTGCTGCCGACAGTCGCGCTGACTTCGGCGTTGCTGGCGTTGTAGACACGCACGAAGGTCGAGCCTTTCGGAGCGGTCGGGCCGTACAGCGCGGCGTCGCCACCGGCGAAGGCTGGGACGGAGAGTACGCTGAGGCCAGCAACCAGTGCGAAGCTTTTAGCGAGACGACGAGGAGTAGTAGTGAAAGTCATGGTGTACCTCTCTTTCAGTTTTGCGCCCGATCGGGCGTCTCGGATTTAGTGTTGATGGCTACGTTTTGTTGGCGGGCGCCGGCTTGTTTGAGCTCTGCGACCCACTGTGGGTCGGCGTCGCCGATTTCGTTGTTCACAGGCAGATATCGTTCAGGAAACTCCCAGATCAGCACTTGTGGCGGGCTGTTCTTGAAGTCATCGCTTTTCAGGTAGCTGAGCATCGGCAGAATCGGGCCATGGCCGTCTTCGGCGTAGTTGACGACGTCGCTGTGCAGCGCTTGTTTGAGCGCACCGACGAAGTTCCAGTTGGGGTTGGCGCTGTAGCTGGTGCCGATCAGCGCGACCGGTACTTCGCTGTTGGCGAACAGGGCGTCGTCACCGGCAGGCTGTTCGGCGGCAACGGTGTTGCGTTTGAGCAGTGGCTCAGGCGCCGGCATCATGTTTTCGAACAGCGGATCGAGCGGCAGGAACAGACGCAGATCGCCCTTGTGCGTGACCTTCTCCGCTGGCGTGGTGACGAAGCGCTGTGGCTCGCCGCTCAGCGGGAATTTCTCGGCAATGGTTTTCGCCAGCGTGTTGGCGGCGATCTCGGCGCCTTCCGGCGTCCAGTGGGTGTCGGTGCGCAGGAACACTTGCTGACCGTTCTGCTTGGCCTGTTGCAGCGGGCCGAGCAGGTCAGGGGCGAGGATCTTGTCGGCCGCGACACGGGCGTGGAAATCCTGATACAGGTTCTGGTGAATGCTCGAAGGCTTCACTTCATCCAGATGCTCCGGATACAGACGCACCTTGGCCGGCACGATCGCCATCACCAGTTTCACGCCTTTCTCTTTCAGGGTCTGACGCACGCCTTCGACCAGCGCGTAGTTGCCTTGCAGGTTCTGCTGTTCGTTGACGATCGGGTTGAATTCCTCATCGCTGTACAACCACTGGTCGCGGCCGAGCACGACGCCCGGACGACCTTCGTTGAACAGTTTGAAATCCAGCGCGGCCCAGAGGTTGGTGCCCAGGCGCTTGATCGGGAATTCATCGTCGTAGTGGGTTTCCACCGCCTTCGTCCAGCGGCCGTTGAGCACCGTCGCATCGGCGTTGGTGCTGAAGCCGAAGAAGCTGCGAACCGACCACAGACCCAGGACCAACAGCGTCACCAGGAACAGGGCGATGTAGAAGATGCGTAATGAGCGGGTCATGTCAGATCCCTCAGAACTGGAAGTAAAGGAACGGCGAGAAGCTTTGCGCCGAGAGTTTGAGAATCGAGGCGATGAACAGCAGCAGGATCAGCCCGCGCATCACGTAGCGCGACCAGTCAGCGGTCCAGTAAGCCGGTTGCACCTGGGCTTCGACGCCAACGGTGTAGCCAGGTTCGTGGATGCTCGCCGGATTTTCCCCAGGCGCTGCCTTGATCATTCCCGGGGTCGCCGTGGCAGGGCCATTGGCCTCGACGTTGACTTCCGGTTTGGTCTTGGCTGGCGGCTGATTGGTGTACAGATCACGCAGGCCGAAGAACGCCAGGGTCACGTAAGCCACCACCAGGGTTGCCACTTGCAGACCGGTGAGGCTGGCCTGATTGAGTTCCGACAGCGACCAGTCGCCGAAGCTGAACATTGCACCGTACATGCGCCCGGCAACGTGCAGGTTCTCGGCACGGAAGATCACCCAGCCCATTACTACCAGCAGGAAAGTCAGTGCCCAGCGGATCGGGTTGAGGCTGCGCGGCGAAGTATTGAGGCCGAGCATTTTTTCGATCGCCAGCCACATGCCGTGCCAGGCGCCCCAGATGATGTAAGTGATATTCGCGCCGTGCCACAGACCACCCAGAAGCATGGTCAGGAACAGGTTGCGATAGGTCATCAGCGTGCCTTTACGGTTACCGCCGAGGGTGATGTACAGGTAGTCACGCAGCCAGGTGGAGAGGCTGATGTGCCAGCGGCGCCAGAACTCGGTGATCGACTGGCTGATGTACGGCTGCTTGAAGTTTTCCATGAAGCGGAAACCCATCATCAAGCCCAGACCGATGGCCATGTCGCTGTAACCGGAGAAATCGAAATACAGCTGCGCGGTGTACGCCAGCGCACCGAGCCAGGCATCACCCGTGGTCGGGTTCTGCAAGGCGAAGCAATGGTCGGCGACCACGGCGAGGGTGTCGGCAATAAATACTTTCTTGATGAAACCCTGCATGAACCGCGTGCAGCCCTCGGAGAATTTGTCGAGGGTGTGCGTGCGGTTGTTGAACTGGTCGGCGAGGTCGCGGAAACGCAGAACCGGGCCGGCAATCAGGTGCGGGAAGATCGCCACGAATGCTGCGAAGTCGATCAGGTTGCGCGTGGCCGGAGTGTCGCCACGGTACACGTCGATGATGTAGCTGATCGATTCGAAGATGTAGAACGAAATACCGATCGGCAGCAGCACGTGGGTCAGGATGAACGGTTCGAGACCGAACGAAGTCATGATTTCGTTGATGCTGTCGACCCCGAAGTTGGCGTACTTGAAGTAGCCAAGGATGCACAGGTCGACGGCCACACCGAGCAGCAGCCAGCGCTGCGCCGGTTTGGTTCTGACGCCGGCGGCACCGACCTTGAGGCCGATCCAGTAGTTCCACAGCGTGACCGCTGCGAACAGCGCGAGGAAGTCCACCCGCCACCAGGCGTAGAACACATAGCTGGCGATCAGCAGCAGCAGGTTGCGATAGCGTTGCCCGCTCAGGTAGTACAAGCCGAGAAAGATCGGCAAGAACAGAAACAGGAACACGTTGGATGAAAATACCATCCCGATCTCTCCATGTTTGAACCAACAGTCAAGGGCCAAAGCCCCCCCAAACCCCCCGTGGTAGTGGAGGGGTGACATAGTGTTTGCTTGAGGTCTGGGCTGGCCGTCAAACCGCGCCCCTCACCCCCCGCCCTCTCCCCGAGGGAGAGGGAGCCTGATCTCCATGGTTTTCAAAAATGGAGATCGACTCGGTATTTCATTTCGGCGTAACTCGCACAGCCACCTCGGTCAGTCCCCTCTCCCTCCGGGAGAGGGTCAGGGTCAGGGTGAGGGGCTTTTAGCCCTTTTCATGCGACGGGTCGTAGACCTTGGTCAGGTCGCCGCCAAGACGGAAAGTCTTGAACGGTTGCATGTCGCGCTTCTTCTCGATCACATCCGGCGCGCAGGTGTAGAGCGTGCAGAACGGTTCGAGCCAGGCGAATTTCATGTCCTCTTTCAGGTCGGTCATGTCCTGCTTTTTGCCGTTCTTTTCTTCGAACTCGTCAGGGTCCTTCACGCCGGCCAACACGCGGTCACCCAGACGCTTCAGTGCGCCGTTGTTCTCCTGACGCAAATCCACCCCGTTGACCTGGGCGAAACTGGCGATCATTGCCAGCGGCGGCAGGGCGTAATTGTGATAGGCGAGGGCGCGTTGCTGGCGCTTGAGTTCGTTGGGCAGGAAGCCGTCGGCGTCGACCTGGTTGACGCCAACCTTGTATTCCTTCACCGCCCAATCAAACAGGTCGCGGCGGTTGGTGGCGACGGCGGTGGCCATCACCGACCAGGCGGCCCAGTACGAGTGGTTGTTGGTTTTTTCCAGCGGCAGGTTGTCCCAGTCGCTGACCACCTGATCAGCCATTTTGCTGAACCAGGCTTCGATCAACTGCGCTTCCTGCTGGTGCTGGGCCAGCGGATGCGAGTCGGAGAATTTCAGGCGAATGTACGACGAGGCCATGCTGCCCAGTGCCCATTTGCGCATCGACTTGCCGGTGTGGTTGAAGTCTTTGGACATCAACGCGTCAGCCTTGGCCCATGCGGTCAGCCAGTTGAGCGTGCATTCGAGCTGCTCCGGGCGACCGTCGCGCATGAACTGCATGACGCGCTTGGCGGTGCCGCGCTCCAGCGTGGTGATGTCTTTGGTGGTGTCGCGAAAGGCTTTTTCCGACTGCACGTTCAGCGTCGCGCGGGCCTTGTCCGAACCTTCGTATTTGCTGCGAAATTGCAGCGGACCGGTGTATGGCGCCGGCATCGCGTCGCAGCCATCGCTCTTGTCGCCGGTCTTGAATTTATCCACCGGGGCGAAGTAGCCCTGCGGTGGACGCAATGGCGCGGCGGCCTGAGTTGCCCCGGCGAACATCGCCAGGCTCAGGAGGGTCGGTGCCAACAGGTTTTTCAGTTTCGGATTTCGCATAGCAGACCTCATTGCCCGAGCTGCGCGGTCTGTTGACCGACGCCCGGGAATACGTTGCGTTTGCAGATTTTCGCTTCGACTTTTTGTGGCGCGGCGCCAGGTCCGGCTTCAGGACCCTGGACTTCGACTGCCAGCAGGTTTTGCGAGGCCCAGTCTTCGTCCGTGCGCAGCTCAAAGGCGAAACGACCGTCGGTGTCGGAGGTTTCCGGTTTCTCGATCTTGATGTCCTCGTGGCGACCGTTCATGTACCAGAGGGTGGCTTGCAGGGTTTTCACCGAGGTGTCGGCGAAGCGGATATCAACCTGATGGTTGGAGTTCTGCAGGTTCAGGTTCTTGCTGTTGACCAGCAGTTCTTGCTTGCTGCCCGGCTTCAGCGTGGCGCTGGCGGACATCTGCGCGTCCTTGCCTTCGCAACCGTTGTCGAGCAGCGCCATCATCTGGCGATAGATGGTTTCCTGGTCGAGGCGATACAGCGGCGAGAATTCCCAGATGAGAATCTTCGGCGGGGTCTTCTGGAATTCTTCGCTGCCCAGGTACTGCAGCATCGAACCTTCGAAACCGCCGCCGGGGAAGGCCACGTTGAGGATGTCGGCGCCGATGGCTTCTTCGAGGAAACCGGCGAAGTTGTAGTTCTTGCCGCTGTGCGACGTACCGACCAGGGTGATCTGCGGATTGCCGGAATCGCCGAACAGATCGCCGTCGCCTGCCTCGCCTTTCGGCTCGGTGGTGAACTGGTCCATGTACTGGATCGCATAGCTGGTGCCGCACAGTTGCCCGGCCATGTTGTGCAGAGTGCCGGTCTTGCCCATGCGCCCGGAGCGCTTGGTCTCGAATTCACGCTTGGGAATGTCGGCGAAGGCCGGGATCTGCTTGACCTTTTCGGCGACGATTTTTGCCGTGCGCTGGGCACCGTAAGGTGTCCAGTGCTGGTCGCCACGGAAGTAGAAGTCGTGGGCGGGCAGGGTGTCCGGCAGCGATTCGTTGGTCAGTGGCGACAGGTCAGGCACCACGTAGCCCATCTTGGCGAAACGGCCGAGCATGGTCTTGTAGTTGCCCAGCGCTTTCTCGTAATCGAACGCGGCTTTTTCCTGCGGGTTGAGCTTGTTGCGGTTCACCAGGCCACGGGTCGGCTGGTAAACGATCACCAGCTCGACGCCTTTGCTCTTGAACGCATCGTGCAGTTGTTGCAGGCGCTTGTAGCCGGCCGGCGTGGTGTTGAACTCGGTACGCAGATCTTCCTGGGTACGGAACAGCCAGTCGCCCTGAGCCTGTACCAGGGTGGTGAAGTTCTGCTGATAACGCGTGGTGTAGTTCTTCGCGTCATGGGCAGCCGGGCACAGGTTGCAGCACGGCTCGGCGGTGAACTTCGGTGGCGTGACGCTTGCGCCGTCAGCGTCGGCGCGGGCGTTGCCGGCAGCGAGAATGCCGAGAGTCAGGGCCGAGAGGCTGAGCAGTTTGATCATGTGTGGGTGCATAAAAATTATCCTCAGTCCTGCAATTCGGTCTGGCGTTCGACAGGGTCGATCAGCACGGCTTTCTGCTGGCGCACCAACAGATCGAGAATTTCATCCTGGCGCTCGCCGAGAATGCCGTTGAAGCTGATCCCGCTGGACTTGGTCGGCGCCAGCATCGACACGCGATACAGCTCGACACTCAGCGGCGAGTCGATCGACAGCGGGCCGCTGCCATTGGCCGCCAGCTCGCCGCCGACGACGATCAGCGAGACCTGCGCGTCGAACGGGTCGAGCTTGATGTCACGGTCGGTGTCGGTCAGGTCCTTGATGTGGCCGTAGATACCGGTCAGGCCGTTGGTCATGGCGACGTTTTCGTAGAGGCGGATGTTCACGCTGTTACGAATACGAATGCCGTGACGGGTATTGCTGATGACCTTGTTTCCCCACAGCAGGTTGTCGGCGGACTCGTAGAGCGTGATGCCGTCGGTGTGGTTCTTGTAGATCTCGTTGTAGGCAATGATGTTGTTGACGCTGTTACGGTCGATCACCAGGCCCGACAACTTGTTGTCGAAACTCTTGTTGTTGAAGATGAAGCTGTCGTTGACCTCACGGGAAATGATGATCCCGTGCTTCTTCTTCGTGCCATGAACGGTGTTCTCGGCAATGATCAGACGGTGCGAGCGGTCATGCGGGTCGATGCCGTAGACGATGTTGTCTTTGTAGGTGTTGCCCTTGACCACAAAGTCGCTGGTTTCGTAGCAGTAGAAGCCGTACCACATGTCCGAGAACTCGGAGCCGACGATCCAGCCGGTCGGTTCCGGGCGCTTGAGGACTTTGGCCATGTTCGGCGTGTACTGGGAAATACTTACCCCGTACGACTTACTGTTGGCGTAACCGAAACTGGCCATCTTGCTGTTGACGATGTAGGTCTCGGTGCCGCCCCAGGAGAGCAGGAACGGACGGAATTCCTTCGGCGAACGGAAGGTCGCCGGGCCGTTGTCCTTCTCGCGCCAGCCGGTGACTTTGGTGTCACGCACGAACAGTTTGCCGTCGTTGACCAGGAACGAACCGGCCTCTTGGGACAGGCGCAGTTCCTGGGTCTGACCGTCGATTTCGAGGATGCCTTTCTCGCCGACCACGATCGGCAATTTGGCCAGGTACACGCCCGGAGCGGTCTCGCTGAAATACTGCTTGGGCAGTTTTTTCGCCAGATCCTTGAGGTTCATGTAGCCGTCGTCGATGAAGATCGCCTGCGGGATGCCGTGCTGACGCACCACCCATTCGGCCATCTTGTTATCGCCGCCGATGAAGTCCTTCAGGGCGTTTTCCTGCATCATCCGGCGCACGCTGATCTTGCCCGGCTTGCTGCGCACGATCTTCGCGGCAGCGGCTTCGGCGGTGAAGCCGGACAGATCGGGCAGTGTCGGCTTGGCCAGTTTCAGTGCGTCGGTCGGCGCGCTGCTGACGGTGTAGGTCTTGGCCTGTTGCAGTTCTTTGGCCACGGTCGCAGGTTTCGCCGGTTCAACATTGGCGAAGGCGCTGGCGCTGGCCAGCAGCATCGCGCCGGCCAGCAGGCTGAGTGAGCCTGTTCTGGTGCTGATCATGTCGGGCACTCCCTTGGCGGTTTGCATCAGAAGCGCCAGATCACGTCAATGAATGCGCGGTGCATGTAGGAATCAACCTGGCTGCCGTAGGCATCGCCCGGTTTGAACACACCGCCACGGAAACGCACCAGTGCCGAAGGCTCGTCGATCGACTGGCTCAACGCCGCCGGCAACAGGCCTTGCTTGAAGTACTTGGTGACGACCAGGTCCATTTCCTGACCCAGGTCCTTGTTGCCATCTTCAAGCGGCAAGGATGTGCTGGAGAGGATCGCGCCGGTGACGTCGTCGGTGTTGTTTTCCACCGCATTGATGCCGTTGCTGCCGACCGGCTTGTTGCCGTCGACACGCCAGAACTTGTGGTAGATCAGGCTGGCGTCGTACTCGTCGTTGACCATCCACGAACCGAACAGGGTGGCGGTCTGCATGTTGTTCATTTCGCCACGGAACGCTTCGCCGAAACGGTGCACGCGCGAGCGGGTACCGGTGTAGTTGGAGCGGTTGCTCTCCAGACCGTTCTGTTCGTAATCGGCACTGGCGCGGGCGTAGGCACCGCCGACTTGCCACTGCGGATCGAGGCGCAGACGCACGCCGACATCGGCTGCCCAGCCGCTGATGTCATCGCTGCGCTTGGCTTGTGTCGGGCGCGTGCCGTCGGCGTTCAGCGCGTTGACCGTGTCGCGGTCGCCGCTCATGCCGGTGATGCTGCCCCAGTAGTTGACGGTGTTGGTGTTGCGCCAGTTGTAGGCGTCGCTGTCAGCGGTCAGGCCGATCCAGCTGATGTCGCCGTTCTCGGTCTTGTCCAGCGAGTCGCGCGGGACGCCCGGCTCGGCGTAATCGAGTTTGCCGTCATCGTGAGTGTGGTGGCCGCGAATGCCGACCCACTGGCCCGGTGTCCACTGGTAAGCAGCGTCGGCGTAGGCGTGCAGGCGATCCTTGTCTTTCGGCGCCAGCTCTTTCAAGTCGGTGCGGTATTCGCTGAAACGCTCGGCAACACCGGCATTGGCCCGCAGCAGGGTGGTGTCGAAGGTCCAGTTCAGCGCTTCGATGTTGGTGTCACGCCATTGGCCGTCGTCATTGCGCAGACGCTGGCGACCGAACTTGAGCATCTCGCCCGGGTACGGGGTGAGGCCGCTGTAGCCGACCCAGAACTCGCGCATCGCCAGGTAGTTCTTCTTGGTTTTGCGATCACTGTTGTCGGTGGCTTGTTCGCCGTCGGATTGTTGCAGGGTGTCGGTCTCGATGATGTCGGTCGAGGTCACCGCCTGACCCATCGCGTAGGCGCTCCACGCGCCGCTTTCGCCGTAGATCCACGGACGCAGGTCGAGGCCCACGCCATTGACGTCACCGCCGCCGGCAGTGCCGAGGTCACGGTCGTCTTCGGACTGGCCGGTGAGTTTCACTTCCAGGCCGAAGTTCTTGGTTTCAGTCATCGCAGCCAGTGTCGGGCAAGACCAGATCAGCGCGAAGGTGAGGCCAATACCGGCCTTCACGAATGGGTTCAGCTTCATAGTTTTTCCTCGCCGTCTTCTTCTTGCAGGGCGTGCAGTTGCAGCGTGTTCGAGTTCAGGGCGCCACGGCTGGCCTGTTCCTGTTGCAACAGGCGGCGGGCTTCGGGCAGGCGCTCGGGCGGCAGTTGCGCCTCGAGGGTCGCTGCCAGTTCATCGGCTTGCGGGGTGTTCTGGGCCTTGGCCAGTTGGCTGAATACGTAGGCGTTCAGCGGGTCGGGCTTGGTACCCTTGCCTTGGGAAAACAACTGGGCGATGGCGAAGTCGGCACTGTTCTGGCCGTTGCGCGCAGCGGTCAGCAGGTGGTCCAGAGCCTTCTGCGGATAGACCTTGCCCAGGTAGCCACGACGGTAGATCTGGCCGAGGTAGTAATCGGCGGCCACTTCGCGGCCAACGGCTTTCTGGAAGTGTTCCTCGGCGACTTTCGCGTCGGCCGGGACCATTTTGCCTTCGTAGTAGACCTTGCCCAGCAGCAGTTCGGCGCGCGGCTGGTCGGCAGCGCGACCGTTGTCCAGGTACTTCATCATCTGGTCGACGTCGCCCAGTTCGGGGAAGTCGTAAAGCAGTTGGGCGAGGGTGACCCACGATGCCGGGTAGCCCGGAGCGATCGGCTCGAGCAGCGCCTGCGCGGTTTTTTCGTCAGTCTTGCCCAGGGTCGAATCGGCCAGCACGCGGGCTACGGAGTCGACACGCTGCGCGGTGACGGTGCCACGGCTGTAACCGGCCTGCATCTGCTTGATCAGCTCGGCCTGTTGGTCCGCCTGGCCACGTTTCTGGTAGACGGTGGCCAGTTCGACGTAGCAGATGTCGGTGGTATTGAGCGCGGCCTTGCAGATCTTTTCCACGTCATCCAGATGCTGGTCGTAAGTGCCCTGGGTGCGATACAGCAGCACCTGCGCCAGACCCGCTTCCGGGTAGCCCGACTTGCGCCACTGATCGATCTGCTGCTGCGCGTTGATGTTGGGGAAGCTGTGCGGGTATTGCAGGTACAGCATCGCCAGCGGGATCAACGTGTTGCCTTCGCCATTGGCGGCGGCTTTTTTCAGCAGGGTTTCGGCTTCGTGGTGCTCGGCTTCGGTGGAGCCCGGCTTGGCCACCAGCAAACGACCGAGACGTGCCTGGGCACGCGGCGACACGCTGGCCGCTGCGCGGTAAGTCGCTTCGGCCTGTTTCATCTGCGCCGGGTCGCGGCTGTCGACCTGGATATCGGCCAGGCCGACTTGCGCCTCGCTGTAACCCAGATCGGCCAGTTGCTGGTAATTCTGCGCAGCGGTGGCGGTGTCGCCACGCTTGAGCGCTTCGTTGGCCAGACGCTGATCGGGCAGCCCGGCGCAACCGGCCAGAGAAACTGCCAGTGCCAGCGAGCACACCATCAATCCCATGTGGGAGCGAGCCTGCTCGCGAAGCAGTCGACTCGGTACTTCAGACAAACCGCGCTGGCCCTTTCGCGAGCAGGCTCGCTCCCACAGGGTCGGCGGTGTGTTCAAGTTATGCGTAGTCACAGGCATGTCCTCGACTTAAAGACCGGCAGCCATGGCTTTGTCGATCAGCCAGTTCAGGTTCGGGCCACGGTCGCTGTTCACTTCAACCGGGCGGCCGGCCAGGCTGCTGTCGAGCGGCTCGTCAGGCTGGATCTGCACGCGGATGTCGGAGGACAGGTCGGCGCTCTTCAGGCTCGTGCTGCTGACGATCTTGCCGGTGCGGGTCTTGTCTTCGCCGGCGATCTGGAAGCTCACCGGGGTGCCCGGGCGCACGTCGCCGAACTGGCGATAGGAGAAGCGTGCTTCAACATTGGCCTGGGTGTTGCGCGGCACCAACTGGAAGATCACGTCGCCCTTGCTCGCGTACTGCCCGTCAGCCACCAGTTGCTGGGCCACGGTGCAGTCGCACGGCGAAGTCAGGGTGCCGGTCATTTGCTTGCCGAACAGTTCTTCAACCTTGGCCGGGGCCAGTTGGTCTTCGGCCAGATGGCCCTTGAGCACGTCGAGCATGCTGGTGCTGAAGGTCGCCAGCGGTGCGCCTTTGGCGGCAACGCCGTCGGACTTGACCAGGCTCTGTACGGTGCCGTCACGCGGCATGGTGATGTTCATCCCCGGCACGCTGACCAGACCGGCCTGGGCGTGGCTGACGAAGTACATGCCGTACACCGACTTGAAGATGAAACCGGCAGCGACCAGACCAACAGCGAAAATACCGGCGCTGAAGGTCACGGCTTTCAGGCGGCCGAACGGGGTCATGCCGGTGTCGTTGGTCTTGTTCTTGCGCGCCTTGGTGAAGTTGTCGCGCTGCAGGGTCGCCAGCACTTCGCCGATGCTGACGATGTCGCCGGCCAGGTGCGAAGTGATCAGGTGGCGCAGGGTGGAAATGTCCTGCGGCTCGAGGTTCTGGAACTGGCAGCCGGCGCGGCCGGTGGCGCGGTCAAAGGAACGCACCTGCAGTTCAACGTCCATGGCCAGGCCGAGGTTGTCGATGACAAATTGCAGACGCGCCTTGTACACCTCGCCGATGGTCAGTGGCATCTGCCCGGCGTTGAACGCCAGACCGCCAGCCGACAGATCGAGGACCCGCGCTTCGAGCGGAGTCCGGTCAGGGCCGAAGAAACGCAGCTTGGCCGGGATTTTCACGCGAGCGTGCTGGCGCTGGGCTTCGGATTCATGCACTACGTTGACGTTGACGGCGGTATTCATAGGGGCGATTTCCTTGTTAATTCAATAGGAGCGGGTCAGACCATCATCAGCAGCACGGCGACAAAAATGCTGCCGGCGGAGAAGGTCATGGTCCGAGACGACCAGGTGTTGAACCAACGTTGAAAGCTGGCGAGATCACGGGTCAGGGATGTGGGCTGGCGAGTCCAGGATTGTTGGTCGAGGCGGAAGAACACGTAGATCTTCACCAGGGCGCCAACGATCTGGTTGTAATACAGAATCGCCGGGTAAGCAGGGCCGATGCGGTGACCGGAACACGACAGCAACAGCGTCAGGATCAGGCGGGTGATACCGATCCACAGCAGGTACACGAGGATGAACGCGGTGCCGTACTTGAAGCTGGCGATCAGTGCGACGGTCAGGCCGAGCAGCGAGGTCCACATCGATACGCGCTGGTCGAACAGCACCACCGAGGTGAACGCGCCGAGGCGGCGGATACCCAGGCCCAGTGCGCGCGAATTCTGGCGCAGGTTGTTGCCGTACCAGCGGAACATCAGCTTGCGGCTGGCCTTGATGAAGCTCTTTTCCGGCGGATGCTCAACGGTGTTGATCGCGGCGTCCGGCACGTAGAAGGTGTCGTAACCCAGGCGCATCAGGCTGAACCAGCTCGACTTGTCGTCACCGGTCAGGAACTTGAAGCGGCCCAGACGCCAGTGTTGCAGCGAGTCGCTTTCAACGTCGGCGATGAACTCCGGATTGGTCACCACGGAGGCTTTGAAAACCGACATCCGACCGGTCATGGTCAGTACGCGCTTGGACAGGGCCATCGAGCACATGTTGATGTGGCGCTGGGCGAAACGCAGCTTGTGCCATTCGCTCATGATGTAACCGCCGCGCACTTCGCAGAACTCGTTGGTGGTCAGGCCGCCGACATTGCCGAACAGCTGGAACCACGGCACGGTCTTGCGCACGACGCCTTCGCCGAGCACGGTGTCGCCGTCGATCACGGCCACCACGGCACGGTCGTCCGGCAGGTGACGGGAGATCGCACGGAAACCGAAGGCCAGACCATCGCGCTTGCCGGTGCCGGGAATGCGCACGAAGTCGAGCTTGACCCGCTCCGGCGGATTCATCCGTGCCCACAGCGCCTTGACCAGCAGCTCGTCGGACATTTCCACGATCGAGCAGACAATGGTGGTCGGCAGTTCGCAGTCGATGGCTTCGCGGATCACCGAGCTGTAGACCTGCGCGGTTGTCAGCGCGTCAATACGAAAGCTGGTGACCATCAGAAACACATGCGACGGATCGGCCGCTTTACCCAGCTTGCGTACTTTGCGACGCAGGTGCGGGTAAACGATGTAGAGAAAAATCATGCCGCGCACAAAGTGCGTTGCACCCATCGAGTAGCGCCAGATACCCACGGCGCCAATCAGGAAAATGAAGTCCTTCGACTCGGAGTCGAATGTGGACGTGGGCAGCATCAAGGCCAGGCCCATCAGCAGACTGAGATAAAAAAGCCAGCCGGCTGATTGCAGAAAAAAATGTTTGAGCTTGGTCATAACCGTCATCCGAAGGTGATGGAGGCTTCAAGCCGCAAGCGTGTTGCTTTTGCTTGCGGCTTGAAGCTTGAGGCTTGCCTTACCAGCAAATGCCTTCGGTGCGGCTACCGGCGCTGGTGGCCTTGGACATGAAGCCCACCAGGTCGATGACTTGCTTGCCCTGCGGCGCTTCCTGGGCCAGCGAACGGAATTTCTCGTCGCGGTTGCCGAGGATGATCACGTCGGAGTTATCGATCACCGAGTCGAAGTCGGAGTTGAGCAGGGACGATACGTGCGGAATCTTCGATTCGATGTAGTCCTTGTTCGCACCGTGGACACGGGCGTATTCGACGTTGCTGTCGTAGATGCTCAGGTCGTAACCCTTGCCGATCAGCATTTCCGCCAGTTCGACCAGCGGGCTTTCGCGCAGGTCGTCGGTGCCGGCCTTGAAGCTCAGACCGAGCAGGGCGACTTTGCGTTTTTCATGGCTTTCAACGATGTCGAAAGCGTTCTGCACTTGCGATTCGTTACTGCGCATCAGCGAGTTGAGCAGCGGTGCTTCGACGTCCAGGGAACCGGCGCGGTAGGTCAGCGCACGTACGTCTTTGGGCAGGCACGAACCGCCGAAGGCGAAGCCCGGGCGCATGTAGTACTGGGACAGGTTCAGGGTCTTGTCCTGGCAAACCACTTCCATCACTTCACGACCATCGACGCCGACCGCTTTGGCGATGTTGCCGATCTCGTTGGCGAAGGTCACTTTGGTCGCGTGCCAGACGTTGCAGGTGTACTTGATCATCTCGGCAACGGCGATGTCCTTGCGGATGATCGGGGCGTCGAGTTCTTCGTACAGCGATTGCAGAACGTCGCCCGAGGCGGTATCGAACTCGCCGATAACGGTCATCGGTGGCTGATCGTAGTCAGCGATGGCGGTGGATTCGCGGAGGAATTCCGGGTTGACCGCAACGCCGAAATCGACGCCGGCTTTCTTGCCGGAGCAGTCTTCCAGAATCGGGATGACCACGTTGGCCACGGTGCCTGGCAACACGGTGCTGCGCACGACGATGGTGTGGCGGGTGGTTTTTTCACGCAGGACAAAACCGATCTCGCGGCACACGGCCTCGATGTAGTTCAGTTCCAGGTCGCCGTTCTTTTTGCTTGGCGTGCCGACGCAGATCATCGACAGGTCGGTATCACGAATCGCCTCGGCGAAGTTGGTCGTGCCGCGAAGACGACCGGTCTGGATACCCTGCTGCAGCAGTTCGCCCAGGCCTGGTTCTACAATCGGCGATTTGCCGGCGTTAATCATGTCGATCTTGTCTTTGGCAACATCGACGCCAACTACGTCATGGCCCCGTGCAGACAGGCAACCGGCACATACTGCGCCAACGTAACCCAAACCAAATATGCTGATGCGCATCGCAATTACCTCTGTATATATCAGGCCTTAGAAGGCCGGAGTTAATGGTGTTCAGCGGTCACTAGTGCACTCGGAAGTGCGGCTTACAGGCGCCACAATGCCGTGTGCAGGCATACAAAGTTCCGAGTGTCTAATAAGTGCACTCAAGATGTGCGCAACTAGGCCTTGTTGTTATGACTTGCCCTGTTATGCAGCCGATCTTCCGTGCGGGAAGACTCTAGTGCAGTCGTGTAGCCTGCTCGACGTCCGGTAGGGGGCCGGTAAATCAAGCAGTTAGGTGCTCAGGCGAGCACGTTTATAGGGGCGCGGCCTTGGCCTTTGTAGGGGATATTAATGGTGCGTATCTCCTGTCCTTCGATTGTTTTGAGACTAGTTAGTCACTCAGGCAAGTTGCTGTGACAACTTGGTTACATGGCTATCAGCTCTGCGTAAGTTATCTCGTACAAACTCGGCGAGAATCGTTACCGGTGGTATGAGCAATGCATTTGGACATAGTTCCAGCCCGCTCATCGTGCCAGTCGAAATTTTTTGAAATATTGATGAAGATGGCACTGGGTGCAAATTGATAGCACTAACGATTTCGCCCTTTAGTTATCGGGGCGAAACCGGGGCCGATAGTTTTGTGCCACTACGGGTAAAAAATTTAGGTGCCACTACTGAAAAAAAACTTCAGTGTCGAGTGAAACTAAAATTAGAAAATAGAGTGTGGTTTTATTGGCGCCATGAATTTGGCGATATGCGGCGGGGGAATTTTGACTTCGGGCGGACTGCACGACTCTTGAGAAAAAGAGTCGTGCAAAGGGCATGCTTTATTCCGGGGCGTGGTCGCGCAAAAACACCAGATTGTCGGGTTTCGATTGTTCGGCGCTGTAGCGATAACCCTGGACATCGAATTGCTTGAGCTGAGCCGGGTCGTTGATCCGTTCCTGGATCACAAAACGGCTCATCAGGCCGCGCGCTTTTTTCGCGTAGAAACTGATGATCTTGTACTGGCCGTTCTTCTGATCCTTGAACTCGGTGTTGATGATCCGCGCATTCAGGGCGCTGCGCTTGACCGCAGAAAAGTATTCGTTGGATGCAAGGTTGAGCAGTACGTCATCGCCCTGATCGGCCAGCGCTTCATTCAGCCACTCGCTGATGCGCGTACCCCAGAACGCATACAGATCCTTGCCACGGCCGTTGGCCAGTTTGGTGCCCATTTCCAGGCGATAGGGTTGCATCAGGTCCAGCGGCCGCAGCAGGCCATAAAGGCCGGAGAGCATGCGCAAGTGCTTTTGCGCGTAATCGAATTGCGCCTCGCTGAAGGACTGAGCGTCGAGGCCGGTATACACGTCACCCTTGAAGGCGAGCAGGGCCTGCTTGGCGTTTTCCGGGGTGAAGGCGGGTGTCCAGCTGCCGAAACGCGCGGCGTTGAGGCCACCGATCTTGTCGGACACGTGCATCAACTCGCTGATCTGCGCCGGACTCAGCTCGCGCAACTGCTGGATCAATTCCTGGGAATGGTCGAGGTACTGCGGCTGGGTGAAGCGCTGGGTCGCCGGCGGTGTTTCGTAGTCGAGGGTCTTGGCGGGGGAAATCACCATCAGCATGAAGTCGTCTCCTTTAATCGTGGGGGCGATTCTAGGGGGTTGTCCGGGTTGACTCCAGCTATGGGGGTTATAGGTCGGTGCAAGTGCCGGGATTTGCGACGGTTGGTGGATTTTACCCTCACCCCAGCCCTCTCCCAGAGGGAGAGGGGGCCGATGTTCGCTGGCTTCAAATTTGAGTTCGACTCGATAGCTCAGGTAGACGGATATCGAAAGAACCGCTCGGTCAGCTCCCTCTCCCTCTGGGAGAGGGCTGGGGTGAGGGTGACGACCTTGAATCTTGCACATCAGCTATAGTGCCGCGCGGGTTTTGTTATGGAGACATCCCTTTGCGCATTGTTCTTTTATTCACCGCGTGGCTGCTGAGCTTCGGCGCCATGGCGGCGCCCGGCGATGCGGCGACGCTGGATCGCACGACCTGGCCGGAGCAGCTCAGCAACCCGACCCTGTTCGACGTCGCGTCGCGGGCGGAAATCCTCATGTTCGCTCGCGGCCTGCTCGGCACCGAGTCCATCGACGAGGCGGCACTGGCCCAGCGCCTGGGCCTGCGCACGGTCAATATCGATGCGGTCAATCAGCTGCGCCAGCGCCTCTGGCAGCGCTTGCTCGCCAACTACAACCACGCCCAGCAAAGCTGCGATCAGGACGCCTCGTTCTGCTTCCTCGTCGAAGACCTGCCGACCCTGCGCGAGCAGGCGGCCAAGTTCGTCGTCAGCGACGACAGCTATTACACCAAATGGGCCGAGCCGAGCCGGATCTTCCATTTGCAGTACCTCGACGAGCTGATGCGCAAGGCCGCGCTGTCACCGCAAACCAGTAACGAATTCGATCGTTTCGGCGACTACGAGCGCAACGGCGACGACATGCACGACCGGCTGTTTCTGCTGACCTTCGACAGCGCCGCCAACGTGCAACCGGACAACACCGACTGGCTGACCGAATACCTGCGAAAATCTAATCTGAGCGGGACATTCTTTGTACTGGGCAAGGATATTCAGGCGCGACTCGCTGGCCGTTCGGTCAGCAGCCTGCAGGCGAGTTTCTCCCGGCAGTGCGTTGGCGTGCAGGGCTGGGAGTTCCGCTCTCACAGCCATTGGCAGGACTGGCAGGATTCGGTGCGGCGCAGCGCCGATCTGGTGAAGAACAAACTGCCGGAAAACTACGTGCCGCTGTTCCGTCCGCCGGATGGCCAGCGCCGCAGTGACGCACAAGGTTTCTTCAATAGCCAGGGCCTGCAAGTGGCGCTGTGGGACATCGATGCCCAGGACGGTGCCGGCAAACTCAAAGGCCCTGCAAGCGCGCAGCGGGTGCTGACCCTGATGCTGCTGTGGCGGCACGGGGTGATCAATTTCAACATGAAACAGGATGCGGTGAAGACGTCCCTGCCGTGGCTGATCACCCAGACTGCGCAGAGCGGCATCGGCTGGGAAGACTGTCAGGACGCGTTTCGTTGAGAAACGACAAAAAGCCCGGAAACATTGGGCTTGGGGTGATTTTCAGGAGGAATTCGATGCAGGCGGACTTCCGACTTTAGCGGGGTACGGGGAGTCCGCCAAGGGCTTTTCGTCACTCTGCAAAATAAACTTAAAAAAACCGTCAAAGAGCTTTTTTATGTCATCGGTTTTGGAGTATTACGAAGACAGACCGCCGAAACCTGCAACACAGGTGGCGTCTTCCCAGACTCCTATTGTGTGCAGTTCATCCAAGCCCTCGTGGATGAATTCGGCAGTCACCTCGAGGCGCAGCACTGTCACGGTATTGCGTCGAATGGCTCCCACAAAGGTGACCGAGTATGGATGATCACGGACGCAGCCCTTCCTCCAACCAGCCAATCCTGTATGTACTCGATACCAACGTATTGATTCACGATCCAAATGCCCTGCTCAATTTCGAAGAACACCACGTCGCCATCCCGATGACCGTGCTGGAAGAGCTGGACAAGCTCAAGAGCGGCCATCACAGCGTGGCCGCCGAATGCCGCCAGGCGATCCGCCTGATCGACAAGACCCTGGGCGATGCGTCCCCTGAAGACGTTGAGCTGGGCGTGCCGATCCAGCGTGGCAAGGGCGGGCCGAAGGGCTTGCTGTCAATTCTGATGAGCAAGCAGGCCGAGTCAAACCTGATTCTGCCCGAGCATCTGAACGACAACAAAATCATCAACCAACTGATTGATCTGCATACCCGCGATCCGCAAAAACCGGTGGTGCTGGTCACCAAAGACATCAACATGCGCCTCAAGGCGCGCGCCTGTGGCATCGACGCCGAGGACTACAGCACCGACCAATTGGTCGATGACGTGTCCCTGCTGCCCAACGGCTACCACAACATGACCGGCTCCTTCTGGGACCGCGTGAGCAAGGTCGAAACCCGTCAGGACCACGGCCGCACCTGGCATCAGGTGCAACTGATCGACAATCTGCCGGCCCTGCACATCAACGAGTTCATCATCGACGAACAGGGCTTTGTCGGCTGGATCAAGGAAATCCAGGAAGACCGCCTGCTGATCCTCGACCTGCACCAGGAACCGCTGCTGCATCAGGAGGCGTGGGGCCTGAAACCGCGCGACATCTATCAGAGTCTGGCGCTGTACGCGTTGCTTGACCCGGACATTCATCTGGTCAACCTGTCCGGCGCCGCCGGGTCCGGTAAAACCATTCTGGCGCTGGCCGCTGCGATCGAGCAGACCATGGTCAGCAAACGTTATCGCCGCATCATCGCCACCCGCAGCGTGCAGGGTCTGGACCAGGAAATCGGCTTCCTGCCCGGCACCGAAGCGGAAAAAATGGAGCCTTGGCTGGGCGCCATCACCGACAACCTCGAAGCCTTGCACATGGATGACGAAAACACCCATGGCAGCGTCGACTACATCCTCAGCAAAGTGCCGTTGCAGTTCAAATCGCTCAACTATATTCGTGGTCGCAGCTTCCAGCAGAGCCTGATCCTGATCGACGAATGCCAGAACCTCACGCCGCATCAGATGAAAACCATCATCACCCGTGCCGGCGCCGGTTCCAAAGTGGTGTGCCTGGGCAACCTGGCGCAGATCGACACCCCATACCTGTCCGCGACCAGCTCCGGGCTGACCTACCTGACCGAACGCTTCAAGGATTTCCCCAACGGTGTGCACATCACCCTGCAAGGGGTGCCTCGCTCGATCCTGGCCGAATACGCCGAATCGCATTTGTAACCTTTCACCCAGAACCGGGTGGCCCTTAAAGCCGCCCGGTTTTTTTATGGATAAATGCATATCTCCTGTGGGAGCGAGCCTGCTCGCGAATGCGGTGTATCAGTCGACATCTATAGTGAATCTGAATCCGCTTTCGCGAGCAGGCTCGCTCCCACAGGGGGCAACGGTGATTTCATAATCAGTGATGCGGATATCTGACCCACAGGTTTACAATCCACGCTCCTGATCAGGAGTAATCCCGTGCTGACTCATCTCGATTCCCAAGGTCGCGCCAACATGGTCGACGTCACTAAAAAAGCCGTGACGTTCCGTGAAGCGACCGCTCAAGCGCTGGTGCGCATGCTCCCTGAAACCCTGCAGATGATCGTCAGCGGCGGTCATCCCAAGGGTGATGTGTTCGCCGTGGCGCGCATTGCCGGAATTCAGGCGGCGAAGAAAACCAGCGATCTGATTCCCCTGTGCCACCCGCTGATGCTGACTGGCGTCAAAGTCGAACTCAGCGCCGAAGGCGATGACAGCGTGCGCATTGTCGCCCGCTGCAAGTTGTCCGGGCAGACCGGTGTCGAGATGGAAGCGCTGACCGCCGCCAGCGTCGCCGCCCTGACCATTTACGACATGTGCAAAGCCGTCGACCGGGGCATGACCATCGAAAGCGTGCGTCTGCTGGAGAAAGTCGGCGGCAAGAGCGGCCACTTCCAGGCGGAGCAGCCATGAAACTGACCGTGAAGTTTTTTGCCCGTTACCGTGAAGCGTTGGGCGTGGATTCGGTTGCGGTTGAAGGCGATTTCGCCACCGTCGATGACGTTCGCGCGCATGTGCTTGAAATGCAGGCGCAACGTGATGGCGCCGAAGTATTGAGCGAGCAGAACCTGATGTGCGCACGCAACGAAGATCTCTGCCAGCTCGACGAGCCGGTGGTCGATGGCGACGAAGTGGCGTTTTTTCCCACCGTCACCGGAGGCTGAGCATGACGATTCGCGTGCAGGCCAAGCCGTTTGATCCGGGCGCTGAAGTCAATGCGATGCACGCGGCCAATGTCGGCGTTGGCGCAGTGGTGAGTTTTGTCGGTTATGTGCGCGACTTCAACGACGGGCTCGACGTGGCCGGGATGTTCCTCGAACACTATCCGGGCATGACCGAAAAGGCTCTGGGCAAGATCACTGTCGAAGCCGAGCAGCGCTGGCCGCTGTTGAAACTGGAAGTGCTGCACCGCATCGGCGCGCTGGAGCCGGGCGAACCGATCGTCTTCGTCGGCGCCGCCAGCGCCCACCGCCAGGCCGCGTTCGATGCCTGCGCCTTCGTCATGGACTACCTGAAAACCCGCGCGCCGTTCTGGAAAAAAGAAAACACCAGTGACGGCCCGCGTTGGGTCGAAGGGCGTGACAGTGATCATGCGGCTGCGGATCGCTGGAAGAAGTAGTTTCTGTAGCGCCCTCCGGTCAGTCTTCGCGAGCAGGCTCGCTCCCACAATTGGAAAGCGTTCCCCTGTGGGAGCGAGCCTGCTCGCGAAGGCGTCATCTGTGACACCGAAAATCCTTCCCTCTCTACCCGATTGACGATTTGTACCTGAGAGTCCAGTATGGATTTCCAAGTACAAAAAAGCTTCTGTCTTGCAGCTATCAGGTTGCCGCTTGTAGCTGCTCTTCTTCGCCAAACCAACAACAACCCGCGAGAGAACGAACATGAAGAAACTTCCCCTCATCACCGGTCTGGCTCTCAGTCTGCTGGCCTGCTCCAGCGTCTTCGCCGCCGAGAAAACCCTGCGTATCGGCATCGAAGCGGCCTATCCGCCGTTCGCTTCGAAAACCGATAAAGGTGAAATCGTCGGTTTCGACTACGACATCGGCAATGCCCTGTGTGCGCAGATGAAGGTCAAGTGCGTGTGGGTTGAAGGTGAGTTCGACGGGCTGATTCCTTCGCTGAAAGTGAAGAAGATCGACATGGCGCTGTCGTCGATGACCATCAACGAAGATCGCAAGAAGTCGGTGGATTTCAGCCACAAGTACTATTTCACTTCTTCGCGTCTGGTCATGAAGGAAGGCGCGACGGTGGATGATCAGTACGCCAGCCTCAAAGGCAAGAACGTCGGCGTGCAGCGCGCGACCACCACCGATCGTTATGCCACCGAGGTGTTCGAACCCAAGGGCATCAACGTCAAGCGCTACAGCAACAACGAAGAAATCTACATGGACCTGGCGGCGGGGCGCCTCGATGCGATTTTCGCCGACACCATCCCGCTCAATGACTTTCTGTCGATGCCGCGTGGCAAGGGTTATGAGTTTGTCGGGCCGGAGCTGAAGGATCCGAAGTACGTCGGCGAGGGTGCGGGGATTGCCGTGCGCAAGGGCAACGGTGAACTGGTCAGCCAGTTGAACCGCGCCATCGACGGGATTCGCGCGAATGGCGAGTATCAGAAGATTTCCGAGAAGTATTTCAAGACCGATATCTACGGCGATTGATCAAGCGCTTTCGCGAGCAGGCTCGCTCCCACAGGGGTAACGCATTCCAAATGTGGGAGCGAGCCTGCTCGCGAAGAGGCCAGCGCTAGCGATGCAAATCTTCAGCCCTTCAATTCCTTCAAATGTTTGTACACCGTCGCCCGCCCCATGTTCAGCACATTGGCCACGTAGTTCGAGGCGCTCTTGCCCTTGAACGCGCCCTCGGCGTGCAGCGCCAGCACCAGTTCGCGTTTGTGATCGCGGGTCAGCAGGTTCAGGCTCAACTGCCGCTCGCGCAACCAGGCGTGGAGGAAGGTGTTGATGCGTTCCTGCCAGTCATCACGGAACAGTGAGTCCGGCTGCGGAATCAGTTTGCTCGGCGAGAGAAACAGGTCCAGCGCCGCTTTGGCGTTCTCGAACAGGGAAATATTCAGATTGATGCACAGCACCGCCAGCGGCCGACTTTCGCTGTCACGCAGCACGGTGCTCAGGCTGCGAATTTTCTGACCGTCCCAGTTGAGCTTTTCGTACGGGCCGATGTTCCTGTCGCTGACATCCTCGCTGAGCATGTCTTCCAGTGACGAGTCGTCGCCGATCTCGCGCTTGGACAGGTTGTTGGCGATGTAGTCGACCTTCTGCGTGCGCAGGTCGTGCAGCACCACCTCGGCATGTGGAAAGAACAGCGTGGCGATGGCGTCGGCGATGGCGCGGAAGTTATCCAGCGCCGGGTCGAATTCAGGGGCAGTCATGACAGTGGAGCTCCAGGCAGCGTCAGCGCCCCTTGTGCCGGGGCGCTGCGAGTGTGCCGCAATCTTTTGGACGAGTCGATGCGATCAAGCCAGTCGGGCCGGGGAGAGCATGGCGCTGTCCAGGCCGAATTGATGCAGGTGCTCGGGGAATGGCTCGCCGCGCACCAGCGCCGCACTGGCCTGGCCCATCGCCGGCGACGTCTGAATGCCGTAACCGCCCTGCGCGGCGACCCAGAACAGCCCTGGCACCTGCGGATCAAAGCCGCTGAGCAAATCACCGTCGGCAACGAAACTGCGCAGACCGGCCCAGGTGCGGGTCGGACGGCGGATGGTCAGCGTGGTGGCCTCTTCGATCTGATAAATGCCCATGGCGATGTCGAGTTCTTCCGGCTGCACATCGTGCGGTTCGACCGGATCGGCGTTGGCGGGCGAGCCGAGGAACATGCCGGCGTCGGGCTTCATGTAGAAGGATTCGTCGAGGCTGACCAGCATTGGCCAATGATGAGTGTCCACGCCTTCCGGGCCGGCAAAGATAAATGCGGCGCGGCGTTTCGCTTGCAGACCCAGCGGCTGCGCACCGGCCAGGGCAGCGATCTTGTCGGCCCACGCACCGGCGGCGTTGATAAGCACCGGTGCGCTGAACGTCTCGCCATTGGTCTGCACGATCCACACGCCATCGGCATCGCGGCTCAAGCCGAGCACTTCGCAATCGGTGCGCACTTCGCCGTGGTTGCGCCGGATGCCGCGCAGGTAGCCTTGATGCAGCGCGTCGGTGTCGATGTCGCAGGCCGATGGGTCGTAGATCGCGCCGTGGACTTTTTCCCGGCGCAGGATCGGCAGACGCGCGCAGGCTTCGTCGGCGCTGAGCAGTTGCATCTGCGGCACGGTGGCTTTGGCGCTGAGGTATTGATTGTTCAGTTCGGCGGGATCACCGATGAAGTCGACGGTCATTTCGCCGCGCGGAGTCAGCAGCGGGTGCTCGCAAAAGCCGCTCGGAGGACTGTCGAAAAACGCGCGGCTCGCCTGAGTCAGTGCGCGGACCTGTGCGGTGCCGTAGGCGGCGGTGTACAGCGCGGCGGAGCGACCGGTGGAGTGATAGCCGGGATGGGTTTCACGCTCAAGCACGATCACTTTGCCGTGCGGCGCCAGCCAGAACCCGGTGGAAGCGCCGGCAATCCCGCCGCCGATGATGATGAAATCTGCGTGGTTCATGTAGGTCTCCAGTGGGTACGCAATATCAAGGCGTTCGCTAGTCCCTTGTGGGAGCGAGCCTGCTCGCGAAAGCGGTGTATTGTCGACATCTTCGCTGAATGTCAGACCGCATTCGCGAGCAGGCTCGCTCCCACAGGGGATTTTTGGCGTTAGTGGGTTAAGTGATAAACCGCATTGGCGAGGGCAATGTCTTCCAGGCCCAAGCCGATTGAACGGAAGAACACGTGACGGTCGTAACCCGGGCGCTGCACTTTTTCGCTGAGCAAGTCGGCGAGGTCGCCGACAATCGAATCCTTGTTCCAGCCATGCTGCTCGGCGGCAATCAGCATCTCACCTGCCGAACCCGGCGTGGTCAGACGATAGTCGCAGAACACCTGCATGTCGTTGAGGCTTTGCGGCGGTACTTCATGGGCGCGGGGGGCGTTGGTGCTGATCGAGGTGATCAGCGCCGGTTTGCTTAACCCGGCAGGATCGATTACCGGCCCGGCCGACGAGGTGCAGAGCATGATCACATCCGCATCGCCAATGGCGGTCTCGCGGCTGTCGGCAATCTTCAGTGACGGCGCGATGGACTTCAACACAGCCTGTGTTTGCGCATCTTCCAGCAGCGACGGCGAATACAGGCTGATGCTCTGCCAGTCGCGCAGCGCTTTGGCGTAATGCAGATGCGCTTGAGCAACCTTGCCGCTGCCGATGATCGCCAGTCGCTGGGCATTCAAAGGGGCGAGGGCGTCGACCGCCACGGCCGTGGTCGCGGCGGTGCGCGCGGTGGTCAGTTCGCCGGCATCACAGAGCAGCAGCGGCTGGCCGGTTTTCATCGACATCAACAATGTCCATGCCGTCACCAGCGCACCCTGCTCACGGACGATGTACGGCGAAGTCTTCACTCCGTACACGCCGTCCTCGGCCAGTACACCCAAGTAGTTGATGAAGTCGCCGGCACCCTGCGGAAACTCGACCCATTGCTGCGCCGGCTGCACGGCGTTCCCGGCCGCGAGATCGCGGAACAGCTTGCGCAGGATTTGCGGAACATCGATACGCGCCAATAGCTCATGGGCCTGGGCTTGATCGATCACATAGGGCGTACTGGACATTTCGCGCTCCGAAACTAAACTTATTTTTCCATTATGGACTTTTAGTTCTGGCGAGCAACCATCGGGCATAAAAAAAGCGCAGTCCGTTGCCGGCTGCGCTTTTTCATTTCGTGGCGCTTACTGCGGACGCTTGCGCTCAACCGCACGCAGCAGATGCGTCGGCGGGGTTTCACAGCTGATCTTGCGACCAAGCTTTTCTTCGATCGACGGCAACTGGTAAGAGTCGTCCTCGCCGGCAAAGCTGATCGACACGCCATCGGCGCCGGCACGACCGGTACGGCCAATGCGGTGCACGTAATCGTCCGGGACTTCCGGCAGGGTGAAGTTGATCACGTGGCTGATGCCGTCGATGTGGATGCCGCGACCGGCGACATCGGTGGCCACCAGCACGCGAATCTTGCCTTCGCGGAAGCCTTCCAGAGTCTTGATGCGCTTGTGTTGCGGCACGTCGCCGGACAGCTGCGCGGCGTTGATGCCATCACGCACCAGACGCTCTTCGATGCGGCGTACTTCGTCCTTGCGGTTGGCAAACACGATGACTCGCTCCCAACCGTTATCGTTGACCAGGTTGTAGAGCAGCTTGTATTTGTCGGCAGCGGCCACGGCGTAGATGTGCTGCTCGACGTTCTCGTTGGCGACGTTGGTGATTTCGATTTCGACAATCGCCGGGTCGGTGGTCCATTGCTTGGCCAGATTCATCACGTCTTCGGTGAAGGTCGCGGAGAACAGCAGGGTCTGGCGCTCGGACTTCGGCGGGGTCTGGCGAATGATCTGCCGTACCTGCGGGATGAAACCCATGTCGAGCATGCGGTCGGCTTCGTCCAGGACCATCACTTCGACCATGTCGAGGTGCACGTCGCCGCGCTGGTTGAAGTCGAGCAAGCGGCCCGGCGTGGCGACGAGGATGTCGCAATGCCGCGCTTCGAGGTGCTTGAGCTGTTTGTCGAAATCCATACCACCGACGAACGTCATGACGTTGAGGCCGGTGTACTTGGTCAGGTCAGCGGCGTCCTTGGCGATCTGCACCACCAGCTCACGGGTCGGCGCGATGATCAGCGCGCGCGGTTCGCCCATGTAGCGCTCTTTCGGCGGCGGCGTCTGCAGCAACTGGGTGATGATCGAGATCAGGAACGCGGCGGTCTTGCCGGTGCCGGTCTGCGCGCGGCCAATGGCGTCTTTGCCGGCGAGGGTGAAGCCCAGCACCTGCGCCTGGATCGGCGTGCAGTAAGGAAAGCCCAGGTCCTGAATGGCGTGCATCAGTTCCGGAGCAAGCTTGAAATCGTGAAAGCGGGTTTTGCCTTCCTGGGGTTCGACGACGAAGTCTTCGAGTTTCCATGGAATGACCGGTGCCTTGGGCTTCGGTTCGCGACGCGGTCTGGCCGGTTTCGGCGCTTCGCCGGGTGCAGGCTCTACGGCCATTGGCGCGGCCGCAGCGGGTTTTTCTTCGGGCTTCGGTGCGGCTGCGGGAGCGGGGCGGTCGGCCTGCGGGGCATCGGCGCGATGACCGGGGGCGTGCGACGGCGCACTGGGAACTGGCGCGAGCTGCTCAGCCTCGCTTTTACCGAACATTTTCTTGAGTGCTTTGAGCACGGTCATCTCATCAATTGGTTAAGGAATGTACGCCGGCCAGTGTAATGCAAGAATCGGGCGCGGCGTAGTAGGAGGGATCAATGGGCAGGGATTGGTCGACAATCAGCGCAGCCGTTCGCTCAACCAGACACCAATGTCGCGAATCTCTTCAGGTAACACTTCGTGCTCCATTGGGTATTCCTGCCATGTCACGGTGACACCATGCTTCTTCAAATGCTCGTAAGCACTGCGGCCCATCGAGTTCTGCACCACGTTATCGAACTGGCCGTGCAGCGAGAGCACCGGAATGCGCTGCTGGCTGGCGGATAACTCCAGTTCGTCGCTGAACGTCGGTGCGTAAGTCGACAACGCCAGCACGCCACCCAACGGCCCCTGCCACTTCAGAAATGCGGTGTGCAATACCACCGCGCCGCCCTGGGAAAACCCGGCGAGAAAAATCCGCGAGGCGTCTATTCCGCTGGCGCGCTCGGCTTCGATCAGTTCGATGATGCGCTCTGCCGAAGCTTCCAACTGGTCACGGTCGATCGCCCGGGCCGGGCTCATGGCCTTGATGTCGTACCAGCTGGGCATGGCATATCCGCCATTTATCGTCACTGGACGCGTCGGCGCCTGCGGCAGCACAAAACGCGTGCTCAGCAGGCTTTCCTGCAACGCCTCGGCCACCGGCAGGAAGTCGTAACGGTCGGCGCCGAGGCCGTGCAGCCAGATCACGCAGGCGTCTGCGGGCTTAACAGGCTGAAGAATCAAGGGCTCGGTCATGTCTGCTCCAAAAATGTGCGGGCGCTCTCATTGAGTGCGTGATTGAAGTGCGCGCCCGGTTGATCCGTTAACAAGATGTCGCAAGGTTACAAGTTTAGCTATTGACGTGTCGCGCAATCACTTTCGCAAGCGGTGTGGTACGGCGTTTGCTATGGAGGTTTGCGTACGAAGCGTCCTACGCGTGGCGGTAACACTATCAGTGTCAGTCGCGTGATGGGATAGCAACGAATCCGGTGATGGATGTTCGCCAATGGCCGCTACGGGCTTAG